>JAXIPI010000452.1:0-30957 GCA_045403015.1 Gaiellaceae bacterium | reverse complement strand
TTCGCGGGTGGCTTCTGGCCGGGAGTCGTGGTGGCCTCAAGGATCGACTAGCAAAATGGGGTCAATCCCATTCCCGCCCGTGTCGAGCCAACGCTCGGGCGTGGGGATACGCCTGTGCCTGTGAGCGAACGGGTCGCCGCTGAACTGCGCGAGGCCATATAGGCCCTTACGCGCCTACGGGCGATGATCGAAGAGCACCGGGCCGTTGACGAGGAACGGCTCAACCAACTCGTGTCTGCGGTCAGCGAGCTGGACGTTCCGAAGGAGCTCATCGAGGCGCTAGGCGCGGTCGCCGAGGGCCGACGAGGCTACCTCGCGGAGCTGGGTGTGCTGCTTGACGTTCCGATCGTGATGCTCGAAGAGACGCTCGGCTCAATCACCACGCAACAGGGGTAGAAAGTCAGGCTGCGCCGAGTAAGGCACACGTCCCGAAGGCGCACAGCGCAAGACGGGCGGCCGTTCTAGCGTCGCTGCTGCGTCAGGTCCAACTTTGCCGTCAGTCCCAGACGCGGCAGTCAGAAAACGAGCCGCCCGCCGAACCATCGCACGTTGCGGAGGCGAGGAGACACCGCCTTTCGTCCAGGATTCGGGGCAGATTGCAGCGCGCCCAGCCGCGCGCCGCTGCCGTTCACGATCGTCCCCTAAATCGTCTAGTGGTCTCAGCGGACCGTGGGCGGTACGCTCGATGCGAGCTGCAAGACGGGCGACCTCCGGATTGGCCCCTCTCCTTGGACGCCTAGGCCGCTGGGCGTAAAACGGCTGATCTCTGTGGCCCGAAGGCTCGAGGTCGTCTTGCAGCTCGTAGCACGCAGTGGTTGACGACGTAGGAGTGCGGCTAGCGGATGGCGGGCGAGAACGTGACCGGCCCTCAGGTCGTCGAGTTCATCGTCGATGTGGGAGGCCAGCGGAAGGTCATCGGCGTCCCGGCGTCAGACGCCGCAGCACTTGTCGCGATCCTGAAAACCAGGACGCGTGATGGTCCGTCTGTCGCAGCGAAGATCGCCCAGTCGACGCGGCTCCTTGCCGGCGGCAGCGTTGAGATCAAGGTCGGCCAGGATGAGGAGGTGCTCTCGGCGCTCGATCTACTCCGCGCGCAGCGGGGCACCCTTGACTTGGCGCTTAGGCGGCTCGAGTCGGCGCTGCGCTCAAAGATCGCGGCCGACGACGGTTAACCGCGAGGCACAATGAAAGCTGGCCCTGCAGTTCAGGGGTTGTAACCAGCAGATCTCGGAGTTGCCCTAGCCCGGCGCATTCGGCGTTGACCGCTCCCTCGCGGGCGGCCACCAACGCCTGCAGGGCCTTGCGTTCACCGCCGGCCCGCGGCGTCGCCGGCCGTTCCTGGGCAAGCACGCTGCGGGCGGCCCGGACAGCGTCAAGTGCGTCCGTCTTGCCGCCCGAGCGGAGTTCGCGGCGCAGCCTGCCAACCTCGAGCACCCGCTCACCGCAGCCGCTCAGGAAGCGCGTTAGACCGGCTCCGAACGAGCCCGTGCCTTCAGCGAACGCGCGCCGACCATCAGCGTGCACGTCGACGAGCCTCAGCGCCTGCGCATAGCCGTCGCTTGTCGCGGCAACCGTCGTCTCGAAGACGACCGCGCCGCTGAGCACATGCACGACCGCGACCGCGTGCGCGTCTCGGTGCGGATCGACGCCGACGACGTAGTCCAGCTGATCTGCGAGTATCCGTAACCGACCTCCAGCCCAAGCGTTGGGGGACACATCTTCGGCAGCGCATCCAACTGGCTACGCGACGTTCCCGGACCACTCGGGCACGTCTTCCAAGCACTCGAGTCTGGAGGTGTCCAGGAAGTTCTTCCGCCCGCCCGAGTGCTCAGAAATGTTCGAGCGTCCTACCTAGTCAGCCTTTCCCCGGTGCCTTCGGAGGTGAACAACCTCCCAGCCTCCCAGCCGCCCGCGATCTTCATGAGGTGGGCCCCGAGCACGGCGATCCACGACAGTGGTACGAGGATCAAGACCCGCTGGACAAGGCCATTCCAACCAGCGAAGAGTTCGGAACCGAAAACGACCAGCAGAGCGAACGTCAGCGCCCCACTCAAGAGCGAGTAGCGTCGGAGTTCGCTCCAGCGACTGTCCGCCTGGAACGCTCGGGCGAACACCAGCGGTGCGACCGCCAAGATGAGGAATACGGCGACGCCAAGAACGTCATGCACGCTGTGATGCCAGGACACGTCGCCTGAGCTCACTCGTTCCTTACAGGCCTGCAACTCCGAGCTGCAATCGTTGTGCGCCAGCCCCGCCCCCGCAAAACTGACGCCGGCCAGAACAAGCAGAATGGGCCCGACCGTTGCGCTGCGGCCGTCATGAATCACGCCTACGAGACCCAGGCCGAGCGCGATGAGGCCGAGGCCTAGCGTGATAATGCCGGCGCTCATGATCCACGCGTGCTGCGCGTCGATTGCGGCGAGTGCGCTGATGTCCTCGCGTCGGGGGCTATAGACGTCCTGGACGCTCCAGGCGACCAACCACGCCACCGTAAAGAGGACCGGTCCCGCGACCGCACAGCTGCCCAGAGCGCCGGACTGACAGCTTGACCAGCATGGTCGGTTTCCTTCTCTCATGCGATATGCGAGTCAGCGGCCGGCGAAGCACTTCGCCGTCCACGCGGCGTCGCGGCGACGCGCCACATCGCCACGCCGAGCGCGACGAGCAGAGCAAGGAAGAGCGCGAAGCCGGCCAGCACCGCAAGCCAGGCGGGTTCGGTGACGATCGAACCCAGGTTTCCGACAAGAATCAGCGCTGCGCTGACGACTGCGCCCCACCCGATCCAGTGCGCGTAGACGGCGCTGCTCAGGATCGCCAGAGCGAGCGTGGCCAAATACAAGGCGAGGGCCATGAAAGCGCCGAAGAACATGGCCTCGGTCGCGTAGGTCGTGGTGTCGAAGACGGCCAGGTACGACTGCTTCGCCCCGGGCACCGCGCCGGCCCAGGTGTCCGCAACGTCCTTCATGGTCGCGCCGGCGAGGATGGCGACCGAGCCGAGCGCGCCCAACAAGACGAGGAACGGCTGGCCCAGGCGGGCCCAGTCCCTTCCAGCCCCTTCGGTGAATGTGCGCGCGACCACGCTGAGGGCGGCGACGGTAAGCAGGAGCCCGACGAGATCGAGCAACCGGTCACCGATCCAGAACCCGCTGTTCGCGACAACGCGGACAGCTTCGCCGGGATCACCACCCCAATCCGGCTCGAGCACCGTCGCGACGAGTTGAGCGACCGCCCCCGTGACAGCGGCGACGGCCCCGATGCGTAGGATTCCATCGTTGCTCATGGCGACGACGCTAGGCCTCGGCATGTGAAGCCGCATCGATGAAATCCCCGATCCTTCGCTGGCGCGGCCGAAGATTGGGGATTTCCCCAATGCTCCGCCCCGGCCCGCATGAGACGATCCGTACGTGCCGCAGACGGTGCTGATCGTGGACGACCACACCGGGTACCGCAGCTTCGCCCGTCGGCTCCTGGAGGCTGACGGATTCACGGTCATCGGCGAGGCGGAAGACGGTGCCTCGGCCGTGGCCGCGGTCGAGGAGCTGCGTCCAGAGCTCGTCCTGCTCGACATCGTTCTGCCGGACATGGACGGGTTCGCGGTGGCCGAGCGGCTCGTGGAGAACGGCGACGGACCGGTCGTTGTCCTCACGTCGAGCCGGGAAGCGGCCGACTTCGGCGAGCGGCTCGAGCGCAGTCTCGCGCGGGGCTTCATCCACAAGGATGACCTGTCGGGAGCGGCGCTTGCCGCCATGGCGCGGAGCTCGCCGTGAGCCGTCGGCTCCACGTCCTGCTGCTCGGACTCGGGGCGCTGGCAGTGGGTTGGGGCGCACTCACGTTGACGTTCTTCCGCTCCGGCGGCAGGCTGAACATCGAGCCGCCGCTCGTGGTGGCTTTCGTCGTACTCGGGTCGCTCTGGATCCTCGCCGGCCTGATCGCCTGGTGGAAACGTTCGAACAACCACACGGGCGCACTGATGGCCGCGGCAGGCTTCTTGGTCTTCACGTGGCTTCCCAGCTTCTGGGAGGCGTCGCTTCCGTCCACCGTCTTCGGAATCACCGACCGTCTATTCCTGGCCGTCGCCGTGCACCTGTTCGTCGCCTTCCCGCGCGGGCGGCTCTCCTCGCCGATCGAGTGGGTCGTCGTGGCAGCGGTCTACGCCGACGTTCTCCTCGTCGCCGGTCTCGGCGCGCAACTCTTCCGCGGCCCCGACGATCCGTTCTTCGTAGGCGGACCCCGCAATCTGCTGCTTGTCGACGACAATCGCGGTCTGGCAGACGCCTTAGAGCTGTCGGCCGACGTGGCCCTCGCGGGTCTATTCGTAGCCGCCGCCGTCCTCTTGGCACGTCGCTGGCGTACGGCGAGCGCGCCTGCTCGCCGCGCGCTCGCACCCGTGCTCTGGAGCGGAGCGCTCGTGCTCTTCCTCGGCGCGGCCCTGCTGACCCACTATCCGAGTTACGACACGCCGGAGGGCTCGGTCCTGCTGTTGGTCTTCCTAGTCGCCGTCGGCATCGTGCCGCTTGCCTTTCTCGCAGGTCTGCTGCGCACGCGACTGCACCGCTCGGCCGTGGCGGATCTCGTCGTGGAGCTCGCCTCGCCGCTGCGACCGTCGCAGGTGCGCGACGCGATCGCGCGCACGCTCGGCGACCCGTCCCTCGAGCTCGCCTTCTGGCTGCCCGAGGGCGAACGCTACGTCGACCCGGACGGGACCGCGTTCGACCCGGAGGAGGATCCCGGACGAGCGGTCACCCTGCTCGAGCACGACGGGATACGCCTGGCAGCCCTCGTCCACGACCCCGCGCTGCTCGACGACCCGGAGCTCGTCCAGGCGGTCGGCGCCGCCGCCAGCCTCGCGCTCGAGAACGCGCGTCTGCAGGCAGAGCTGCGCGCCCAGCTCGAGGAGGTGCGCGCCTCGCGGGCACGGATCGTCGAGGCAGGAGACGCAGAGCGGCGCCGCCTCGAGCGCGACCTCCACGACGGCGCGCAGCAACGGCTGCTCGGGATCCGGCTGGCGCTCCAACTCGCCCGCGGCCGGCTCGCCGACGGCGTCGCCGAGGTGAACGATCTGCTCGCCGAAGCTGATGCGGAGGTCGTCGGCGCCCTCGGCGAGCTGCGCGCCCTCGCGCGCGGCATTCACCCGGCGCTCCTGACCGAGGAAGGGCTCGCTCCGGCGCTCTCCGCGCTCGTACGCCGCACGTCCTTCCCGGTCGAGCTGACCGTCTGCGCGGGACGCCTGCCCGTCGCGGTCGAGGCGACCGCCTACTTCGTCTCCGCCGAGGCGCTCGCCAACGTCGCCAAGCACGCAAACGCCACCCGCGTCAGCATCGAGATCACGCGTGCGAACGGCCGCGTCGCGATCGACGTCACCGACGACGGGGCCGGCGGCGCCGACGCGGCCGGAGCCGGGCTGCGCGGGCTCCGCGACCGCGTCGAAGCCCTCGACGGCCGCCTGCACGTCGAGAGCCCGCCCGGTGGAGGCACACGAGTCACGGCGGCGATCCCATGCGCGTGATCCTTGCCGACGACGCCATCGTCATCCGCGAGGGCCTCGCGCGACTCCTCGCCGACCAAGGCATCAACGTCCTCGCGCAAGCCGCCACCGCCGAGGAGCTCGTCCGGCTGGTCGCCGCCGATCCGCCCGACGTCGCCGTGATCGACATCCGCATGCCGCCCACCTACACGAACGAAGGACTGCGGGCCGCCCAGGAGATCCGCGAGACGTACCCCGAGGTGGGTACCGTCGTCCTCTCCCAGTACGTCGACGTCGAGTACGCGCTGAAGCTCGTCACCGGGGTCTCGGAGAGGGTCGGCTACCTGCTCAAGGACCGGATCGCCGACATCGCCGCGTTCGTCGCCGCGCTCGAGCAGGTCGCGGCGGGAGGAACCGTGGTGGAGCCCTCGCTCGTCGAAGAGCTTCTCCGCGCGCCCGCCGCCCGCGACCCGCTCGCCGAGCTCACACCGCGCGAGCGCGAGGTGCTCGCGCTGATCGCCCAGGGCAAGACTGACCGCGGCATCGCCGAGGAGCTCTTCGTCACCCGCAAGACGGTCGAAGCGCACGTGCGCAGCATCCTCGGCAAGCTCGACCTCCCTGCGGACGCTGGCGAGAACCGGCGCGTCCACGCGGTGCTCACCTTCCTCGGGGCCGGCACGCGCCGCGCTCCGGACGACGCGAAGAGTGGGGTTTTCATCGATGCGGAAGGCGCACGCCGGCCCTAACCTCGCCGGCATGTACGACGACCAGCCGTACCCGCTCTGGATCCAGGTGGGGGCTCTCAGCGTCATCCTCGCGCCGACGCTGGCGCTCATCGCCTTCCGGCGGCGCATCGGCCCGATGAACGCGGCGTGCGCACTCGTCGTCTGGGGCGCCCTGGTCGCCAGCGGTGAGCACGGCTCCTGGGCGATGCGCCTCGCGATCCACGAACGTTCCTGGTCGGAGCCGCACGCCACCGTCCACTATTTCATGGCGGGCGCCTACGCCGCCATCACCGGCGTCCTGCTAGGCGTGATCGCGCTCACGCTCTTCCGCGAGGGTCGCCGCAGCGGCTGGCTCGTCGTCCTCTTCGTGACCCTCGTCGGGGGAGGGCTCGAGCTCGCGATGAACAGCCCGACCGGATACCTGTACCACCACATCGGCCTCTACGGCTACGTCGCCGCGTGGCTCGCCGCGCTGGTGATCGCATACACGCCAACCTTCTCCCCCTCGCGCTCGACCACCGGGCGCGAGTCTGCCGCGAAGACGACGAGCGGCCCGAACCGGGGGCCGAGCACACTGGCAGCGCGTACAGCTCGTCCCAGGACTCGAAGGGACGCTCTCCGTTCGTCGGCGTTGCGGATTGTCGATCCCATGCTTGGCCGGATTGACGTCGATCATCCCCCAGCTCACAGCCAGGTACACCTCGACGAGCTCCGCGAACGTAAGGCTGCGCGAGATTCGCCGCCCGCGGCGAACACGGTCGAGCTCGCGCTCGAGCGCCTCGCTCGCCGCCTGCTCAGAGGCAAAGCCGCTGCGCTGCACCCTCCTCGAGCCGCGACCACCGAGGCGATAGCGATACGCCCACGGCGCGCCGGTGCTTTTCGACTTGCTGGAAGACCTGTCCCTGCTGCATCACCGTGATCACCTCCAGTCCAGGCGGCAGGAAGGACATCCGCCGCGTGCTGATCGCTGCACAGGAGTGCGCGAGCTCCACAGCAGCTCTGCCGTTAAAGGGCAGCTGTCCGCGGAAGCAGCTCGGGTCGCCCCGATGCGATCCACGTCGAACACCGTCCGCCAGGTCAGGTCGACCGGGGGTGGACACGGCAATTCGCCTTCGATGTGAACACGTCGGATTGTTTCGGCTGTCCGAGTTACGATCCGGATCAGTCCGGCGTCGTCGCCATACCTCTCGCGTGAAGCCCAGCCCGTTCCGATACCTCAAGCCTGCGAGCGTCGAAGAGACGCTTGCATATCTGGACGAGTACGGCAGCGAGTGTGCGCTCCTCGCCGGTGGTCAGAGCCTGGTGCCGCTGATGAACTTCCGGCTCGCCCGGCCCGAGGTGCTCGTCGACCTCGACGGTCTCGAAGAGCTGCGCGGGATCGAGGCCGACGACCGCGGCGCCACGATCGGTGCGATGACGAGGCAGTGCGAGATCGAATTTTCCGAAGAGCTGCACGCGGCCGTTCCCCTCCTCGTCGAGGCGACGCCGCTGATTGGCCATTTCCAGATCCGGAGCCGGGGCACGATCGGCGGCAGCGTCGCCCATGCCGACCCGGCCGCCGAGTATCCGACGGTGCTCGTCGCCTTGGCTGGCTCGGTCGTCCTGACCAGCCGTGCCGGGAGCCGGGAGGTGCCGGCAGAGGCCTTCTTCCGCGGTCCGGTCCTCACCGCGCGCGAGCCCAGCGAGCTGGTTACAGCGGTGCGGTTTGCGCCACAACCGTCGGGGCGGCGCGGCGTCGCCTTTCTCGAGTTCACCCGCAGTCATCGCGGCCTCGCCCTCGCTGGAGCGGCGGCGGAGGTCTCGATCGGGCCCGACGGGACGATCGCCGAGGCTCGGCTCGCGCTTGCAGGAGTCGGCCCAGGTCCGATCCCCGTGGCGCCGGCAGCCGGCCTACGCGGGCAGCGACCCGCTGACGAACTCTTCGAGGAACTCGCGGGGGAGGTGCGCCAGACGCTGGAACCCTACGACGACGTCCACGCCTCGGCGGAGTTCCGCCGCCACCTTGCTGGGGCCCTGATGGTGCGGGCGCTTCGGTGCGCAGCGAACCGTGCCCTTGACGAGGAGGAAATCGGCTGATGGAGCCGAGCGGCGCGGTCACGGTCGAGCTGAGGGTCAACTCGCGCCGGTACCTCCGGGAGATCGAGCCGAGATTGCTCCTCTCGGACTTCCTCCGTCACGAGCTCGGGCTCACGGGAACCCACGTCGGCTGCGAGCACGGCGTCTGCGGCGCCTGCACCGTGCTGCTCGATGGGCAGGCGGTTCGCTCGTGCCTGCTGTTCGCTGTGCAGACGTCGGGGAGGTCGCTGACGACGATCGAGGGCCTGGGCGAGCCCGGTGACCTCCACCCCCTGCAGCAGGCCTTTTCGGAGGAGCACGGCCTCCAGTGCGGCTTCTGCACGCCGGGCTTCATCCTCTCGATCGCGGCGTTTCTCGACGAGGTTCCGGAGCTCGACGATCGCCAACTCAGGGAGCGGCTATCCGGCAACATCTGCCGCTGCACCGGGTACATGGGCATCGTGCGCGCGGTCCGGCGCGCCGCCGCCCTCCGGGAGAAGTCGAATTGATGGCGCTCGGCAGGCGAATCCGGCGGCTCGAGGACCCGCGACTGATCGCAGGCCGCGGCCGCTACGCGGACGACATCGACCTCCCGGCGATGCTCCACGCGGCGCTCGTGCGAAGCCCGGTCGCGCACGGGCTCCTCCGCGGGATCGACGCGCGCAACGCCCTTGCCCTAGAGGGCGTCCACAGCGTGCTCACGGCCGGCGACCTCGCCGGCCTCGGCGTGGGCGAGCTGAGGGTGAACACCCTGCCGCCAGGGCAGCGAAACGTGTCGAACCCCGTGCTCGCGACCGACCGCGTCTACTACGCCGGCCATCCGGTCGCGATCGTCGTCGCCGACAGCCGGTATGTCGCCGAAGACGCTGTCGACCTCGTCGCGCTCGAGATCGACGAGCTTCCGGCGATTGTCAGCGCCGAAGATGCGCTCGACGCGAGCGCATCGCTTCTCTACCCGGACTGGGGCACAAATGTCTTCGCCGAGGCCGTGCTCGAGGGGGGTGAGGTCGAGGCGTGCTTCTCGGCGGCGCCGGTCCGCGTTTCCGGACGCTATCGCCTCCAACGCCAGGCGGCGATGCCGCTGGAGCCGCGCGCATCCCTCGCCGACTACGACAGTGCGACCGACGGGGTTGTCCTCTGGACCTCGACCATGACGCCGCACCTCGTGCGAACAATGATCGCGCAGACGTGCGGCTGGCCCGAGCACAAGCTCCGCGTCGTCGCGCCCGACGTCGGCGGGAGCTTCGGCCCGAAGGATCACGCTTATCCGGAGGACGTCCTCGTCTGCGTTCTCGCTCGACGCTTCGGTCGGCCGGTGAAGTGGATAGAGGACCGGCGCGAGCACTTCCTCGCGACATTCCACGCCCGGGAGCAGGTCTGGGACGTCGAGCTTGCGGCCGACGAGGAGGGGAGCGTTCTCGGCGTCCGCGGCCGCGTCCTCTACGACAGCGGAGGCCACTCCTCGAACCACGGCATCGGGCCGGCCGTGCTCTCGGCTGCGATGCTGCCCGGCCCCTACAGCATCCGGAACTACCGGATGGGAATCGTCGGGGTCGTGACGAACAAGGTGCCGAGCGGTGCTTACCGGGGATTCGGCGCTCCCCAGGCGACGTTCGTGATGGAGCGGCTGCTCGATCGCCTGGCCGGCCGGCTCGGGCTCGACCGCGCCGACCTCCGGCGACGGAACCTGATCCCCGCCGAGGCGATGCCCTACGAGAGCATCACCCACCACCGCTACGACAGCGGCGATTACGCGCAGGCGTTCGAACGATTGCTCGAGCTGGTCGACTACGCGGGCTTCCGCGGGCGGCAGGAGCAGGCGTGGAAGGAGGGCAGGTACCTCGGCATGGGGATCGCGCCGTTCGTGATGGCGGCGGGACTTGCTCCCTCTCGCGTGCTCGGGTCAGCGGGTGTCGCCTACGGAAACTACGAGACCGCTCTCGTTCGCATGGACGCGTCCGGCAAGGTCACCGTCTTCACCGGCGCGTCCTCGCAGGGACAGGGGAGCGCGACCACGCTGGCGCAGGTCTGCGCGGAGCGGCTCGGAATCGACCCCGAGCGAGACGTCATCGTCGTGCAGGGGGACAGCGCGCTCACTCCCTACAGCCCAGCAGGAACGATCGCGAGCCGAGTCGCCGTCGTCGCCGGGTCGGCCGTGCTCCTCGCCGCGGACGAGCTCGCTGACAAGGTACGGCGGATTGCGGCGCACATCCTCGAAGCGAGTGAGGCGGACATCGAACTGGCCGACGGTCGTGCGTTCCCGCGCGGCTCGCCGGCTACGGGCATCGACATCGCCGACGTCGCGCGGGAGGCTCACCTCGGACACAACCTCCCGGACGAGATCCCGCCCGCCCTCGAGGAGTCACATCTCTTCAGTCCGTCCACGAGCAACTATCCGTACGGCGCCCACGCAGCAGTTGTCGAAGTGAACCCGGACACAGGGAAGTTCGAGATCGAGCGCTACGTGGTCGTGAACGATTCGGGAACGCTGATCAACCCCACGATCGTCGAGGGGCAGATCTATGGCGGCGTTGTCCAGGGGATCGGCAGCGCCATGCTGGAAGAGCTCGTGTACGACGACGCAGGCCAGCTGCAGACGACGTCGCTCATGGACTATCTGCTGCCCACCGCCGCCGACGTACCGGACATCGAGCTCGAGTTGCTTGAGACGCCCGCGCCGGACGTCCCTGGGGGCATGAAAGGAGCGGGCGAGGTCGGCATCATCCCGCCCACGGCTGTCCTGGCAAGCGCGATCGTCGACGCACTCTTGCCGCTTGGCGTCGAGATCAATGAGTTGCCGCTCGACCCGCGCCGCATCTGGCAACTCCTGGCCGAGACCAGATCCTGACATCGCGTACAGGGAACGGCAGCGACCCACGGCACCCCACGGTCCTGACGGTCGATCCCCGCCACAAGAGGACTCATCGGGAAGGTCGCTCATGCAGAAGCCGACGACCCCTTCTCTACAGAAGGTGGTCACGCGTTCTGTCGGGGACTCGATCGCTCCCAAATCCGTCTTCTCATCACGGATCCGCGCGGAGAGTATGGAGCGTTTATGGAGCCTAGCGGGCGCAACCAGTGGCAACCGGTGGCAAATGAACAGGCCCCGAAAAGCGAGGGTAAGGAGGGGGTCGACGGTTCGAGTCCGTCAGAGGGCTTCAAGGTTTTTCCTGCTTAGCCGCCCCTTCCGTTGCCACGGTTGGCGTCTTCGACCGTGTTCGGTGTCCACCCAGCGTCCACGGCGTGGACATCGAGCGGTTCGGCGGGCGCCGTGTACGTGTCGAGCAGTCTGATTGCGTGCTCGCGCCCGTCGCGGGCGAGGTGGCCATAGTGGCGGTCGATCATGGCCAGGCTTGTTCCCATGTAGCGGGAGAGGTCGAAGGTGGAGATGCCGGCTCGGAGCGCGAAGGTCGCGAACGTATGCCGCAGATCGTAGACTCGCCGCCGCGGCTCGATCCCGGCGGCCTTCTGGTGATGCGGCCGTTTCGGAGCGTGCGGCGAACGTAGACGACCTGGACCTCGCGGTCGATGTCTCGGTGCTCGAGCGCGAGCCACTCCTCGGGGCGGAGCCCGGTTCCGGCGGCGAAGAGCACCATCGGCCCGTGGCGCGGGCCGATGGTGCCGGCGAGCGCGTGGAGCTCGTCCCACGACTCGAACGGGCGCTTCTCCGTGTACCTGCGCTGCAGGTTCTCGACGCCGAGCTTGGCGGGGTTGACATCGAGCAGTCCCCAGCTCACCGCCCGTGCGAGCACCTGGCGGAGCGCCTGGGTCGCCTCGAAGCGGTGGCCGGCCGGGATCGTCATCCGCCACGCCGCGATCGCGGGCGAGCGAAGCTGGCTCAGCCGCCGCTCGCCGAAGACGCGCACCGCCTTGGCCAGCAGCCAACGAAGCTTCTCGACCGTCTCCCGCTCGCCCTCGTGCTGGGCGAGATAGACGTCGACGAATTCGGCCAGCGTCGGCGTCTCCACCAGGCCGTGCTCGCGCCGTAACTGCTCGAGCAGCCGCTCGAGCGCCTCCGCCGCCGCCTGCTCGGAGGCGAAGCCGCCGCGTTGCAGGCGCCGCGAACCGCGCCCGCCGACCCGATACCGATCCGCCCAACGCGTCCCATCCTGGCCCTGCGCCGCGAGTGGAAACACTTGTCCCTGCTGCGCCATCACCCTCCACCTCCCGAGGATCGTGGGAGGCAATCGTCGTCGAACCGCCACCGAGCGACGACGCCTCGCAGACGCTCGTGGGCGCGTCCCTCAGTTGCCTGTCCGGACGAATCGGGAGGAACAGGCTTCCGGCAAAGAAGCCCGGACGCCGGTACGCATACCTCGCCCGCCTCCACGACCAGGATCGAACTCGACGCCGCCGATGCCCAACGCTGGCGAACGGTACGCCGGCTCGGCGAAAACCGATGCCCGGCCAGCACGCGATCGCCTTGGCGGGAACGGCGGGGACGGCCTCCGCAATCAGCAAGTAATCGTGGACCGTTCGGCGCCGTCACTCGGCCAGACCGCGACCGCCGTCGACGACGAGACGCTGGCCGGTGACGAAGCCGGCTGCCTCCGAGGCGAAGAAGCTCACCGCCTGGGCGATGTCCTCGGGAGTCCCCATGCGGCCGACAGGCACGGAGGATAGGTAGGCCCTTCTGGTCTCTGCCGGGACGTCCGCGTGACGCTCAACCGGGACGAAGCCCGGTGCCCACCGTATTTACGGTGACGCCGAGGGGAGCGAGCTCACGCGCCCAGCTGCGGGTAAGACCAATCTGCGCGCTCTTCGCCGTCACATAGGCGGACCTGCCCGCCGGTATGCGATCCACGACTTCGGAGTCGATCTGGATGATGCGCCCCCAGCGCCGCGCCTGCATCCCGGAGAGCACAGCCCGCCCGAGAAGCACAGGGCTCTTGACGAAGAACTCGAGCTGTGCAAGGCGGTCTTGCCAGTTCACCTCGGGCAGCGGCGCCTCCGGCTGCGGGCCGGTAGCGTTGAGGACGAGCACGTCGACTGGACCAAGACGATCGGCGACCGCAGCGACAAGCTCAGCGACTTGCAGCTCGTCGGTGACGTCAGCCGCGAAAGCGGCAGCAACCCCGCCCGCGCGCTGGATCGAGTCGACCACCGCGAGCGCCTGCGCCTCGTCGCGCACGCCGTTGACGGCCACAGCTAGGCCATCCTGGGCCAGTCGCAGTGCAATGGCACTGCCGAGTCCACGCGAGCTGCCGGTCACGAGAGCGACCCGCTGCTGCACCAACGACATGCCCATGATCATCCCACCGCAGTCCGGCCGCAGTGAATCCAGGTCAGATGGTAAGAAGGTGGTCGACGGTTCGAGTCCGTCAGAGGGCTGTGCAGAAACCGTGCTCAGCGCGGGTTTCTCGCTCTTACGTCTTTCGAGGGGCGGTGTCTGCCATCTCATCTACCAAGCGGCGATGATCTCGGCTATCTCGTGTTCGAGATCAGCCCACGTCCATTCGCCCGAGCTGAACAGGTCGTGCCATTCGAGCTCGTGACGAAGCACCAGGTTCCGCTCCCAAGATTCGAGGGTTCCTATCCAAGTGACCCACTCTGCTTCCAAGCGATCGTCTGCTCGAAGGGTGTCTGCAAGGCTCACGCTCATTGTGCTCACCCCTTCTTACGCAGGTCGCGAAGCGAAACGCGATCGGGGCCGGCGGGGGCCCCGATCGCTCCGGGGGACGGTGTGGGCTACTCGTCGGCGCCCAGGTCGACAAGCGTCTGGATCAGCGCGGCCACGTCGCGGCCGATGGCCACGTCGTCGTCACCGCCGAGCCCGTTGACCGTCAGCTTGTCGTTTGCCGCCTCGGAATGGTCGATCTGGACGGTCGGCGGAACCCCGTTGACATCCACGGCACTCCCGCTCGCCGTGATCTGGATGTCATCGCGGTCGTTCGTGCCGTTGACCGTGACGGAGTCGGCCGCGCCGTCGCCTGCGCCGCCGCCGATCGCGGCCTCGAGATCGAACGCGACGCGCTTGAGGTCCGTCCCGGTGGTGTCGTTCACGACCGCGTTGTCGGCCCCGCCGAGCGCTTGGACGTCGACGAACTCGGTGTCGTTCAGATCCATCGTGATGGCACCCTGAGTGCGGAAGAACCGGAGCCGCTCACCGTTGGCCGAGACGTCGAAGTTCTCGGCCACGCCGGCCCCGTTGAAGAGCATCGTGTCGGCGCCGTCCTGACCTTCGACGACATCGCTGCCGTCGCCGGGATCCCAGACGAAGGTGTCGTCGCCGGCGCCCATCAGCGCCGCGTCTGCGCCGCCGTTTCCGTCGATCGCGTCGTTGCCGTCGCCGCCGAGCAGGCTCTCGGCTCCGTCGCCGCCGTTGATCGTGTCGTTCCCAGCGCCGCCATCGATCCCGACCTTGATCAGTGCCGCCAGCCCGACCGCGCCGGAGACCGTGTCGTTGCCGCCGATCCCGTTGACATTGAGGACGTCGTTCGCTGCCTCCGAGCCCGTGATCTTCACGGTTGCGGCCAGCCCGGTCACGTCGACTGCACCCGCGTTGGACGCGACCGCGATCGCGTCGTTGCCGGCCGTGCCGTTGATCGTCGTCGTGTCGACCGCACCATCGGTGGCGAGGTCGAGCACGATGTTCTTGACGTCCGTTGCGGATAGGTCGTTCACGACCGTGTTGTCGATGCCGCCGAGCGCGCGGAGGTCGACCCGCTCGACGCCGGCGGTATCCATCGTGATCGCACCCTGAGTGCGGAAGAACCTCAGGCGGTTGCCGTTGGCGGAGAAGTCGAAGTTCTCAGCGGCTGCGGCGCCGTTGAAGACCATCGTGTCGCTGCCGGCCTCGCCTTCCACCTTGTCGCTGCCGTCGCCGGGATCCCACGTGAACGAGTCGTCACCGGCGCCCATCAGCGCCACGTCGGCGCCTCCGTTTCCGTCGATCGCGTCGTTCTCCGACCCGCCGCGCAGCGTGTCGTTCCCGTCGCCACCGTTGATGGCATCATTGCCGGCCCCGCCGTCCAGCGTCAGCTGGGTGAGCGCGGCAAGCCCGAGCCCGGCGTTGAGCGTGTCGTTTCCGGCGAGCGACTCGACAGCCAGCGACTCCGCGTTGACTACGTCGATCGGCAGGCCGCCCGGCCCGCCCGAGACGACGATGTGGGGGGCGACCGCGGACGCCGCCACGCCGATCGTGTCGTTTCCAGAGGTGCCCTCGACGACGACGCGGTCGCTGCCTGCGCCGGGATCGAGATTCAGCTTGTCGTTCGCGGCCTGCGCACGAAGGACGTTGACCGCCGCCCCGATGCCGCCGATCGAGATGCCGCCGTTGACGCGGAGCTCGTTTGCGACCGACGAGCCCTTGATATCGACGATGTCCGCAGCCCCGTCGTTCGCCAGGTCGGCGTTGAGCTGGCCGAGCCCCGCTCCCGAAAGATCGTTGACGACCACGTTGTCCGCGCCGCCGAACGCCCGAAGGTCGAATCGCTCGACGCCCGCGATGTTCATCGTGCTCGCGCCGGCGAACCTGAGCCGGTTTCGGTTGGCCGAGAACTCGAACTTCTCCGCGGCGTTCGAGCCGTTGAACACGACCAGGTCACTGCCCGCGCCGCCCTCGATCAGGTCATTGCCGCGCTTGCCGTCGATCGTGTCGTTGCCGATGCCGCCGAACAGCCGCTCGGCCGCGGAGCCGCTGCGCAGCAGGTCGTTGCCGGTGTCACCGAAGAGACTCGTCGCCTCGCTGCCCGTGAACACGCCGTAGCTCTCGTTGATCGAGAGCGCGTCGGCGCCGGCTGCGCCGTGAACAACGATCCGGTTGAAGGCCGAGCGATTGAAGGTGAACTCGGCGGAACCATTGGCGCCGACGTCCACCTGGAGGCGAGACTTGTTGCCCGGCTTCAGCCGCAACGTGATCCTGTCGTTTCCGGCCGTGCCGAGGACGTCGAGCTGGCCGCGGCGGATGCCCGCCTCGACCTTCTGCTTCTTCTTCGCCGCTTTCGCGGGCGGCGGCTTGGCCTCCGGTCCTCCGTAGGCCGAGGTCGACGAGAACATGAGGGCGGCGACGAACACCACAAGCGCCGCCACGAGGACGATCGCTCCGCGTCGGCGATCGCCGTCGCGCCCCCTGCTCATGATGAATTCGAATGCGGACTGCACGTGCTCCTCCTTGATCGCGATGCGGGATTGACTTGTCTTGGCGATCGTGGAGACGGCGGAGCCGCGTTCGCACCGTGGCGATCCCCCTGTCTTTTGCGGTCGCCTGCCGCGGGCACCCCCCTGCCCGAGAGCGTAGGTCCTCCTATGGCTGATCTCGTTGAGCCGGCCCTAACGGCAGGCCGCTCACCAGATCGCTAGCTGGACCCGAGATGAAGCGAAGTAGGACTGACGACGAATAGGATCGCGGCGGTGAGCGCAAGAACTGTGCGTCGAGTTGTCACGGGCACGATCAACGGCCGTTCCTACGTCGCCCGAGACGATCTTGTTCAACCGGTCACGGTCGCGCCGCTTCCCGGCTACGCGTGGCACCGTGTCTGGGGTCTCGATGATCCACTTGGCGACCCGCCGAGGACGGAACGCGAAGGTCCACTGGCACACTTTCCACCACCTGGTGGCCTTCGCTACCACGTCTACACCGTCCCCCCGCAGCACTCCCAAACTTCGCGAACGCTCTCGGTCGAGGACGAGCGAGAACTCGAAGAGCAGCTTCCCGGACGAGCCTCCTACATGGAATCGGACCAGGACGGAATGCATCGCACGCCCAGCGTCGATCTCATTTGCGTGTTGTCTGGGGAGATCTGGCTCGAGCTCGACGCGGAAGAGGTGCACCTTCGGGAGGGCGACTGTGTCGTTCAGAACGGCACCAGACACGCCTGGCGGAACAAGGGCGACAGGCCCTGCACGCTGGCAGTGGTGCTCGTCGGCGCGGGAGCGCGCTGATCCACCGACGCCAGCCGGTCAGCCCATTCGACGACGGCACCACGATCGTCACGGAACGCCTCAGCCTGGTGCCTCTTCGGGTCGAGGACGCCGAGGAGATGACCGGAGTGCTGGGCGACAAACGGCTCCATGAGTTCATCGGCGGCGAGCCGGACACGATCACCGGGCTGCGGGAGCGTTACGCGAGGCTCGTCGCCGGCTCTCCCGACCCGGACAAGCTGTGGCTCAACTGGATCGTCCGCCGCCGCTCGGACGCGCAACCGATGGGCACCATGCAGGCCACACTCACCATGGGCGACGGCGAGTCGACTGCCAACGTGGCCTGGGTCATCGGAGTGGACTGGCAGAAACAGGGGTTCGCGTCAGAGGCGGCCCGAGCTCTCGTCGACTGGCTGCGGCAGCATGGTGCCGACAACGTCGTCGCCCACATCCATCCCGATCATCAGGCCTCGGCGGCGGTCGCGATGCGAGCTGGCCTCCGACCCACCGATGAGCAAGCAGACGGCGAACGGGTGTGGCGAGCGCCCGACCGTGGTGCTTGACCCTCGGAGTTGTCGGGACGCTAGGCAGGAACAGGAGCGCCGCTGGCTAGCGCGGCAGGAAGCTCGTCGCGCGAGTCGAGCATCAGTTTGCGGAAGACGCTCGTGAGGTGGCCCTCGACCGTGCGTGCGGTGATGAACAGCGTCTGTGCGATCTCGCGATTGGTGAGGCCCTGGCTGGCGAGCTCGGCGATGCGGCGCTCGCTGGACGTCAGCGAGTCGAGCCCCGTGAGGACGACCCGGCGCGGGCGTGCACCGGTGGCGCGCAGCTCGGTCTCCGCTTGGCGCGCGAGCGGCTTGGCGCCGGCGCGGTGGGCGGCGTCGAGTGCCTCGCGGAGGAGCTCTCGCGCCTCGGTGCGCCGGTTGCGCCGCCGGAGCAGGGCGCCGAGGTCGGCGAGTGAGCGTGCTCTCTCCACGGTTGAATCGCCCCGGTCGAACGCGTCGATCGCCTCGCGGAGCAGAGACGCTCCACGGTCACCGCCGGCAACGACGCCGGCTGCACGCTTTGCCGCGCCCAGTGCGCGTGGGGTGCCGAATGCCTGGGCGAGCTCGACCTCCTCTTCTGCGAGGCGTCGGGCCGGCTCGCGCTCGCCGAGCGCAAGATGAGCCAGCGCCGCCTGCGAGCGCCAAGGCAAATAGCTCGGGCAGGCGATCTGCGCTCGTGTCAGCGCTAGGCCAACGGCCAGGAAGTCCTCAAGCCCTTCCGCGACTCGTCCCTGTTCGACTCGTAGCCGGCCGCGGGCGACGCGAAGAACGGCGGCGGTGATCGATCCGCTCTCTGCTTCGGAGTCGAGCGGCGCGAGCGCCTGCTCGGCCGCGTCGAGCTCGCCCTGATCGGTGAGTGCCACGACGAGCACACCGGCGTTCAGGACCCTGTACAGGGTTGGTGCGGGGAGCTCGCACGCGACAAGTGCCGTGCGAGCGTCTCCCTCGGCGGCAGTCAGGTCGCCGCGCCGGAGCGCGAGCCAGCCGCGGTGAGCCAGGCCGACAGCGAGCCGGCTGCCGTCGCCGCACGCCCGCGCCTGCGCGATCGAGGCATCGAGCAACGGCCGCACCTCAGCGTACCGCTCGGCCCACAGCAGCGAGAGCGTCGCCTGCGAGAACCACGTCGCGAACGCGAACCACGGCGGGATCCCCGACTGCGGCGGCGCAGTCCCTCCGGCGCGCAGCGCCCGGGCGGCGAGGTCGGCTCCGACCTCGGCGGGCTCGTTCGTGAGAACGGAGATGAAGGCAGCCGCCGCCAGCAGCTCGGGCGGCGCCGCCGGATCGCCCGCGGCGCGGGCGAGCACAGTCTCACGGCGGAGGGCGACCGACGGTGCGGTCAGAGGGTCGTTGAGCGCGGCGACGACGGCGGCGGCTTCGAGCGCCAGTGCGAGGTCCGAGTCGGGAGTGGCGAGCGATGTCGCGGCGCGATCGAGCACCGTGACCGCCTCCGCGAAGCGCTGGGCGCGGCTGAGTGCGAGCCCGAGCACGAGGGCGTCCACGCCGGCGACTGCGGCGTTCGGGGCGGTGTCGACGGCTTGCTGCAAGTGCTCGGGCCAGTCGGCGAGCCCGGCGCTCGCCTCGGCCATTCCGAGGTCGAGCAGCAATGCCGACCGGTCGCTCGGCGGCGGGGGTTCAGCGAGCGCACGGCGCAGGAAGACCGCCTCCGACTCGGGAGCGCCCTGCTTCCCCGCCGCGAAGGCGGTCTCTACCAGCCGGTCGACGACCCAGGGATCGGCGGCGGGCTCGCTGACGAGGAGGTGCTTGGCGACCCGGTCGTCTGCGCCGGGTTGCTCGGCGAGAAGTCGCGCGGCACGGCGGTGGCCTTGTGCGCGCTCTGCTCCGGAGAGCTCCGAATAGATACCGCTGCGGACGATCGGATGGATGAACGCCAGCGGCCGGCCGGACTCGAGGATTCCGGCGGTCGCCAGCAGCTCCGCCGCCTCGGCACCCTGCGCCTCGTCGAGCTCAGCAAGTCGCGCGGCATGGAGAAGGTCGCTCTGCTCGAGGACCGCCAGCGCCCGCGCGAGTCGGCCCGCATGCTCCGGCAGCCGACGGAGCCGAAGACGAATCGAGCGACCGACCGTTCGTGCCCCGATTCGTTCGACGTGGCGCGCGGCCTCCGCGGTCGGAACGATCCCTCCTTCGCTCAGCGCGTCCACGAGCACGCGCATCAGGAACGGCGATCCGCGGGTTGCGAGCAGACAGGCGTCGACGAAGCCCGGATCCGGAACCCGAGCGAGGCTCAACTCAACAAGCTGGGCGACGGCTGTGCTGGTCAGCGGAAGAAGACGGATGACATCGGCGGAGGGATCGCTCGTTACCGTCGCAAGCAGCTCGGCATCAGTGCCCACCTCCCGCGGACGGGTCGCCACGATCAGCGAGGCGTCCAGCTCGTCGAGGCGCGTGAGCAGGAAGGCCAGGAAACGGAGGGAGGCGGCGTCGGCCCAGTGCGCGTCGTCGACGACCACGCAAAGCGGACCGGCGGCGGTCAGATTCGCGCACAGCCAGTACAGGCCGTGCAGGACCGCGAACGAGGTATCGACGCCCGACGCGGGCGAGCCGTCCGGAGCCGGTGCGCCGGGAAGCCCGAGCAGGCCGGCCGCGACGCCGGCAGCGGCGTGCAACAGCTCGGCGCGCTCGACCTCCGATGCCTCGGCCAGCGGCGGCTCGAACAACTGACGCACCACTCCGAAGGCGAAATCGCGCTCCAGCTCGGTCCCCCGCGACCGAAGCACACGCATTCCGCCCTCTGCTGCCGCGGTCCGCGCCGCCGCGAGCAGCGCCGTCTTGCCCATCCCAGCCGGCCCTTCGACCACCACGAACGTGCCGCGCCCCGAGCGAGCCTCGGCAAACGCCAACTCGATCCGCGCCCGCTCCTCGCTCCGTTCGAGGAGCTGCCCGGTGGCTGCGGCCTCTTTCATATTCCTTGAGCCTACGCCCATATGCGGAAAGTCACGGCCGTCACAGGGTACGACGGCGAACTCGTGACCCCAAGTCGCTAATGCAGTCGAGCGCTGAACAGGCTCGGCAGGCGAGGTGGACGCCGGGCGCTGAGGCGACTGGCTGCACCGGCGCGGGAGGCGACACCGAGTGCCCGACGAGTAGCCGACCAGCGTCGCGCGCGCTCGCGGTTCTGAGGTACCTCCAACAGGACGCCTGCCGGCGGGGGAAGCGACGGGAAAAGACAGGGGGGTCGCCACGGTGCGAACGGACGTCCGTTGTCTCCAGGATCGCCAGGACAAGCAAATCCCTGAGCCGCCCGCGGCTCCATTCGGCCCACGTACTCGGAGGAAGCTCTGATGAGCACAACCTTGGACTCAGCGCTCGTCGCCGATCTGGCCGGGCGGGTCTCCGGATCCGTCCTCGCCCCAGGCGACGCGGGCTACGACTCGGCCCGTGCGGTGCACAACGGCCTCATTGACCGAAGACCCGCTCTGATCGTCCGCTGCCGGACGGCGTGCGACGTCGCTGCGGCGCTCGCTCTCGCGCGCCGGGCAGGACTCGAGGTCTCGGTCCGCGGCGGCGGCCACAACGTCGCCGGCCGTGCCGTGACAGACGGCGGTGTGATGATCGACCTCGCCGAGATGAAGGGCATCGCGATCGATCCCGAGCGGGCAACCGCCACCGCCGAGGGGGGCGTGATCTGGGGGGAGCTGAACGACGCTGCCGCCGAGCACGGGCTGGCAGTGACCGGAGGCGCGGTCTCCGGGACGGGTATCGCGGGCTACACGCTCGGCGGCGGGCTCGGCTGGCTGATGGCCAAGTACGGGCTCGCCGCGGACAACCTGCTCTCGGTCGAGCTCGTCACGGCAGAGGGGGACGTGCTCCAGGTCAACGCCGCGTCACACTCCGATCTCTTCTGGGCGCTTCGGGGCGGCGGCGGGAACTTCGGCGTCGCGACGTCGTTCACCTACCGGTTGCACCCCCTGCGGACGATCGTGGGCGGCCTGATCGCGCACCCGATCGACGCCGCGCCGGAGCTGCTGCGGTTCTACCGCGAAGCGGTGGCCGACGCCTCGGACGAGCTGACCGTGTTCGCCGGGCTGGTGCACGCGCCGGACGGGTCCGGCGCGAAGCTCGCGGCGCTGGTCGTCTTCCACACCGGAGACGGCGACGAGGCGGAGCGCGACCTTGAGCCGTTTAAGACCTGGGGGTCGCCGTTGCTGGTCGAGGTCGGCCCGATGCCCTACCCAGTGATGAACACCATCCTCGACGCGGGCTTCCCGGCCGGGTCGCTCAACTACTGGCTGTCGAGCTTCACGGGCGGCCTCCCCGACGAGCTGATCGACCTCGCCGTCGAGCGGTTTGCCACCGTCCCATCAGCGATGTCGTCGATCCTGTTCGAGCACTTCCACGGCGCGGTGACGCGCGTCGGGGCGACCGAGACCGCGGTGCCGCACCGCGACGAAGGCTGGAACCTCCTCATTCCCTCAGTCTGGACCGACGCGGCCGAAAGCGAGGCGAACATCGCCTGGAGCCGCGAAACGTTCGCAGCGACACGACCGCACTTCGGCAGCGGCCGCTGGCTCAACTACCTCGGCGACGACCAGGCTGAGGACGCCATCCGCGCAGCCTACGGCCCGAACTACGAGCGGCTCCGCGAGGTCAAGCGACGCTACGACCCGGATAACGTCTTCCACCTCAACCACAACATCGCGCCGTAGCGGCGAGGGCTGAGCCGAGATGATCCGGCAGAGTGGGGCCGCCGATTCGGCGGCCCCGGTCAGCTGTTGCTCGGTCCATTGCTGCGCCCGTTGGCTGTGCTTGCCTTGACACCACCTCGGTCGCCCCATATGCCCGGTTGACCGCCGTCCCTGAGCCAGTACCGCTGCCCGATCAGGCACTCGCGCGACCGGCGGCGTCGGGCGGATCGCGATCCAGCTCGCCCGCGCGAGCGGCGCCCACGTCACCGCGTTGGTACGTGACGCCGCGGCATCGCAACAGCTCCTCCGCCGGCTCGGTGTCGCCGACGTCGTCGAGAACATCACCGGCGACTTCGACCTGATCGTCGACGCAGTCGGAGGGCCCACCTTCGGCCTTGCCATCGAGCATGTCGCCGCGCGTGGCATCGTCGTCAACATCGCGACCGCGAGCGACGCCGAAACCGTCACCTTCCACGCGGCACGGTTCGACCGAGCCAAGCGAGCGCGGATCTACACGCTGAACCTCCCGGACGAGCTCGCTTGCCACGCCAACGGAGTCAGCGACCTCACCCGCCTCTGCACGCTCATGGCCGACGGGCGACTGGACGGCCAGATCGAGCTCGAAGCTTCATGGCGCGAGCCTTCCCGAGCGCTCGACGCCCTCCTGGAGCGCCGCGTCGGTGGCAGATGCAGTGCTCCACGTCGACTGACCTGACACGTCCGCTGAGCAGATTTCTGATCGTTCAGCGAGTGTCGTCGTTCCTGGACGCCGGGATGCACGGCAACTCCCTGGTCTCCTGAGCTGCGACTACCGAGGGCGAGGCGCGGGTCTCGCCGCTCGGATCATCGTCGCGCGCTCGCGGTTCTGAGGTACCTCGAGCACGAATGCCTGCCCTTGCAAAAGACAGGGGGGTCGCCACGGTGCGAGCACGTATCCGCCGTCTCCACCATCGCCAAGACGAGCCAAATCCCCGAGCCGCCCACGGCTCACTCGAAAGGAGACGTGCACCGATGAAGAACCTCGTTCAACTCATGGCGTCGCGCGCTGTGTGGCTGGCAGTCTCGGCAGTGGCCGTGGCCGCCGCCGTCACCGGCGCGTCCGGGATCGTCGCAGTCGCGATGGCCGGCGACGCCGCGGCCGTGCCGACCGTGAAGACCGTCCAGGGCACAGTTGGCCCCGGCTTCACGATCGACCTGAAGCTCGGCAGCAAGAAGGTGACCAAGCTCAGGGCCGGCGTTCCGTACCGGTTCGCGATCCAGGACCGCTCAGCTGTCCACGACTTCCACTTGACAGGACCCCGTGTGAACAGGGTCATCACCGGGGTGGGCTTCATGGGGACAAAGTCGATCGTCCTCAGGCTCAAGAGGGGCACGTACCGCTTCCTCTGCGACCCCCACGCCAGCTCGATGCGGGGATCGTTCCGCGTCGCCTGACCGGTCGCTTTGGCAGCAACTGAGAGAACCAGAAACCGAAAGGAGCATCGATCCATGAGCACTCAACACACATTCCGGCACCTGCGGGCATTGCCAGCGCTGGTGGCGGCGACTGCCGTTCTCGTCGGCTCGCTCACCGCCACGGCCAGCGGTGAGCCGTCGGCACCCACACAGACGAGAGCGACGCCGCCCGTGAACGTCACCGTCTTCTCACCGCGAGAGGGCGACATCGCGGGCAAGGAGAGCAGAGGCTTCTTCGTCGACCTTGCCCTCCGCTACCCAAGCGTCGCATCGAGCGGGGCCAGCTTCCAGCTGACGGGACCGGGGACACACCAGAATCAGGCCCCCTTTCCCGGCGCCTTCGCGCCCGGCGTCGACGAGAAGCTGCCCGGCCTGATCGTGCTCGTCTCGACCAGCACGCTCGGTGCCCGGAACGCCCAGAACCTGGCAAACCTCTTCAACTTGACCGGGTTCACCAACCAGAAGACGAACGAGATCTGGGACACGTGGCTCGTCGGAGCCTCGGTCTTCGGCAAGAACGTCCACTCGGTGCTCCGAGTCGCCGTCGCCGCCGACAAGAACAGAGACGGGGTCTACAACGACGCACCGGCGGTCGTCCCCGACGCAAACCGCGACGGCCGCATCAACGCGGTCGATCTCAAGGCCTACGGGGTCGCTTCCAACATCGCGATCGTCCCCTTCGAGATCCGCGACTGAACAGGCCCTTCGGCGATGGGGCCTCCGCCCGGAGGCCCCATCGCAAGCGCCAACCACCTGAACCACGAACGCACGAAGAGACCCGACAACGACCCATCCGGCCACAGCCACCCACAGCCGCGTCCGCCGCGGGTGGCGGGCGATGGAAGCGACCCCGTGAAGGTCAAAGTGTCATGCGCACGCGGCTCGGCGGGATTCGACCAGCGTGGGCGATGAGCATTCAGTTGTCACATCTGACGACAAATTGGGTCAACGCTAGGTCAACAAGGTCTCCTCAAGCTGCCCGAAGGCGTGCGATCTCCATTTCGCTCAACCATGCGCCCTTGCGGCCTGTCCCGAGTCCTTCCGAGAACAGCGGCATCCACTTTTAATCCCAAGGTCGCTGGTTCGATCCCAGCACGGCCCATCAGGCGCGAGGTGACCCGAGAATCCAGGCGGCAGACGACCCAGAGAGTCCGAAGGATCACGAAGGCCGGCATCACACGAAGAATCCCAAGGTCACCGCCCGTTCCCGAGCGCGAAGGACCGCTCAACCGAGGCGAGCTACGCGGACTCGTGCTACACCGGATGCCGTTTAGGCCAACACGAAGTCAACACTCAAACGACGATGTGCTGCTCGTCGTCGCGCCGGGCGCGTAGCCCAAGACTTGAGACCGCGACGGACTCTGCTTCGCCGTGAGTGATTTCATGTCGAGAAGCTCTGGCCGGCTCCGCTCACCAGGTGAAGGGCCACGACAGACGCCACGACACCAGGAGACCACCATGCCGAAGTACCTGCTTCTCAAGCACTACCGCGGCGGCCCTCTGAAAATAGGCAACACACCGCGGGTTTGGTAAGGAGGGGGTCGACGGTTCGAGTCCGTCAGAGGGGCGGACGCTCGCCGCGGTGGAGCTTCGGCAGAGGATCGAAGTCGAGATCACGGCCCAGGTGCCGGCGGCGATCGCGGTCGACGGCGAGGACGTCGAGGCTTTGCGGAGCGTCTTGTGTGACACGGACGTCGGCGGCCATGATGGCCTCGTGGGGCTCAAGAGGGCTGTGTGCGGGCCAGGCGTGGAAGCCAGGCCCCATCGACGACATAGACGATTTGTCGAGAGGCCTGACCCCTAGGCCGCGCGTGCCTGCGCCCGAAATGACGGCGGAAACGGCGTAGAATTCGACCTATGTCCAGCCTGATCGCAAAGATCCGCAAGTGGTTGGGGCTCGGGGAAAAGAAGTCTTAACCGTTCCCGCGCTCAAGGTGAGCTAGGCGTGTCTTAACTGGCCCTGCAGGCCAGAACCCCCCGGCCGAAAGCCCGCAATCTCCCGACGCGCTAGGGCGCGCGAGACGCAGGAGCCTAGGCGAACAGGATTCGACTCGCAGGCCAGCTTTCGTTGTTCGGACCGACCGCAAGCGGATTACGCAGCTTTGGGGTGGTGGCCTTCCTGCTTCGCCTTGAGCACGTCGAGCACGTAGGCGAGCGCGAGCAGACTGTCGCCGTCGCACGCCTCCCACGCGACCAACGGCAGCGACTTGTTCTTGGAGCCCGAATTCTGCATGCCGGCCAGCCCGGTCTCGTCGAGCTCGGCGCCGGTCAGTCGACGGCGCGCGTCGGAGACGCTACGACGGACGAGCGCGCGCGTCTCAACATCCACTAGCTCCCAGGTTACGCCTCTCGGGGACAGCCGGGGAGCGCCGGCGAGTGCGCCTTCGGACGGTGGCCCTACCGAGCGAAAACCTAGAACGGACAACCGCTCAGTAGTGGGTCTATCGTCTGTCTCTCGGACAAGGCCGGCAACGGGAGTGATCGCCGCAGACGCTCCCGTTTGCTGGCCGCTACAGCGATTGCGCGGAACGCGACAAGCGCACCTACACTCCGTGCGAGCTGCAGGACGCAGGCGTAGCGAAGCTGGCCGCGTGCGGCGGTCGACTCTCTGTGGCGCAAGCTGGGTGAAACGGGTCGCCCGGGGTTGTCTTGCAGCTCTAGACGGCCCACAGTTTTCCGCTCGCTCCCCTCGGATCTCCTGACGCTTGGTCAGTCGTCATCCGAGGCTGGAGCGTCAGGACGGAACTCCCGGTGGATGCACGGCCCGCAGAACGGCAACAGCTCTCCGACGTCGTTCAAGACCTGGAGCTCGAGGAGGTCCCGATGGCAATCGTAAGTGCGTTGCCACACACCTCACAGTCGGGCATCTCGGCCTCCTCTCGCACCCGCTTCGCGCCGTAGCAACATCGTTCCACCTGCTAGGCAGCCTGAAAAGGCGCGTCTCCGACTGGCCTCCCCGAACCTGGACTCGGGAACTTCTCTCCGTCGGCGCCGACTTTGGGAGTAAGCTGGAGAACGCCACAGCGAGAAGTAGTCGTCTAAGGCTGGAGGAAGGGCCAGCGCCGCGCACCTACTCCTCGACTGAGCAGGACAGAATCGAGGAAGAAGGGCGTTCGTGTTCGCCGAGCGCGGGTCGTTTCGGCCCGGCAGGTTTAGTTTCGGCTACTGCCTGTGCGGCTGTAAAGGCTTCCGCGTCGACTCGCCGCACGGTCGTGTGGGCTTCGTCGACGAGCTGAGGTACAGCTCGAGTGCGGAGACACCCGACGCGATCGCCGTCCGCCGCGGCCTCTTCGGCAGGCTCCTCCTCATCGTTCCGACCGACGAGGTCGACGAGATCTTCCCTGGAGACGAGCGCATGCTGCGCCGATCACCGCGACTGACAGCCACCGAGAGCGTGCGCGAGCTCGGTCGGCGCCTGCAACTCCCTCTGTCCACACGTGAGCGAGGGAGAGCGAGAAGGGAGGTGAGGGCCATGGCCGCTCCGATTCGCGCCGTGACACGTCGCGCAGACGCCCTGCTCCGGCGGCTGGCGCGCCTGGCTCACTTGAAACGGGAAGGAGGTGAGAGAGCTATGACAACGACAACAACGACGACGACGACAACGACGACGACGTCCGAGGCCGAGGTGCCGGCCGAGGCGGCCACCGAGGAGGCTGCCGCACAGACGCCGTCCGAAGCGGAGGCGTCCGGGGAGGCCGCAGCCGCTGAGGCGCTTGAGGGGCCGGCCGCCCAGGCCGCCGAGGAGCCGCCGGTCGCGAAGGCCGCGGCCGAGGAGGGCGCAGCGGAGGAGACTTCAGCGCAACCCTCAGAGGAGCCGTCCGAGCCCACCGAGTAAGGAAGTCCCGGCGGATGAAGCGGGGGTGGGGGGGGGGGGGGGGGGGGGGGTGGGGGCCCCCCCCCCCGCCGACCACTCTTGGCCATCGAGAGCGGGAACCTAGCTTTTGAAACCCCTCAGGGTCTTGCAACGCCCTCAGACGAACCCTGACCGTCGACGTTCGGCCGGGCAAATGTCTCCAGCAAGGTCAAGGCATGGGGAACGAGCGCGTCTGCTTGGTTCCGCGCTGGTCATGCACAATCTCTTCGGGTCTGGAGGTCGCGCCGCGAAGGTAGCGGCGTAGTGGAGCTGGAGTCGACCCGCTCCTGCTGCCGTGCGGCTCCTCATAGGCTTGGCTGAACCCGCTCTGAACACGCCAGTGCATTCTCCATGGCACCTGGTGGCAGCTGCTGTCGCACTCCTGTGAGGCAAGAATCAGCCCGTTTGCAGGGACTTGGGCGGGCTCCAAGCGCGGGACCCTGTAACTCACGGTGACGTGTACGTCACGCCTGTCGAGGCAACACGAAATCGCGTTATGCAGGGACTTCCTCAAAGGAAAAGTCGACGCGCGGATTCGAACCGCGGACCCCTTCATTACGAGTGATCAGGTTGACGTCGAAAGATCCCTGCAAATGGCATTTGTCACCGTTTACCCGGGCAGGCTTGAACCCGACGTGAACCCGCTTATGCACGCGCCCGGGGGAGATCGTCGGGGATATTTGCCGAGGCGCCGGACCCGCCAGATCGTCTTGCCTCAGGCGAGAGCACTCTGACACAGACGAGGGTTCCAGAAGGGTCCGCTCAGAAGCCAGGAAGGTAGGAGTCAACTTCTCGCGCTCTCCACGACCGGCTTATCGACTCTTAGCTGCGACAGGCGGCCCATCCGTATCGTGCGCGCGTCTTGCCTCTGGGCGGACGATTTGCCATCGTCTGGGTATGGTTGCAGCTGCAACGATGTCTCTCATCGGTCGCGAGGAAGAACTGCGGCGGCTCGACCGCTTCATCAGCGGGGTTGGCGAAGGGTCGGGGACTCTTGTCCTCGAAGGCGCGCCCGGAATCGGGAAGACCACCCTCTGGAACGCGGCCATCCAGCGGGCACACGAGCGCGGTCTTCATGTCCTTGAGGCACGGCCTGCCGCGCCCGAGCGAGAGCTGTCGTTCGCGGCGCTCGGCGATCTTCTGGCCGGCACCCACGACGAGATCGGCGGGCTTCCCGCGCCACAGAGGCGTGCTCTCCGCATCGTGCTCCTCCTCGAGGAACCTGACGGAGAACCGCCGGAGCAGCGTGCGGTCGGCGCTGCGCTGTGCGGGCTCCTGCGCAGGTTGACGGACGAACACGCAGTCCTAGTTGCACTCGACGACATCCAGTGGCTCGACCCGCCGTCTGCCGCCGCGCTGCAATTCGCGCTCCGGAGACTCGACAAGGAGCCGGTGCGCGCGCTGGCGACATCACGGCCCGACGAGGGAGGTCTCGATTTTGAAGGTGCAGAGCGGATCGAGCTCGAGCCACTTCGTCCAGGCGAGGTCGGTCAACTCGTACGACATCGGCTCGGCGCCCGATTTCTCCGTCCGACGCTGCTCCAGCTTGAGCAGGCCTCGGGCGGGAATCCGTTCTATGCGCTCGAAATCGCCGACAGTCTGCTGCGCTCAGACGAATTGCTCGAACCCGGCGAGTCGCTGCCTTTGCCGTCGCGCCTGCGCGACATCGTCAAGGACCGCCTCTCGCTGCTCACTCCAGCAGCCCGAGAGGCAGCGCTTGCAGCCGCCGCGCTTGCCCAGCCCACCGTGTCTTCCGTCCTGGGTCTGTCGGCTGTGGGCCTCTCGGGTATCTCCGAAGCCGTCGCGGCAGGCGTTCTCGATCGTGACGGAGAGTCGCTTCGCTTTGCCCACCCATTGCTGGCGTCCTCGCTCTACGAGGCGACATCGGACGAGGAACGAAGCGACCTCCACTCGCGTCTCGCCCAGGTCGTCCGGGATCCTGAGGAGCGTGCGCGTCATCTTGCTGAGGCGACCAACGGACCGGACGAGCTCGTGGCGTCTGCTCTCGAAGCTGCCGCGGTGAGCGTCGCGAAGCGCGGCGCACCGGATGTCGCGGCAAGGCTTGCGAAGCATGCTCTCGAGCTGACACCTGCCGATCGTCGTGCGGAAGGACACCGGAGGGCGCTGGACTCAGCCCGCTACTCCCTGCTGGCGGGCGATCCCGCGCACGCCGAGGTGCTTCTCGAGCGCCGCGTCGAGCTCGCGGAGACCGACCGCGAGCGCGCGGAGGTAGGGCTCGAGCTGGGGATCACCAGGCGGGCGACTCGCGGCAGCTCTGCAGCACGGGCGTGCTACGAGCGCGCACTTTGCGCACTGGAGGGCACTGACGATCCAGAGCTTCGGGCGACGCTGCTCATCGAGCTCGCGGAGCTTCATGAGGGCGACGTCCAGGCGAACGCGAACGCGTCCTCAGAGGCGGTCGAGCTCGCCGAGAAGTGCGGACGACCGGATCTACTCTCCCGTGCGCTCGGTGTCCACGGAGCGATCCTGACCCTTCGGGGGACACCGCCCACGGAGGCGTATTGGCAACGGGCGCTCGACGTTGAGAAGGAGAGCGGCGCACTCCACTATTCGGGCCCCACGGCCTCCTACGGAGTGGCGGCATTCAGCCGAGGCGATTTCGAGACCGCGTTCGCTGCGGGTGGCCGACTCGCGGCCGACATGCAGCGAAGAGGCGACCCCAGGCTCCCGGGGGTGCTCCTCGGCCTGTGTGAGGGGAATCGCATCTCTGGCGACTGGGAGGCAGCCGCCCGCTATGCCCAGGAAGCACACGATCTCGCCGTTCAGACCGGTCGTGAGTCGCTCGAGCCCGCCTGTCTGATGTACAAGGCGCGCGTCGCATTGCCTCGCGGTGATCTCGACCTCGCGCGGGCTTGCGCGGAGGAGGCGCGGGCGCATGTCGTGAGCCTTCCCGCGACCGACGTTGACCGGCTCGACGTCGAGGCGATGGCCACGTCGCTCCTGGGTCAGATCGCCGAGATCTCCGGCGACTACGCTAGCCAGCACGATTGGCTCACGGCCGCCATCGAAGCTCACCGACAGCTCGGGCGCCTTTGCGATCACGCTCTTGCCGAGAACGTCGCCAGTGACATCGAGTGTTTGGTCGCGCTCGGCGCGCTCGAGGACGCGTCGCGGCAACTCGAGCAGCTCCTCACGCTGGCGGCTGCGCTCCGAATGCCGACGCTCGACGCCATTACCGCTCGAGCCCTGGGACTGGTGGCGGCTGCTGAGGGTGACTCGGCGACGGCAATCGCTCAGCTCGAGCGTGCACTCGAGCTGAGCGAGGCTTCGCAGGCGGACATGCCGTGGCCCATGCAACTGGGCCGGACGCTGCTCGCGCTTGGAGGTGTGCAGC
>JAXIPI010000008.1:0-5439 GCA_045403015.1 Gaiellaceae bacterium | reverse complement strand
GACGGCATCACCCGCTTCCGCGTCGCGGCGCGCGGCCTCCGGAGGCTCGTCCCGGCTGTCGACGCGATGCTCTCGAGCGGCTACGCGCGCGCCTGGCAGACCGCAGAGCTGCTGCACGAAGTCGCCGGCTGGCGGGAGCCGGAGGAGTGCCCTGCGCTCGAGGCCGGACGACCGGCGTCGTCTGTACTCGATGTCCTTCATGGCCGCGCCGAGCGCTCGATCGCCCTCGTTGGGCACGAGCCGTCTCTCTCCACGCTCGCGTCGCTCCTCTGCACTGGGAGGGAGGACGGGCTGCGGCTCGAGCTGAAGAAGGGGGCGGTCGCGTCGCTGGGCGTCGCCGGCTCCGTCGAGCCGGCATGGGCCTGGCTCCGCTGGACCGTCTCGCCGAAGATCCTCCGCAAGCTCGACGGCTGAGCCGACGACGTACGAACACCAGTCCGAAATCATCCACCTTGGATGACGTCTGTGCGCGGCCCCGGCACTAGGGTCGAGCTACAGACCCCGGGAGGTGGGACATGACACACGGAACCGGCACCGTCGTTCCGGAACGGGCAGCTGCGTCCGCGTCGCGCGACGAGAAGCCCCAGGCCGCCGACGTCCTCGTCGTCTTCGGCATTACCGGAGACCTGGCGAGGGTGATGACCTTTCACTCGCTCTATCGACTCGAGGCCCGCGGCCTCCTCGACTGCCCGATCGTCGGCGTGGCCGTCGACGACTGGACCGACGACCAGCTCAAAGAGCGCGCACGCGCGTCGATCGAGGGAACCGGCCAGAAGCTGGACCAGAAGGTGTTCGATCGCTTCGCGGAGCGCCTGTCCTACGTGAGCGGCGACTTCGCGGACGCCGCGACGTACGAGCGCGTCGGCGAAGCGATCGGCGGAGCGTCGACCCCAGTCTTCTACCTGGAGATCCCACCCTTCCTCTTCGGTGCCGTCGTGAAGGGCCTGGCCGAGGCCGGCCTGACGAAAGCGGGTCGCGTGGTCGTGGAGAAGCCTTTCGGCCACGACCTCGAGTCGGCGGACGAGCTCGCCGACGAGTTGCACCACTACATCGACGAGTCGCAGCTCTACCGCATCGACCACTACCTCGGGAAGATGGGTGTCGAGGAGATCATCCACCTGCGGTTCCGAAACGCGATGCTCGAGCCGGTCTGGAGCCGCAACTACCTCGAGTGCGTGCAGATCACGATGGCGGAGGACTTCGGGGTCGATGACCGCGGCCATTTCTACGACCCGGTCGGAGCACTGCGCGACGTCGTCGTCAACCACCTGATGCAGGTCGTGGCCGCAGCGGCGATGGATCCACCCTCGCGGCGCGACCCGGATACGATCAAGAACGCGCAGGTCGCACTCTTCCACGCCGTCGCCGCCGCCGACCCGGCCCATTACGTGCGCGGCCAGTACGAGGGGTATCTCGACGTCGACGGCGTCGCTCCGGACTCGACGACGGAGACCTACGCCGCCCTGCGACTGGACATCGACAACTGGCGCTGGTCAGGCGTTCCGTTCTTCATCCGGACCGGCAAGCGTCTCGCCGCGACCCAGACCGAGCTCCGACTCGTCTTCAAGCAACCCCCGAAGATGGACTTTGTCATCGTCGGCGGCCTGCCCGAGCCGAACCAGCTCGTCGTCAAGCTCGACCCGACGACAGGGATCAAGCTCGTCGTGCAGGCTCACCGGGCCGATCGGCCGGGAGGGGGCACGATCGAGCTCGACATGGAGTTCGGGGAAGAGGGCGGTGAGGGCCCGACGCCCTACGAGGTGCTTCTCCACGCCGCGTTGGTTGGTGACAGCACGCGCTTCACGCGCCAGGATGGTGTCGACGAGTGCTGGCGGATCATGGAGCCGCTGCTCGACGCGCCCCCACCGGTGCATCAGTACAAGCCGGGGTCGTGGGGCCCGGAAGCGGCGGACAAGCTCGTGGCCGGCCACGGCCGCTGGCATGGCCCGTGGGTGACGGCGTGACCTCCGTCAAGTCGGAATCCGAGCCCCGCGTGCAGAGCGCGGCAGCACCGTCACCGTTCCCGCCGATCGCGGACTACGCCTTCCTCTCGAACTGCCACACCGGAGCGCTCGTCGCCGCGGACGGAGCAATCGACTGGCTGTGCGTTCCGAGCTTCGACTCACCGAGCGTCTTCGGGAGCCTGCTCGACCGGGAGGCCGGCTTCTTCCGCTTCGCACCGTTCGGGATCAGTCACCCGACAGCGCGCGCCTACCTCCCCGGAACCAATGTCCTGGAGACGACCTGGAAGACGCCGAGCGGCTGGATCGTCGTCCGCGACGCGCTGACGATGGGGGCTCGCGAGCACGAGGACCAGATCACGCCCCACACGCGCCCTCCCGCGGACGACGACGCCGACCACGAGCTTGTTCGCACGGTGGAGTGCCTGGAGGGAAGCGTCGAGGTCGAGCTCGTCTGCGAGCCGGCTTTCGATTACGGCCGTGTCCCGGCCGAATGGACGATGGTCAACGGCGGCCACGCCGCCGATGCGCAAGGAGCCGGGCTGACCATTCGTCTCCAGTCAGACCTCGCACTCGGCATCGAGGGGGACCGGATCCGTGCCCGCCACGTGCTCGAGCCCGGCGAGAGCGCGTATTGCGCGCTCTCGTGGGCCGAAGGGCTGGCCACACCGCAGGACGTCGAGGAGGCGCAGACCCGGCTCGATGCGACGACCCGCTTCTGGCGCGCGTGGCTGCAGCGAGCTCGGATCCCGGATCACCGCTGGCGGGACCCACTCCAGCGCTCCGCGCTGGTGGTCAAGGGGCTTTCGTACATGCCGACCGGCGCGACCGTTGCGGCGCTGACCACTTCGCTGCCCGAGACCCCAGGGGGCGAGCGGAACTGGGACTACCGCTACACCTGGATCCGCGACAGCACCTTCACGCTCCAGGCACTCCACTGGCTCAACCTGGACTGGGAGGCCGACGAGTACATGCAGTTCGTCGCCGACGTCGAGGCGACCGAGGACGGCTCCCTTCAGATCATGTACGGGATCGACGGCAGGCGCGACCTGACCGAGACCACGCGGGACGAGCTCTCCGGCTACGCGGGCGCGCGGCCCGTACGCATCGGCAACGGTGCCTTCGACCAGCGCCAGAACGACGTCTTCGGCGCCGCGCTCGACTCGATCCTGCTGCACAGCCGTCACAGCCAGCGTCTCCCACGGCGTCTGTGGCCGATCGTCCAGGCTCAGGCCGAGTGCGCAACCGGCGTCTGGCGCGAGCCGGACCAGGGCATCTGGGAGGCCCGCGGCAAGCCGCAGCACTACGTGTCCTCCAAGATCATGTGTTGGGTCGCGCTCGACCGCGCAGCGCAGCTCGCCGAGATCCGAGGCGACTCAGAGCTGCAGGAAAAGTGGCGCGGAACCGCGGACGAAATCAAGGAGGACATCCTCACGCACGGTCTCACCAAGAAGGGCGTACTACGGCAGCACTACGAGACTGACGCACTCGACGCCTCGACGCTCCTGGCGGCGATTCTCGGCTTCCTGCCCGGGGAGGACGAGCGTCTCCTCGCCAGCGTGAACGCGATCGCCGAGGACCTGACCGAGGACGGCTTCGTCCTGCGCTACCGGACCGACGAGACGGACGACGGCCTCTCGGGCAAGGAGGGAACGTTCCTGATCTGCTCCTTCTGGCTCGTCTCCGCGCTCGCGGTGGTCGGGGAGCTGCAACGCGCACGCGACCTGATGGAGCGGCTGCTGCGAATCGCCTCGCCGCTGGGCCTGTACGCCGAGGAGTTCGACGCGGACACCGGCCGTCACCTGGGCAACTTCCCGCAGGCCTTCTCGCATCTCGCGCTGATCGAGGCGGCGGCGCGGATCATCGTCCCCGAGCTTCTGAAGGAGTACTGAGGATGGACTCGTACGACGTCATCATCATCGGCACCGGTGCCGGAGGCGGGACACTGGCCCGGCATCTCGCCCCCTCCGGCAAGCGGATCCTCCTCCTCGAGCGGGGCGACTGGCTCCCGCGCGAGCCGTCGAACTGGTCCGCCCACGATGTGTTCGTCGACAACCGCTACGTCTCCGAGGACACGTGGTACGACGAGAAGGGCGAGACCTTCCAGCCGCAGATCCACTACTTCGTCGGCGGGGCGACAAAGCTCTACGGCGCCGCGCTCTACCGCCTCCGCAAGGAGGACTTCGGCGAGCTCCGCCACCACGGTGGGATCTCGCCGGCGTGGCCGATCGAGTACGAGGAGCTGGAGCCGTACTACACGCTCGCCGAGCAGCTCTACGAGGTCCGCGGCGCGCGCGGGGAGGACCCGACCGAGCCGGCTGCGAGTGCGCCGTACCCTTTCCCGGCGCTCTCACACGAACCGCGGATCCAGCAGCTCTCGGACGACCTGGAGGCGGCCGGCTACCACCCGTTCCACTCCCCGAACGGGGTTCGGCTGACGGAGGCGAACCTGCCCTACAGCCACTGCATCCGTTGCGGCACCTGCGACGGCTTTCCCTGCCTGGTGCATGCCAAGTCCGACGCCGAGATGATGGGCGTGCGGCCGGCGCTCGAGCATCCGAACGTCACGCTGCTGACGAACACACGAGTGGTCAAGCTCGAGACGAACGACGCGGGTAACGAGGTCTCAGAGGTCGTCGTCGAGCAGGACGGCCAGATCGAACGCTTCGCGGGAGACATCGTCGTCGTTGCCTGCGGTGCGGCCAACACGGCCAAGCTGCTGCTCGCGTCGGCCAATGATCACCATCCGAACGGCCTCGCGAACGGCTCCGACCAGGTCGGCCGCAACTACATGTTCCACGACAGCCTGGCCGTGCTCGCGCTCTCGCGCGAGGAGAACCCGACCGTGTTCCAGAAGACGCTCGGGCTGAACGACTTCTACTTCGGCTCGGACGACTTCGAGTACCCGCTCGGCAACATCCAGATGGTCGGGAAGTCGACGTCGCAGATGTACCGGGGCGAGAAGCCCGGCCAGACGCGCCTCGCGCCGGAGTGGACGCTGGAACGGGTGGCCACGCACGCGATCGACTTCTGGCTTTCGACCGAGGATCTGCCCAGCCCAGAGAACCGCGTCACGCTCGCGCCCGACGGCAACGTCCGCCTCAGTTACTCGGAGACGAACGGTGAGGCGCGGAAGCGGCTCTACGAGACCTTCAAGTCGCTGCTGCCGAAGCTGAACATGAACGAGGGCCACCTGATCCACCGCTTCGCGTACATGAAGAACGAGATCCCGGTCGCGGGTGTCGCGCACCAGGCAGGCACAACACGCTTCGGCACCGATCCCGCGCAGTCCGTGCTGAACACCGACTGCCGGGCCCATGAGCTCGACAACCTCTATGTCGTCGACACCAGTGTCTTCCCGAGCATTGGAGCCGTCAACCCAGCGTTGACCGCGATGGCAAACTCGCTCCGGGTCGGAGACCACCTGCTCCAGAGAATGGGGGCGAGGACACCAGCAGCATCGGTTCAGGGAGGAACC
>JAXIPI010000238.1:0-3061 GCA_045403015.1 Gaiellaceae bacterium | reverse complement strand
GCCAGGCCGAGATCCGTGCCGCAGGCGGCAAGAACGCGGGGCTGGTCAAGCCGAGCCGCCGCGGCTAGGAGGGTTTGGCGGAATGTCGCTCGCCGCCGGGGTGCGATGCTCGCTCCGAGGCAAGGACGCAGGGAGCCCGCGGGCTGGTAGCCCGTGGGCGACTGAGGACGCGGCCTCGGGGCGAGCAGCGCGGCCCGGCGGCTCAGCCGATATTTCGCCAAACCCTCCTGGGCGGTACTACCCACACGAGCCTCGGCGAAAGTTGGGTGGTTGTCCCGATGCGGGGTCCCGCCTCGCCGTGCACGTTGTCTCCGTATCCGCAGACGGAGGCATGAGAAGGAGGCCGCATGAGCACGAGCACGATCGACATGGCGGGACTCGAGGGCGGACGCGTCAACCTGCCGTCGGAGCAGCTTGAGGACCTGGAGTCGCGGATTGAGGGCTCGCTTCTGCGCGCCGGTGACGAAGGTTGGGACGACGCCGTGCTCGTCTGGAACGGGATGGTGGCCACGGCACCTGCGCTCGTCGTTCAGCCGGCTACCGCAGACGACGTCGCTGCAGCTGTCGGGTTCGCGCGCGAGCACGGCCTGCTGCTGAGCATCAAGGGTGGCGGCCACAACATCGCCGGGACCTCGCTCGCCGAGCGCGGCCTGACGCTCGACATGTCTCGGATGCGCGACATAACGGTTGATCCCGAAGCGAAACTTGCCCACGTCGGACCTGGGTGCCTGCTCCAGGACGTCGACAGGGCGACGCAGGAGCACGGGCTCGCGACGGTGCTCGGCTTCATCTCCGAGGTCGGTGTCGCGGGCCTCACCCTCGGCGGCGGGCTCGGCTATCTCGCGCGTCGCTTCGGTTGGACCGTCGACAACCTCGAGGAGGTCGAGATCGTCACGGCGGACGGCGAGATCCGCACCGCCAACCGCGACGAGAACGCCGACCTGTTCTGGGCGCTGAGGGGAGGCGGCGGCAACTTCGGCGTCGTCACGCGCTTCACGTTTCGGCTGCACGAGGTCGGGCCGACTGTGTACGGCGGCCTGATCGCGTGGCCGTTCGCCCGCGCCGAGGAGATCCTCCGGACCTATCGCAGGATCACGACCGAGGCACCCCGCGAGCTCACCGTGTGGCTGCTGCTGATCCATGCGCCGCCAGAGCCTTTCGTGCCGGAGGAGTGGCACGGCAAGAAGATCTGCGCCATGGCCATCTGCTACAGCGGGGATCTGGACGCGGCGGACGACGTGCTCGCCCCGATCCGAGCGCTGGGGGATCCCATCGTCGACCTGCTCGGGGAGCTGCCGTACACACAGGTGCAGTCGTACCTGGACGACGCTGAGCCCAAGGGAAACCACTACTACTGGAAGACCGACTTCGTGGCCGAGCTGAGCGATGACCTCCTCTCGGTTACGCGGGACCTGTTCGCGGACTGCCCGATCCCAGGAGGCGAGCTGGGCTTTCTGCATCTGGGCGGAGCGCTCAACGAGCACGACGAGGACGACGGGGCGATCGGAAATCGAGACGCCCGGTACATGCACGGCGCAAACGGCATGTGGGAGCCGGACGAGCCGAATGCGGAAGTGTTTCAGCAGTGGATCCGTGACGCATGGAAGCGGCTTCGACCCTTCTCCACCGGCCGGACGTACATCAACTTCCAGACCGCCGACGAGGGAGACGACCGCATCCGCGCGACCTATGGTGCAAACTTCGAGCGCCTCGTCGACGTCAAGACGAAGTACGACCCCGACAATCTGTTCCGGGCCAATCGGAACATCAGACCCGACAGCTAGGCGACAAGAGAGAATCCCCGGCTGATGGTGCGGCTCGAGCAGTCCAGAGTCTTCCCGGTGGAACGAGAGGCCGGCTTCGACTACATCACGAAGCCGACCAACTGGCCCGCGTTCTGGCCCGACCTCGTCGACATCCCGGATCTGGAACAGACGAGGTGGCAGGAGCCCGGCGACACTGCACGGCTACAAATGCGGCTCGCCGGACGGCTCACCGAGCTGCACATGACTCTCGACGAGCTGAGACGGCCGGCGCTCGTGCGCTACCACAGCACCCAGCAGGGCGTGCCCGATGCGGAGCACGAGCGGCACTTCGAGCCGGCCACTGGCGGCTTCGACTACCGGCTCGTCGTGAGCTTCGCGCCACGTGCGGGCCTCCGCGGGCTCTTTGACCGAACCGTGTTCCGATACGCCGCGTCCCGCGCGTTGCGCCGGACACTCGACAACTTGGAACGGCAGCTCCCGGCCGCCTAGGTGTCCTGCCTACAGACGTTGTGGACGCGGCTGATGGGTGGCCGGCCTCCAAGCGAGCTGTGCGGTCTGCGCTTGTTGTAGTGGAGCAGCCAGTGTGACAGCGCCCGAGCGCGGTGATCGGAGGAGCGGTAGATCTGCCCGAGGGCCCATTCGCGCTTGAGCGTCTGCTGGTAGCGCTCGACCTTCCCGTTTGTCTGTGGCCGGCGAGGTTTGATGAAGAGATGTCGGATCCCGCGCGCCTCGAGCAGCTCGCGCAGGGAGCGGTTGTGGCGATACGTGAAGGCGTTGTCCGAGAGCATTCGCCTGGGCTCGATCCCGTATGCGGCAAAGTGCGCGAGCCCGCGTTCGACGAAGTCGGTCACGGTCTGGGCGCGCTCGTCGCCGTGAAGCTCGGAGTAGGCGTAGCGGGAGTGGTCGTCGACGAGCGAGTGCACCCACTCGTATCCGACTCGCATGCGCTCCTCGGCGCCCGTCCGGTCACGCGTGCCGGTAACGGCATGGCCGGGGCGGGTGAAGCGGACGAAGCGCTTGGAGTCGATGTGCAGCAGATCGCCCGGACACGGCCACTCATACCGCCGCGGTTGCTCGCGCGGCTCGCGCGGCGGCCGCGAGATCCCCTCCCGCCTGAGCGCTCTCCACACGGTCGCGTGCGGATGACCGGTCTCGCCGGCGATGAGCCGCGGACCCCAGCCGGTGCGTCGTCTGGCCGCGCAGATGCGCGCGTGCTCGGGTTGCGAGAGCACGCGTGGCGAGCGGTGCGGACGCGAGGAGCGATCTTCCAAGCAGGCCTGCGAGCGGCGCTCCTC
>JAXIPI010000050.1:0-13766 GCA_045403015.1 Gaiellaceae bacterium | reverse complement strand
TCGATCGGTGCGATGTCGGTCAGCGCTGCCTCCTGGACAGTGGCAGAGGGGTGCCAGTTTATCGGTCGTCAGTCGAACGTGATCGTGACTGTCTGCCGGCCCCAGGCGCGTGCTTGCTGGAGGGTCGGGAACCAGAGGTCGATCACGTTTCCGTGCACCGACCCGCCGGTGTCGGCTGCGATGCCCGTGCCGTAGCCCGGGATCGTCAGCCGCGTTCCGAGGGGGATCACCGAAGGATCGACAGCGACGACGCCCGCAGCGGTTTGCATGCCGGTCGAGGTGCGGCCGTGGATCGAGTAACCGGTCGAGGTGACGGTGATGGTGCGCGGTCCGCTCGTCGCGAGCGGGATCGGAGCTGAGGTCGGGTCGGAGCTCGCGGCGACAGCCGTCGCGAGCGGCTGGGTGGACGGCGAGATCGCGGCCGCCCGTTGCTCCGCCGTCCGCGCCTGAGCCTGGACAGCGGCGATGCGCGCGGCGTTCAGGCCCAGCTGATGCCGGAGGCCCGCGACGAAGCTGCGACGCGCAGCTGCGGTCGCGGCCAGCTGTCCGGCGCGCTGCTCTGCGGCGGCGGCGAGAGCGTCCAGCTCCGTTGCCTGTTCCGCGAGGCGCGCGTCGAGGGCGGCGAGCCGCGTCCGTGCCTCGCGAGCTTGCTCGATGATCCGGTTGTTCTGGCCGGCGGCGCGGCTGAGGCTGTCGAGCCCGGCGAGCGCCTCCTCGAGCGAACGAGCGCCCAGCACGACCGCGAGCGGGTCTCCCTGGTCCGGTTGCTCGTAGAGCGCCCGGATGAGCACCGCGAGCTGGGACTGGGTGAGCTGAACGGCCTGCTCGGCGATCCCGAGCTGCTTCGCGGCGGCGGCGCGCTGCTCCGCGACCTGCGTCCGGCGCGCGGCGAGGGCGCCGAGATCGCCTCGTGCGCGGCGAAGCTCGCTTTCGAGCGCGTAGAGCTCGAGCGTCGCGGCGCTCGCGCGCGCGTCGAGAGACCTGGCACCGGCACGCAGCTTTGCGGTCTGCGCCCGCGGGCTCGACGCATCGGCGGCCAGGGCGACCGGAACGGCCGCCAGCAGGGCAAAGCCCGTCAAGACGGCTACGAGGCGCGCCGCGCCCCTCGTTGAATGCGTCCCCACGAGGTCGCAGACCGTAGCAAGTTTGGTCGTGTGCTGTCGTTGTTTGTGATTCGTAAGCATCGCTCGACCTACATGTGTTTTTGGCTCTATTGGGCGTTGCGGCTGTCCGAGAGGCCTGCTAGGGTGCCGAACTTGTGACGGACCTGGCCCCCACGGGGTGTCTGGCGTGTTCGAGCGGAAGGCCGCGTAATTAGCTCGAGCAGGCGAACGGCGCCGGCGCTCCTGACAGTACTCACGGCGATTTTGGTGGCCGTTGCCTTGGCGTGCGTGAAAACGGCCTCCGCGGATCCGATCGAGGCGAAGCGCGCCGAGGCGCAGGACGTTCTCGCGCAGATCCAGGAGATCGACGGGCAGCTCGAGCAGGCGGTGGAGGCGTACAACCTCGCGAGCCTGAAGCTCGAGCGGATCCACGGAGAGCTGAGGACGAACACGCGCCACCTGGTGATCGCGCGCAAGAGCCTGAAGAGCGCCCAGACCCATCTGTCGAAGCGCCTCGTCGCGCTGTACGTGGGGGGCGGCGACGGCACCTCGCTCGAGGTGCTCCTCGGAGCCAGGTCGATCGACGATTTGTTGAACCGGCTCGACGCCGTCGAGCGGGTGTCCGCTCAGGACACACGCGTCCTGGGCGAGGTGAAGAGCTTCCGTACCCAGGTCAGGCAACAGCGGGTGCGGCTCCAGCGGGCGAAGACGGAGCAGGTCCAGGTCGTCGCTGATCGTGCAGCCCAGCGGCAGTCGATCCAGGGTCAGCTCGCCGAACGCAACCGGCTGCTCGCGTCGATCAAGGACCAGATCGCCAGCCTCGAAGCCGCCGAGCGTCTCCGCCAGGAGCGGCTCGCCGCAGAGGCCCGGGCGCGGCTTTCGAGAGTGTCGCAGCAAGCTCAGGACCAGTCGCTGGTGAGCTCCGATTCCTCGTTCATCCCGGGCGACACCGGTGAGACGTTCGCGCCCGCGCCGCCGTCACGCTACGGCGGGGTGGTCGGGATCGCGATGCAGTACCTGGGCGTTCCGTACGTCTGGGGCGGCGCGAGCCCGTCCGGCTTCGACTGCTCCGGTTTCATCATGTACGTGTACGCCCAGATGGGCGTGTCGCTCCCACACCATGCGGCCTCGCAGTACAGCGCAGGCTCGCCCGTTTCGCGCGACGCGCTCGAGCCCGGTGATCTCGTCTTCTTCAACGGGCTCGGCCACGCAGGCATCTACATCGGCGGCGGCCAGTTCATACACTCGCCGCACAGCGGCGACGTCGTCAAGATCTCGTCGCTTTCCGACTCCTGGTACGCCGCCACCTGGGTCGGGGCCAGAAGGCTCTAGATCCCGGCGGCCTGGTTCAGCGTCTCGCCGGCGTAGAGCTCCTCGAGCTCCCCGCCGAAGTGCTTCGTGACGACGCGTCGCTTCAGCTTCAGCGTCGGCGTGAGCTCGTCGTCGTCCATCGTGAAATCGCGCGGAAGGATCGTGAAGCGCTTGATCTGCTCGTAGCGCGAGCGATCAGCGTTGACAGCGTCGACGACGCCCTGGATGAGCTCGCGCACCTGCTCCTCCCCGGCGAGTCGCTCCATCTCGACGGAGAGCCCGCGCTCGGCGGCCCAAGCGGGCAGCGCTTCGGGATCGAGTGTGATGAGTGCGGCGATGTAAGGCTGGCGATCACCGACGACCATCGCCTGTGAGACGTATTTCGATGCCTTCAGGTCGTTCTCGAGGTTCTGCGGCGCGACGTTCTTGCCGCCGGCGGTGACGATGATGTCCTTCTTGCGGTCGGTGATCTTGATGAAGCCGTCCTCGTCGATCTCCGCGATGTCGCCGCTGCGAAGCCAGCCGTCGGGGCCGAGCACCTCAGCCGTCGCTTCCGGCTCCTTGAAATAGCCCTGGAAGACCGTCTCGCTCCGGATCAGCAGCTCGCCGTCCTCCGCCAGCTTCACCTCGGTCCCGGGCAGCGGCCGGCCGACGGTGCCGAAGCGATAGGCCTCGTGCGTGTTCGTCGAAGCGGCGGTCGTGCACTCGGTCAAGCCGTAGCCTTCGACAAGAAGGATGTCGATCGAGTGGAAGAACTCGGCGATCTCGGCGGAGAGCGGCGCCCCGCCCGAGATGGCCAGCCGCAGCCGGCCGCCGAGCCGGTCCTTCACCTTGGCGTAGACGAGCTTGTCCGCGATCTTGAACTGCGCGGCGAGCCCGCGTGGGACGGGCTGGCCGGCGCGGCGCAGCGCACTCACTCGGCGGCCGACCCCGAGCGCCCAGTCGATCAGCTTCCGCTTCACGCCGGTCTCCGCGTCGAACTTGGCAACCACGGCGGTGTGCACCTTCTCGTAGACGCGTGGCACGCTCGGGAAGACCGTCGGTTTCACGGCCGGCAGTGCGGCGGCCGCCTGGAGCGGGTCGGGCAGGAAGGCGATCCCGTAGCCGACGTAGGCGCCCGAGAGGTGCATCAACCGCCCGAAGTTGTGCGCCAGCGGCAGGTAGAGGAGCATCGTGTCCTCCGGCCCGGTGAAGCTCGGCAGATCGTCGACGACCGCGACCATCGCGTAGTAGTTCAGGTGCGAGATCATGCAGCCCTTCGGCGGCCCGGTCGTGCCCGACGTGTAGATATAGGTGAAGAGGTCGTTCTCCTCGATCGCCTCGCGGGCTTCGAGGAGGGCGTCGGGGTGCTCGGTAGCATAGGCGCGGCCGCGAGTGGCCAGGCCGTCCAAGTCCGCGAAGGTGAGCACGTGCTGCAGCCGGGGGATCTCGCCGCGCACCTCCTCGACCTTCGCACGCTGGGCCTCGTCCTCGCAGAGCACGCCGACCGACTCCGAGTGCTCGAGAATGTACCCCGCATCCTTGGCCGAGCTATTCGCGTAGATCGCCGCGCCGATCGCGCCGATCGAGCCGAGCGCGAAGTCGAAGAGCGCCCACTCCACCCTGCTCGTGGCGAGGATCGAGACCGCGTCGCCCTTGCGCACCCCGAGCGCCAGCAGTCCGTTCGCGTATCCCTCCACGCGTTCGTTCGCCTCGGCCCACGAAAGCGGGCGCCAGTCGTCCCCGTCCTGGATCAAATAGGCCGGCGTCGGCCGGCCGGCCGCGATCGCGTCGCGCCACAGCCGTTCGATCGTGCGCTTCTCGCTCATGAATGGCACTTTATGGAGAAGGAAGCCTCCGGGGAAGGGCGAATCGGTTCGGTCCCTCTATATTTGAAGGTGAACATGCGCACGACGTGGAACGGCTCGATCAGCTTCGGACTCGTCTCGATCCCGGTGGGCCTGGCCCCGGCGACGAAGCCTGCCGCTCGCGCGTCCGATGTGTCGTTCCGGATGCTGCACCGCGAGTGCGGCACGCCGATCAAGCAGAAGCGCTACTGCCCGGTGCACGAGCGCGACCTTGAACCCGACGAGATCGTCAAGGGCTGGGAGGTCTCGAAGGGCCAGTTCGTGATCGTCGAGGACGAAGAGCTCGAGGCGCTGACCTCGCAGGACGATTCGCGCGCGATCGAGATCGGCCGCTTCGTCGACGCGAGCCAGGTCGATCCGATCTTCTTCGATCGCACCTACTTCCTCGTTCCCGCGCAGGCACCCGCCGCCCGGCGGCCGTACGTGCTGCTGCTGAACGCGATGCGCGAAACCGGGATGGCGGCGATGGGGCGGTTCGTCCAGCAGGGTCGCGAGAAGCTCTGCCTGATCCGGCCGAAGGGAGACGCGCTCGCGTTGGAGACGCTCTTCCTCTCAGCCGACGTGTACTCGCAGGCGGAGATCGAGGAGGCGGTGGAGGAGACGACGGTGAAGAAGCCCGAGCTCGCCCTGGCTCAGCAGGTGATCGAGAGCCTGTCGGGCGACTTCGATCCCTCGGAGCTCCAGAGCGACTACCGACGCGACCTCAAGACGCTGCTCGAAGCCAAGCTTGCGGGCGAGGAGATCACGGCTCCGGAGGAGGCGGTCGAGGAAGCGCCGGTGATCGACCTGATGGAGGCGCTCCGCCGCAGCGTCGAGGACGCCAAACAGGCAAAGCAGCCGGCGGGCGACAAGAAGCCCGCGCCCAAGAAGGCTGCTGCGCGGCGCAAGACCGCTGCTCGCTAGCGTTCGACACTGATCTGGTGGCCGCGAAGCGGCCCTTTCGGGGTCTTGCGCGATCGGGATCCGCTTTTGCGGATGCCGATCTGCGCGGCTAGATCAGTGCGCCTGGGGCATAGCTCCCAGCGCTTGGAGTTGCGCTTGGAAGAGCGTCTTGTCGATCTTGCCCTGGTAGATCGGAACGCCTTCCTCGATGCAGACCCGGATCACGTCCTGCCGGTCGATGCCCAGCTCCTTCGAGAGCTCGTCCGGCGTCAGGTGATTTGCCATCCGTCTTCCTCCCTGTGCTTGTCGAAGTTCACGCGGCAATGAAAAAGCCCGCTGGGCGCATGCAGTTTCGTCTGCACGGTGCGCTCAGGCGGGCTCGGACATCGCTCGCTCGTCGTTTTTCGCGGGAATCAACGGGCCCGCGCCCCCAGAATCGACATAGTCCTCTGAGGATACTCTGCCCACATGACGGCCGCAACGGGCTTGGCCGGGTTGGAGCCGAAAGACCTGGTAATCGCCGGGATCTCGATCCACTACTACACCGGCGGAGACGGCGAGCCGCTCCTTCTCCTGCACGGGCTCGCCGGCGCGTCCGGGAACTGGGTCGAGCTGCTGCCGGACCTGCTTCGGCGCCATCGCGTGATTGCCGTCGACCTACCGGGGCATGCCGGTTCGGCGAAGCCACCACGCGGCACCCGCATCGACGATTTCGCGGCCGTCGCCGCGGCCGTGCTCGAGGCCGAGGTCGAGCGTCCGGCTCTCGTCGCCGGCCACTCCTTCGGTGGGCTCGTCGCGCTGCGGCTGGCGCGAGCCCGTCCCGAGCTCGTTCACGCCCTGCTGCTCATCTCCCCGGCCGGGATCAAGACGACGACGCGCTTCACGCGGTCGCTCGTCCTGGCCTCGACGACGGTGCGCCCCGGCCGGTGGGTGGCCCCCTTGCGCCATCGCTACGCCGGCCGCTCGTGGTATCGCCGTGCGGTTTTCCGCCCGTGGTTCGTCTCGGACGCGACCGCGCTCAGCGAGCGCGCGACGCACGGGCTGCTCGACGCTCAACGCGAGCACACGGACACGAAGACGGCAGCGCGGGCGATGAATGCGGACGATCCCCGCCGCGACCTTGCGGAGGTCGCGTGCCCGGTCGTCATCCTGTGGGGCGCGCGCGATCCGCAGCTGCCGCTCGACGATGCCTTCGAGTACACGCGCCGGCTCGGTGCGAAGCTGCGCATCGTCGCCGACTGCGGGCACCTCGTCATCGTCGAGAGGCCGGCAGCATGCTTGGACGCTCTCGCCAAGCTCGCCGGCGCAAACGGTTCTAGATCGGGTTCTCGACCGGGACGAACTCCCATTCGAGACTGAAGCGCTCCGCCAGACGCTGCGAGAGCGCCTGCACGCCGAGCCGCTCAGTCGCGTCGTGACCGCCCGCGACGAAGTGGATCCCGAGCTCGCGTGAGACCTGCAAGCTCGGCTCCTCAGGCTCGCCCGTGAGAAAGAGGTCGTAGCCCTCGTGTGCGGCCCGGATCAGCTCACCGCCTGCGCCGCCCGAGCAGATCGCGACGCGATGGATGCGCTCCGGCCCATGCGGAAACGCGAGCGGGTCGCGACCCACGGTCTCGCGGATCCTGCCGAGGAGCTCGTCGATCCCGACCGACTCGGCCAGGCGGCCTCCCTGGCCGACCTCACCGAACGGCTGCTCGACCTCCACGCCGAGCGCGTCGGCGAGCAGGGCGTTGTTGCCGATCTCCGGATGCGCGTCGAGCGCGAGGTGGTAAGCGGCCAGGTTCAGATCGGCTGCGAAGAGCGCCTGGAGCCGGCCTCGCTGGCGCTGGTCGATCCAGACCGGCTCGTTCCGCCAGAACATGCCGTGGTGGACGATCACAAGTTGCGCACCGGCCGCCGCCGCCCGCTCGAAGAGCTGGAGCGAGGAGGAGACTCCGCACGCGATCTTCGTCACCTCGTCGGCTCCGACGACCTGGAGGCCCGGCGTGCCGTATTCCGGGAAGCGATGGATTTCGAGCAGCTCGTTCGCGTACCGGATGATCTCGTCGCGCTGGGCCACGGGCTCGATTATCGCTACCCTTTGCCCGCTCGGGGTGTGGCGCAGCCTGGTAGCGCGCTCCGTTCGGGTCGGAGAGGTCCGGAGTTCGAATCTCCGCACCCCGATGAGCGTGGGGGAACCGCATGGTTCCCCCACGGCTTACTGTGCGCCACTTGCGAGGGCGGGGCACGGTCCCTAGTCTCGGCGGATGAGCGACGTCTCGAGCGGGCTGGAGGAACCCGAGTGGTGACCGCGGGCGAGATCGCCGGCATCTCGATCTTTGCCGGTCTTGGCCAGGTCGAGCGCGAACGCCTCTCTCGGGTCGCCGCCGATATCCGGCTCGTGCCCGGCGAGTACGCGGTGCACCCGGGTGACGGGCGCGCCCTGTTCGCGGTGCTCGAAGGGCAGTTGGAGACGGTCGCGCTCGAGGACGGGATTCCGCGTGTTGTCGGCGGACGTGGCGTGGGTGAGCTCTTCGGCGAGGTGCCGATCGCGCTCGCGACGACATTCCCGTTCGGGTTTCGCGCTGCCGAGCCGTCGCGCGTCATGCGGATCGAGGCGCACGAGTACCACGCGATCGCGGCTTCCTCGCCCGAGGTCGGGGTCAAGCTCGGCACGTTGGCGCGGGAGCGGATCAGTGGGTTGCAGGGCATCGCCGCCGAGCCGCCGCCGCCCCGTGCAATCGTGCTCGGGCACCGCTGGGACGCGTCCTGCGCTGAGTTGCGCCGCTTTCTCGATCGCAACCAGGTCACGTTCAGATGGATCACGCCCGATGCGGCCGATGCCGCCGACCAGTGGGGCGGCCCTATGCCGGCGGAGGAGGACTTCCCCGTCATTCGTGTCATCGACGGGAAGACCGTCGTACGGCCTCAACTCCGTCGGGTGGCTGAGCTGCTGGCGCTCGCCACGGAAGCGGCCGCCGCGGAATACGACACGGTGATCATCGGCGGCGGCCCTGCGGGGCTTGCTGCCGCCGTGTATGGGGCCTCGGAGGGACTGAGCACGATCGTCGTCGAACGCGAGGCGCCCGGCGGGCAGGCCGGGGCGTCGTCACGAATCGAGAACTACCTCGGCTTCCCCTCGGGCGTGTCCGGGGACGAGCTGGCGACCCGGGCGCTGCAGCAGGCGCGGCGGCTCGGCGCCGAAATCGTGGTCACCCGGTCGATCACACGCATCGACACCTCGAGGCGCCAGGTGCACCTCGACAACGGCGATGTCTAGCAGGCCCGGACGATCGTGCTCGCCTGCGGTGTGTCGTGGCGGCACCTGTCGATCGAGGGCTTCGACGCGCTCGTCGGCAAGGGCATTTCCTACGGCGCGGCGCGCAGCGAGGCGTCGAACGCCCACGGGCTGGACATCCATATCGTCGGTGCGGGCAACTCAGCGGGGCAGGCGGCGCTGTTCTTCTCGAACCACGCCCGAAGCGTGACGATCCTGTGCCGTGGGGACACGCTCGAAAAAAGCATGTCGCGCTATCTGATCGACCAGATGGCGACGCGGGCGAGCATCACAGTGATGTTCGGAGCGGAGGTGGCGGCCGTACACGGCGATGCGTCGCTCCAAGCGATCGAGGTCCGCGACGCCGCGACGGGGGCGACGACCCGGCTCGACTCGGGTGGACTGTTCGTCTTCATCGGGGCGGATGCGGACACGGCGTGGTTGCCACCCGAGATCGCGGTCGACCACAACGGCTATGTGCTCACCGGCCCGGACGTGCCCGCAGAGGCACGTTGGGAGCTCGAGCGCGACCCCTACCTCCTGGAGACGAGCGTTCCGGGCATCTTCGCCTGCGGCGATGTCCGATTCAGCCCCGTGAAGCGCGTGGCCGCCGCCGTGGGCGAGGGCAGCATGGTCATCGCCTTCGTCCACCAGTACCTCAAAGATGCTGACGCGGCGCTAGCCGGGGATCTCGTCCAGGTCGGCACTCCCGCGGCCGAGGGTCGTCGTGATCAGCGAGACGACGATCGCGGCAGCCAGGGCGAGTGACGCCCACGCGATGCCTGTGATGTTGTCCGCCCAGCCGATCGCGTCGTCGAGCGAGATCTCGCCCGGGCCTGTGGCGGCGAGCGCAATGGCCACGGTCGTCAGCGTGAACTCGAACTCGTAGCCGCCGAAGAACCCCTTCGGCCAGACGACGGTCGCGATCGCGTTCAACATCACCGTTGCGAGCAGGAAGGACGCGAACGGCGTCAGAAAGCCGGTCGCGAGCAGTAAGCCGCCGCCGAACTCGGAGAGCCCGGCCACGACCGCCATTGCCGCGGGCATCCGGTAGCCCAGCGAGGAGAAGAAGGCGGCTGTTCCCTCGCGCCCGCCGCCGCCGAACCAGCCGAAGAGCTTCTGCGCGCCGTGCCCGGCGAACAGGAGTCCGACGACGAGCCGGAGCAGCAGGAGGCCGTACTCCACCTCCGGCTCTTACCCGGTTAGCGGTTCTCGAATCTCGTAGCGGTGGACCACTGCGGTGCAGAGATCCTCGACGTAGTCGAGCCCGCCCGCCTCCGCGATCGCCCGCGACTCGTCTGAGACGATCCCGAGCTGGAGCCAGAGCGCGCCGGCGCCGACTTCGACCGCCTCGCGAGCGTGCGCGGGCGTGAACTCGGCGCGGCGGAAGACGTCGACGAGGTCGATCGGCCGGTCGATCTCAGCCAGTGTCCGCACGCAGGCGACGCCGAGCACCTCGTCGCAGCCCGCCGGCCGCACGGGGATCACGTCGTAGCCCTGCCGGAGGAGGTAGTGCATGACGCTGTTGCTCGGCCGGTCCGCCTTCGGCGAAGCGCCGACCAGGGCGATCGTCTTCGCGTCGCGCAGGATCTCGGTCGGTGTGCGCATCGGCCGAGCGTATCCTCAGAGGGTGATCCAAGCGGTCCTTTTCGATGTCGACTTCACCCTGGCGCGCCCCGGCCCCGAGCTTGGGCCGGAGGGGTATCGCCGCGCCGGCGAGCGGCACGGACTGTCGCTCGACCCTGAGCGCTACGAGACATCGCGGCTGGCCGCGCTCGCCTCGCTGCAGCGGCATCCCGAGCTCGAGCACGACGACGAGCTCTGGATCGCCTACACCGAGGAGATCGTGCGCGGGATGGGAGGCGACACCGACGGCGCGCGCGCGTGCGCCGAGGATCTCGTGCGGGCCTGGGAGCTGCACGAGCGCTTCACGCTCTACGAGGATGCGCTTCCGGCGCTCGCTGCGCTCCGTGCGCACGGCGTCAAGATCGGGCTGGTGTCGAACGGGAGCCGCGATCTGGATGAGTTCGTCGTCCATCACGCCCTCGACGTGGACTGCGCGATCGGGTCTCGTGCGTTCGGCCGCACGAAGCCACATCCCGAGATCTTCCGGCGCGCGCTCGCCCTCCTCGAAGCCGAGCCCGAGGACGCGGCGATGATCGGCGATTCCTACGAGGACGACATCGAGGGCGCCCGCGCGCTCGGAATGAAGGCCTTCCTGCTCGACCGCGACGGCCGGTACCCTGACGAGCCCGATCGGATCCCCGACCTCCTCGCGCTCCCGGCTGCGCTGGGATTGATCCGCAGCCCGACGTGACCACTGTCCGCCTGCCGGAGGACGCTTGAAGAGAGGGAGGTGGACGATGACGAAAGTTTGGAAGGTCGCCGTCGCCCTCTGCCTTGCGCTCGTTGCCTCACAGCTCGCAGCCGCCGCGACCGGAGCCACGAATGGCGCTCTGCTCGCGTTCACGAGCCTGCGGGGCGGCAACGCTGCGCTTTATGTCTCCAACCGCGACGGCGGCGGTGCGCACCGGCTGACTCCTGCTGGAGTCGGCGCCTACCAGGGCGATGTCGCCTGGGCGCCCGACGGAACTCGCATCGTCTTCACCTGCGGGAACTTCGAGCTCTGCGTCGCGTCGGCCGACGGATCGGGCGCGGCGCGCTTGACGACGTCCACGTGGCCGGACGGCTGGAGCTACGACTTCGAGCCGGCGTGGTCGCCCGACGGGAGTGAGATCGTCTTCAGCCGGACGCGCGGCGGGCGCAGTAGCGGCCTGTGGGTCGTCGGTGCCGATGGGAATGGCCTCAGAAGGCTTGTTGACAATGCAGGCAACGAGGGTTCTCCGGAATGGTCGCCGGACGGGCTCCGGATCGCCTACACAACCGATGCGGGCACGGGGAACGATCTCTACGTCGTCGACGCAGACGGCGCGAACGTGCAGCGACTGACGAGCGGGAAGGCCTTCGAAACCGATCCGGACTGGTCACCGGACGGTGCCACGATCGCCTACGCGCGTGGAACGGCCGGTTCGTTCTCGAGCGAGGTGTGGGTGATGCGGGCAAGCGGTGGCGGGCACCGGCGGCTGACGCCCGGCGGGGAGCCTAGTTGGTCGCCTGACGGATCCTTCTTGTTCCTGTCCGCCCCGCAAGGCAACGATGACGAGCTCTTCAGAGTTCGGGCCAATGGGTCGGGCCGCACACGGCTGACCAACCGCGCGGGCGGCGACTACACGCCGCAGCTCCAGCCGGCCGGAGTGACTGTGACGTTGCCGCCGGTGCCGTCAACTCCGCTCGCGGCGGTTCACCCGGACGCTCGCATCGTCGGGACTCTCCTTGCGCGGTACGCGTATCTGGCCCGGGATCTGAGCGGTCTCGAGAGCAGGAAGCCAGCGACGATCGTCGGCGCGGCCCGAGCACTTGCCCGTGATGCCGCCGCAGGGCGCGCGGCCCTCGCGGCGTCGCGTCCCGTCTCGTCACGCGGAGCAAGAGTCAAGGCAGAAGGCATCGCCGGGTTCATCGCAGCCCAGGCGGCCGCTCGCAACCGCCTCGAGCTGGTGCGGCTGGCCCCTCAGGGGGCGAAGGCCGCAAAACGGATCGCGACGCTGAGCAAGGCGTACAGGGCCAACCGCGATACGCTCGCCCGGCGGTTGGGGAACGCCTTCACGACGACCGGGCTCTAGCTGCGCTCGGCTCGTAGGAGCGGCATCCCGCACTCGAGCATTGACTCGTTTCGGTCATTGTGAAACGAACCCGTTCTGACTAAAGTCCGACACCTCCATCCGAGGGCACGTCGACACAAGGGGAAACGTTGAAGAGATTCTGGAAGGCTGGTTTCGCGGTGGTCCTCGCGCTGAGCGCGACGCAGTTCGCGGCCGGGGCGACCCGAGCGACGAACGGGAACGTGCTCGCGTTCACGAGCTTTCGGGGCGGCAATGCCGCGGTTTATGTCGCCAGCGGCAACGGTACTGGGGCTCACCGGCTCACCACGGCAGGGGTCGGGGCATATCAGGGCGATGTTGCGTGGTCGCCGGACGGCACGCGCCTTGCGTTCACCTGTGGGAACTTCGAGCTCTGTGTCGCGTCCGCGGACGGTTCCGGCGTCGCCCGGTTGACGACATCCACATGGCCGTCGAGCTGGAGCTACGACTTCGAGCCCGCCTGGTCGCCCGACGGCACTCGGATTGTCTTCAACGGAAAGCGGGGCACCAGTAGCACTGCGCTCTGGGTCGTGAACGCCGACGGGACGGGCATGACGAAGCTGGTGGACGGCCCGACCGACGAAACCCACCCCGATTGGTCTCCCGACGGGCTCCGGATCGTTTACGACCGATACACGGCGACCAGCAAGGACCTCTGGGTGGTCAACGCGGACGGCACCGGCGCGCGGCGCCTGACGAGCGGAAAGGCGTACGAGGCCGACCCGGATTGGTCACCGGACGGTGCGACGATTGCCTACCAGCGCGGAACGGACGTAACGTTCGAGAATGAGCTGTGGCTGATGCGCGCGACGGGCGGCGGTCAGCGACGGCTGACCGCAGGCCAAGAGCCGAGCTGGGCGCCCGACGGCTCGTTGCTCCACTTCTCCGGCTCGCAGGGCACGGACGACGAGCTCTTCTCCATTCACGCCGACGGCACCGGCCGCGCTCGGCTGACGAAGAGCTCTGGCGGCGACTACACGCCCCAGCTGCAGCCGGTGGGTGCGACCGTCACGTTGCCCGCCGCGCCATCGACGCCGCTCGCCGCGGTCCACGGAGATGCTCGTGTGGTCGGGACGTTCGTTGCCAGGTACCTCCAGGTAACTCGCGATCTGAGCGGCTTTGAATCTCAGAAAGTCGCCGTGGTTGTCGCCGCGGCTCAGGCGCTCGCCCGCGATGCAGGCGCGGCGCGCGCAGCAATGGTGGCGTCGCGTCCAGTCTCGGCGCGCGGGAAGCGAGTTCAAAACGAGGGCGTGGCTGCGTTCACGGCAGCACGGGGAGCGGCTCGCAATCTGCTCGAGATCGTGCGGTTGGCGCCTCAGGGCAAGAAGGTCGCCAACCGGATCGCGGCCCTCGACAAGGCATACCTGGCAAACATCAACGCGATGGACACGCGATTTGGCAAAGCCTTCGAAGCGACCGGGGCCTAAGAGCCTCTAACGCAATGAAGCTCTGAGTCGCCTGTGCGCGCTGGGCGGCGCGAGGCGGCGTCCTCAGTCGCGTCGATATGCCTGCATATCGACGCTCCCTGCGTCGTTGCCTCGCACCACCCATCGCACCCAGGCGACGAGGCCTCATTACGTTAGAGGCTCTAAGCCTGAGGGAGAACGAAGGCTGCGATCGCGACGAAATGCACCGCCGCTGCGCCGATCACGAACAGGTGAAAGATCTC
>JAXIPI010000211.1:0-10267 GCA_045403015.1 Gaiellaceae bacterium | reverse complement strand
CACCGGGTGGCCGCGTCGGAAGGTCTTCAGGTCGGTGCCGTCGGTCAGCGCCACCTCGACCTGCACGAGCACGTCGCCGGGGCCGGGCTCCGGGCGCGGGATCTCCTCGAGCCGTAAGTCCCCGACGCCGTGGACGCGCAGCGCTCTCACGGCGTGAAGACGACCTTCAACGCGGCGCCAGAGCGATACAGATCGAGGCCCTCGTCGAACCGCTCGAGCGGGAGGACGGTCGGAGCGGGCACCTCGATCTCGGCGAGGAGCCCAGCCGCCTCGCGCATGTGCCGCGGGGTTGCGGAGCGGGAGCCGGTCAGCGTCAGTTCGCGCCGGTAGACCTCATCCAGGTCGACCGTGGTGCCTGGGGAGAAAACGAGGACGGTGCCGCCGGACTCCACGATCTCGAGCGGAGCGGCGGGCGCGCAGAGAACGGCGGCATCGACCGGGCCGTCGGGAGCTCGTCCCGCGCGTTCGGGGTTCGCATCGACGGCGAAGACGTCGTCCCCACGGCGGTGCAGCACCTCGACGAAGAGACGCCCGATGAAGCCCTGGCCGACGACGAGCACGCGCCCTCGCGGCACACGCTCGGCGCCCCGCAGCACACACGCGAGCGGCTCGACGTACGTGCCCGTTACGTCATCGATTCCACCCGGAAGCTCGATGCCGTCCGCCGCCGCCACCGCTTCGGCAAAGCCGCCGGGAACGATGGTCGCCGCCGGGAAGGCAGCGCACGTCGACTCGTGCCCGGCTCGACAGCGCCCGCATTCCCCGCACGGAGCGTGGTGGACGAGCGCGACCCTGGCGCCATCCTGGCGCTCCGCGACCACCTCGTGCCCGAGCACCGTGCCCGGCGGAGCGTGTCCGATCTTCTCGAGATCCGAGCCACAGAGGCCGGACGCGAGGACGCGCATCGGCTCGCCGGGGGCCGGCACATCCGCGAGCCTGGGCTGTCTCTCCGCGTCGAGCACGACCGCGCGCACGGAGGCATCGTAGGGATACCCTCGCCGTCCGATGCGGAGGCGCCTCCCCCCAGCTCTGCGCGAGCGCGACTACGCACGGCTCGTCGCTGCGATCCTCGCGATGGGCTTCGCGCGCGAGATGGTGCTGGTCGCGGTCGGCTGGCAGGTCTACAACATCAACCGGAACCCGCTCGACCTTGGTCTCATCGGGCTCGCCGAGTTCCTGCCGCTGCCGCTGCTCGCCCTGCCCGCCGGCGCGATCGCCGACCGGCTGTCGCGGAAGCTCGTCTTCATCGCGTCGCTCGCGTTCGACGCCTCGATCACGGCGCTCCTGATCCTCGTCAGCCTCAGTGGTGCGAACTCGCTCTGGCCGTTCCTCACACTCGCGTTCGCGAGCGGTGTGGCCGCCGCGCTCGGAAATCCCGCCGCCCGCTCAATGCCGCCGACGCTCGTCCCGCGCGAGCTGCTCACGAGCGCACTCGCGATCCGTTCGACGGTCGGCCAGGCGACGGTGGTGACCGGACCAGCGCTGGGTGGATTGCTCTTCGCAGTCAGCGCCGAGCTCGTCTACGGGGTGGGCGTCGCACTCTTTGTCATTGCGATCGGCGTGGTAGCGACGATCAGGCCGAGGGTCGTCGAACAGGAGCCGATGCTCGTGGCGGGCTCCCGCCTCGGCGCCTTGCTCGCAGGTCTGCGCTTTGTCCGCCGGACGCCCGTGCTGCTCGGCGCGATCTCGCTCGATCTCGTCGCCGTTCTCTTCGGCGGTGCCGTCGCGCTGCTGCCACTCTTCGCCCGTGACGTGCTCGACGTCGGGCCGGTCGGGCTGGGCGTCCTCCGCAGCGCGCCGGCCGTCGGTGCGCTGGCCGCTGGGATCATGCTGACCCGCCGTCCGCTCGGTGGCCGGACCGGCCGGACGCTCCTGGTCGTCGTCGGCGTCTTCGGCGGGAGCATGGTCGTCTTCGGCCTCTCGCACTCGTTCGCGCTGTCGTTCGGCGCGCTGGCGGTGAGCGGCTTCGCGGACATGATCAGCATGAACATCAGGGCGACGATCACCGCGCTCGCCACGCCCGACATGCTCCGCGGACGCGTGAATGCGGTCGAGATGGTCTTCATCAGCGCGTCGAACGAGCTCGGCGCCTTCGAATCCGGTGCCGCAGCGGCGCTTCTCGGCGCCGTGCCCGCGGTCGTCATCGGCGGCACGCTCACGGTACTGGCGGCTCTGGTCTGGCCGCGGCTCTACCCGGCGATCGCCAGGATCGACCGGCTCGAATCGCTGCACCCCGCCAGCGGGACATGACCGCAGAGGGCCGCTACAATGCGGCGACCGAGGGGCTATAGCTCAGCTGGGAGAGCGCCTGGATCGCACCCAGGAGGTCGGCGGTTCGAGCCCGCCTAGCTCCATTTCCGGCGCAGGTCACAGGATCTGCGGGAGCAGATCCTGTGACGCGCAACACCCCTGAAGCTGCGAGGGTCGTCTTCGGGGCTCGCTGACTGTGAGCACACAACCTGCCGGGGTAAGGTCTGGCAAGTGAGCAAATTGCATGTGGATGCATGACTCGGCGTGAAGCACGAACCGCGTCGTTTCCTGAGGATGGATCGATCGAAGTCTGGTCAACGCGGCAGGTCATGGAAGGCGAACAGCCGATCCTGCTCGTTGTCCACGACGACGACGGTACTTGGCAGTTCATGCCAGGGGCATCGGTGGAAATCGACGACGGTGTCGCTCTGCACCTCGTCCACATCGTCGAGAGACACCCATACATACACGAGATCGGAGATCTCCCACCTGGCTGGGCGGCGGAAAGGGATACCACGTCCGATCCCTGGCGTCGGATTCCCCTGAGCGAGCTCGACCGATAAGGCGGGGCCGCCGTCGCGAGTTCCCTCAGCCTCGTGCCTCGTTCAGACGCCCCAAGAGCTTCAGCCGAATCTTGACGCAGGCGGTGGCTCGGGCGACGCTGAAAGATGGGTTCAAACGGCGGCTAGCAACACCATCAGAGGTTTGGGGAGGTTGTAAAGCTGCCCGGTTAGGCCCATTTCCTCGTTGTCCTTGGTCCAACGATTCGCCTGCTCACGGGACAACGTTCCGTATCAGAGATGAGCAGACGAGCGAGGGAGCACTCCTTCTGACCCCCGGTTCTTGACAGGGCTGTGCAGGGTGCTCGATACTTCACTTAGAAGTTAACTTACGAGGAGGGTTGGAGCTGCGTGATCGCAATCCCCCGAGACCTCGACCGCGTGTTCGAGGCACTCGCCAATGCTCACCGGCGCGAGATCGTCTACGTGCTTGGCCTTCAGCCCTACTCAATTCACCATCTTGCCGAGATGCGAGGTCTGTCGCTGCCGGCGATCCACAAGCACATCAAGATTCTCGAGTCGGCGGGCATGGTGAACCGCCGCAAGATCGGGCGAACCAATTTCCTCACTCTGGACCGCGAATCGCTACGCAGCTTGCAGGACTGGCTCGGTCAATACCACACCTATTGGGGCACGGAGAAAGAGACCCTGGAGAACTACGAGGCGTTCCTCAGTCGACAACAGCGAGGTAACAGGAAGGAAGAACCATGAAGAAGTTCATGTACCTGTACGTCGGTTGGGGCGAGCCCACACCGGAGGTCAAGAAGGCGTGGGGAGACTGGTTTGCAGCTGTCGGCCCTCGGTTCGTCGACAGCGGCAACCCGTTCAGCCAGGGACGTCAGGTGACCAAGACCGGGAGCTCGGACCTGGCGGTCGAACCGGGCACAATCACTGGTTACTCGATCATCAACGCCGAGAGCATCGACGAGGCCCAGAAGCTGCTCGACGGCTGTCCGATCTCCGACAGCGTCCAGATCTACGAAGCCGCGACAATGTGAACCCCTCAGGTCCGCCGGTGGACAGCACTCGGGCGGCGTCGTTCGACCGACCTTCCATCCTACGTCAGAATCCGTTAAAGTCCGTCCATGTCCGAGATCGTCCTCTACACCGCCGGCGAGGTCGCCGAGCTTCTGCGGTTGAACCATCAGGTCGTGCAGCGGAAGCTGCAGGCAGGCGACATCCCGGGCTATCGCATCGGCCGCGATTGGCGGGTCGAGCGGTCGCAGCTGATGGACTGGCTCGAGAAGCACTCGAATCAGCGGCGCACGACGTCGGAGGCCGGAAAGGTGCTCCGGACATTCCTCGACGAGGATGGCCGGCTGCGCTCGATCCCCGTCCCGCGTGCCAAGCGGACCGTCGTCCTCGAGTACCTCGCAGACCACCTCGAGGCCGGCCGCACGTACCGCGAACGCGAGTTGAACGCGGTGTTGCGGCGGTTCCACGACGACGTCGCCACGCTGCGGCGAGAGCTCGTCGGCGCCAAGCTCGTCGTGAGGACGACCGACGGCGTCTACAAGCTTGCAGGCAGGAGCGACGCAAGACGCCGGGGCTGAACGATGTGTTCTTGGATAGCGGTGACGAGCCCTCCATTTGGGCTCAGCGTCGCGCCGATGAAGTACGACGACTCGTCGCTGGCGAGGAATGCGACGGTCCAGCCTAGGGCGTTCGATGCCCTCGTGAACTGGGTCGAGCAGGGCATCCCGCCCGACGAGCTCGTGGCCAATCGGCCGGCCTCTTCGAGCCGACCGGCTCGGACGTTCCTGCTCTGCCCCTATCCCGTGCAGGCTCGCTACAAGCCCAACCGAGGAAGCGTGAACGACGCATCCGCGTGGGACTGCCGACGGTACTTCCACCCCAAGAAGAACCCCTGACTCAGAAGTTCGCCGGGTCCGGCCGAACGGCCGGACCCGGCTCTTCGACCGCCTCGCCCAGCACGAATCGCGACTCATCACTCGAGGAGCTGGAGTGTGTTTGGGTCAGCGGTCGATCGTGGACATGTTCGCCTCGTCATGGCGCTCGCCTGTGGCCAGGGTGAGCTCGTTCAGTCGTGCGATCTGCTCCGCGCTCAGCTCGATCGCGTCGGCTGCTGTGTTCTCCTCGACGCGGGAAACACGCTTGGTGCCCGGGATCGGGGCGATATCGTCGCCTTGTGCAAGTAGCCAGGCCAGGGCGACCTGCGCCGGTGTGGCGTCGAGCTCGGAGGCGACGGCCTCGACCTCGTCGACGATGCGGAGGTTCTTCTCGAAGTTGCCCCCGGTGAAGCGCGGGTTGCTCTTGCGCCAGTCGTCGTCGGCGAGGTCCTCGGGGGAGCGGATCGTCCCCGTGAGGAAGCCGTGCCCGAGTGGCGAGTAGGGCACGAAGCCGATGCCCAGCTCGCGCAGCAGCGGCAGCAGCGTGGCTTCCGGATCGCGCGTCCAGAGGGAGTACTCGGTCTGCAGCGCGGCGATCGGATGCACGGCGTGGGCGCGGCGCATCGTTGTGGGGCCGGCCTCGGAGAGGCCGATGTGCAGGACCTTGCCCTCGGCCACGAGCTCGGCCAGGGCGCCCACGGTGTCTTCGATCGGCGTGTCCGGGTCGACCCGGTGCTGGTAGTAGAGGTCGATGCGGTCGGTACCCAGCCGTTTCAGCGAGCCCTCGATGGCGGTCCGGATGTTCGCCGGGCTGCTGTCGAGCACTCCGGGGCCACCGCCTGTGTGCGAGACGAAGCCGAACTTCGTCGCGAGCACAGCGTCGTCGCGACGCCCCTTGAGTGCGCGGCCGACGAGTTCCTCGTTTGCGTAGGGGCCGTAGATCTCGGCGGTGTCGATGTGGGTAACGCCCAACTCGAGTGCCCGCTGGATGGTGCGGGTCGACTCCGCGTCGCTGCTCGTCGGGTCGAGGTAGTAGCCGGACATCGCCATCGTGCCGAGCCCGATGCGAGAGACGTCAAGTCCGCCTAGCGAGATGTGCTTCATGACAACCTTCCTGTCTGGATGGCGAGGCGGTGTCGTCGCGGCCCCTTGGTGCGTCCAAGAAAGCACGGGATCGCGGGACGTGAGAGTCCCTCTTGATAGGGCTACTGGCAGGGTCCCCCAGGGTCAGGCGGCGAGGTCTACGCTGATCGCGTGGAGACGAAAAAAGAGATCCGCGACTTCCTCACCTCCCGCCGTGCCCGGATCACGCCCGAGCAGGCGGGATTGCGCTCCTACGGCCCTCGCCGCGTGCCGGGGCTCCGCCGCGAGGAGGTCGCCGTCCTGGCCGGCGTGAGCGTTCCCTACTACACCCGTCTGGAACGCGGAGACATGAGCGGGGTCTCCGAGAGCGTGCTGGAGGCACTAGCCCGGGCGCTCGAGCTGGACGAGGCCGAGCGCGCCCACTTGTTCGACCTCGCCCGCGCCGCGCAACCGGCGGCAGGGCGGCCTCGTCGGCGCCGGGCCAAACAGCGCGTCCGGCCCGAGGTGCAGTGGACCCTGGACGCGATCACCGGCGCCGCCGCATTCGTCGGCAACCAGCGTCTCGACATCCTGGCCGCCAACCAGCTCGGGCGTGCGCTGTTCTCCGAGCTGTACGCCGCGCCCGCACGGCCGGTCAACAACGCCCGGTTTGTGTTCCTCGATCCACGAGCCGAGGTGTTCTACGGCGACTGGGAGCGGGTCGCCGGCGAGTGTGTCGCGATCCTGCGCTGGGCGGCCGGCCGCGACCCGCACGACCGCGACCTCTCAGACCTTGTCGGCGAGCTCGCAACACACAACCAGGTGTTCCGCACGCGCTGGGCGGCCCACGACGTGCGCTTCCACAACACCGGCGTCAAGCAGTTCCACCATCCCGTCGTCGGCGAGCTGAGCCTGAGCTACAACCGGTTGGACCTCGCCGCAGACCACGGCCTGACGATCTTCACCTACACCGCCGAGCCCGGCTCGCGCTCCGAAGAGGCGCTCAACCTCCTCGGTAGCTGGGCCGCCACCGTCGACTCGCCTGAGCCGGCGCATCTGACCGACCAAAGCTGACCAATCCGGTCATCGCTCGCCGAAGGTCGACGCGAAGTGCATGAACCGGTAGACGTCCCGGAACGTCGTCGCCAGCCCGAGGGAGACGCGGACCGCGCCTCCGCTCTCGACTCCCAGAGCTCGGAGGTGGTCGCTGGACGACGGCGAGCCGGTTCGACGACGGAGTGTCTCGAGCGGGATCTCGTAGACCAGCTCTGCCGACCCCGGGTTGCAGAAGCAACCCGTGCGCAGCGAGACACCGTGCTCGGCGGCGCGACTGTCGACGATCCGGACGTCCACGAGGCGCCCGTCCGGACGCAGGACGTTGAACGCGATCGTTCCACCACGGCGATCCATCGTCTGTGGCCCGTGGATCTGCACGACCGGGCTGCCGTTCGCATGCCGTAGCGCTGCGAGCTCGGCCAGCAGCCAGTCGGTCAGGCAGGAGACGCGGGTGTGGATCGTGTCGATGCCGATTCCGTCGAGGTAGCGAAGCCCCTCCTCGACGGCCGGCAGTGAGAGGTAGTTGACCGTGCCGTCCTCGAATGCCGGCTCACCGTCGGCCAGCGCGTGCCAGTCAGCCTGAACGCTCACGGTGGCGATGGTGCCGCCGGCGAACCAGGGACGGCGCAGCCGGGCAAGCGCCTGCTTTCGAACGAGCAGGCAGCCGACGCCGGTCGGGTACCCGAGCAGCTTGTAGAGCGAGATGGGGACGAAGTCGGGCTGGAACTCGCTGAGGTCGAGCCGGTTCGTCGGCACGAATGCCGCGCAGTCCACGAGCACCTCCCACCCGGCAGCCTGCGCCCTTGCAATCCACTCGAGCGGGTGCTGGACGCCCGAGAAGTTCGACTGGGCCGGGTAGGCGAACAGGTTGCTCCGCCGGCCGTCCGCCTCACGCAGGCAGGCGTTGAGCCGGTCCTCGTCGACGCGCAGCGAACCCGATGTGGTCGGCAGGTACGTGGTCGTAGCGCCCCACGCGCGCGCGAACTCGCGGATCCCGTTCACGGAATTATGGTTGTCGCAGGTGAGCAGGAAGCGACTGCCCGTGTCGAACGGATATGCCTCGCCCACGAGCTTGAGCGCACCGGTGGCGTTCGCCGTGAAGATGACGCGGTACTCCTCGGAGGCGTTGAAGTAGCGCAGCACCGCGGTGCGCGCCCGCTCGAGAAACTCGGTCGCCGCCGCCGAGGTCGGGTTGACCGAGTGCGGGTTGCCGATCACGGTGTGGCGCAGGAGCTCGAGATGCTCGGAGAGCTGCGACTCCGCGTACAGCCCTCCACCGGTGTAGTCGAGGTAGACCTGCCCCTGAGCGTCGAGCCGCCCGTATTCCCTCGCTCGAAGCTGGTCGAGACCCGCCGCGTCGAACCCGGGGTTGCGGCGGAGGAAAGCCGTGCGGGCGCGTGGCTCGTTCGCAGGCCCGTACGCCGTCCACATCGGCGCCGGCTCAGCTCGCGCAGCGGCTGTCGCGGTCCTCTCCATCTGTCCACCGGACGGTGCGGGCGCGCAGGTTCTTCCGCTCGCCGGGTCGGCGGCCCGAATACGACTCGAAATCCGGTTGATTTCCTTGTGGCGAAGCTTACAATCGTGAAGTCGTGAGCGGACGCACGTTGAATGGCAGGTCGAGGCGTCGATGACCGAGCCGCCCGTTCTGGTCGTACACCTGTTCACCGACAAGGCCCGAGCGCAGATCCTGAAGCAGCTCAAGGCCAAGCGGCGGCCGCCCGGCACGAAGGTCTTCCTCGGCCGGTACGGGATCAACCGCGAGGACGCAGCAAAGATCGCAGCCGCGGGGATGCCCAACGTTCACTACGCGCCGACATTGCATCTTTCGCTGAAGGACACCGCTGACTTGCGGGCGAAGCGCCGTCTCCCGCCAGAGGACGCAAAGAGGGTCGACCCGGCGTTGTCGGGCCGGTTCCCGTCCGTCCCGCAAAAGCTGCTTCCGTCCTCGAGTCCTCGCGCCTGGGGCGTCGAGCTCGGACGAAGGTTCCGCGACCAGCTGCGCCAAGCCGAAAAAGCGCAGGGCCGCGAGATCACCGCGTGGCAGCTTGACGAGATTCCCCCTGCGTGCGGAGAGTCCAAAGCGTTTCGGTTGTTCGTCGGTGGCGTCATCGTCGGGATCGCCCAGGGCCGGCCAAGGCTCGGAGACAAGCGCAAGCCCGGGTTCGTCTGGATCGCCGCGAAGGCGCTGCAAACCTTGCCCGGACTCTCGCCCGCCGATGAGGACGTCAAGATCTTCTGGAAGGACGTCAACGCCGGAGCCAGGTGCCTGGTCGGTGAGGAGTATCCGAGGTTCGAAGGCAGCGCTCCCGCCGCCGGCGAGGCCAACGCCCGGCCCCAAAGGGCGCTCGCCGCGCCAGGCAGTCCGACCAGGCAGGCACTCGCCAGGCGATACATCGTCGGCATGACGCCGGGATTCCACGAGCCGTTCAGCCGTGGCCTCGCGGGCAACGTTCACCGGCTGCCACTGCCGAAGGTCACCGCTTGGCGCAACTCGTTCATCACTGCCCGCGCCAAAGCACAGAGACCGGTCGGCTACGGAATGTTCCACTTCGACGGGAAGTTCAACACCCTTCCGCCGAACATCGACAACGCGGTCACGGCCCTCTGCTTCGCAGCCAATAAGCACGCGAAACCGTAGAGCGACGCTAGACCTGCTCGTCGAGCGGCGGATCGCGGCGCGGAATCGGCGAAGCGTTGATCAGCGAGGTCGTGGTCTCGCCGTAGACGAGGAAGCGGTCGAGAAGGGCGCCGAGCTCGTCGATCGAGCGGAGGAAGACCTTGAGGTAGAAGCAGTCTTCGCCGGTGATGCGATGGCATTCACCGATCTCGGGGATCGCAGCCGCCAGCTCGGGGATTCGCGGCAGCTGGCCCGGCGCGGGCTTGATCCGAACGATCGCGGTCAGCTGGTAACCCAGCAGGCGCGGGTCGATCTCGGCGCGGTAGCCGGTGATCACGCCCGACCGCTCGAGCCGCTGGACGCGCTCGGCAACCGCCGGAGACGACAGGCTCACCCGCCGGCCGAGCTCCGCGAACGAGACACGTCCATCGGCGGTGAGCTCGCCGATGATTTTACGGTCAGTTCGATCTAATTTGGGAAGACCTGCGGCTCGGTCAGCGGAGGTTCCGTTCTTCATGGCGTGAGAAGAGCCTAACACCTTCGATTGGCCATGGCCAAACCCGCACCGGGCGGGAACACTTCGTCCATCGCCGTGCACGCTCAACCCAGGCCGCTCCGCGTCGACGCGATTCCCGCGCAGACGTACTTCGTCGGCAGCGCCGTCTTCCACTACCTCGGACCCTCCTTCGCCGTGCTCCTCTTCGCCCGAGTCGACGTGCTCGGCGTTGCGTGGCTCCGGATTGCCTCAGCCGCCGCGATCTTCGCCCTCTGGCGACGGCCGTGGCGGACGTTTCTCGCGCTCGACCGCGACGGACGGGCGCTGATCGTCGCGTTGGGAGCCGTCTTCGCCGCGATGAACGTCTGCTTCTACG
>JAXIPI010000443.1:0-16697 GCA_045403015.1 Gaiellaceae bacterium | reverse complement strand
GACGACGAGGACTTCGCCGCGATCGCAGCCCAGCGGATCCGCTGGCTCTCCGGCGCCGGTTAGAGAACCCCACTAATCCGGACCGCTGATCGTCCCCGGCTGCGGCTCCGGGGACGATCTGTGAGGCAAGCTGCCACGAGGGCGACACTCCGAGCGACGTGACTCTGCGGCCCAATCACGGCACTGCGGTTGCGGCGGTCGCCTTCTGGGTGGCGCGCCCTTGCACTAGACCTGGCGTCGGCCGTGCAAGTTGTCCTCACTGTAGGAGCCATGTCGGCAAAAGTCAAGTGGCTCGGTCAAGTGATTTCGTGGTACGCTCGCTTCACTCGCCACCGCGGAGCGGTTTGCCCCCAAAAATCCCCGCAAAGGGGTATGCGCGCTACTCCACTTCCCGCTTGACTCAGTCAACCGAGGTCCCCCGCCGCCATGAACGAAACTTCGACCGCAGCCACTCGCAAAGCTTCCGCATCCTCCGGTGCGCGCCTCGGCGATCGGCTGCGTCTGCTGCGTGTGGCCGCCGGACTGACGCAGACGGAGCTCGCCGGCGACCGCTTCTCCAAGGAGTACGTCAGCCAGATCGAGCGCGGCAAGACTCGCCCGACCGCTGAGACCGTCGAGTGGCTGGCCCAGCGCCTCGAGGTCGATCCTGCCTTTCTCTCGAGTGGTGTCTCGACCGACGAGCGCAGCCGCGTGGAGGCGCTGCTCGCGCGTGCCGAGGCGCTCTCGAAGGCGTACCGCTACAAGGACGCCGTCGAGGCCTACGCGGAAGCGCGGGCAGCAGTCTCGGCCACGAACTCGGTCGAGCTCGAGGTTCGCACGCTTTCCGGCGAGGCCTGGGCCCGCATGCAGGAGGGGGATGTTCGCGAGGCCGTCGAGCTGCTGAACGGCGCCCGCGCGACCGCCGAGGGCTCCGTGTTCTCGGACGTCGACCGCGCCGAGTTGGTGTTCCGCCTCGGCGTCTGCCGCTACAAGCTTTCCAGCGTCTCGACCGCCGTCGCGCTGCTCGACGAGGCTCTCGCGCTCGCCGAGCGCTCGGACCTCCCCTGCGACGGGCTCCGCTCGGACATCTACCACTGGCGCTCCCGCTGCCATCGTCGGCAGCGTGACTTCGAGGCCGCTCGTGAGGACGTCGAGCATGCGCTCGAGCTCGCCCAGGGCGTCGACGACCGGCGGAAGATGGCCGACGCGTACTTCCAGGCCTCCCTCGTCGCAGAGCGCACCGGCCACTGGGTGCTGTCGCGGAACTACGCGGAGCGGGCGAAGAGCCTCTTCCAGGAGCTCGACGACGAGCGGACCGTGGGTCGCCTGCTCAACAACCTCGGCGGCCTCAGCCTCCTGCTCGGGAAGCCGCGTCAGGCGATCGAGCAGCTGAAGGCGTCCTTCGCAGTCGCTGTCGAGGTCGACTCCAAGGGCGACGCAGCCCAGGCGATGGGTGGTCTCGCCACCGTTCATCTCCGGCTCGGCGAGTGGGAGGCGGCCGAAGAGCATGCGCGTCAGGCGCTGCAGCTACTCGAGGGCCGTGAGGACTTCCTCGACGAGATCGGCCAGTCCCAGCTCGTGCTCGGCCGCTCGCTGCTCGAGCGCGAGCGCTTCGACGAGGCGGAAGAGTCCTTCCGCGCCGCCGACGCGACGTTCGAGCAGTTCTCGTCCGTCAGCCACCGCGCCAACGTCTGGGTTGCTCTCGGCGATCTGGCTGCGCGACGCGGTCAGGACACGGAGGCCGCCAGGCTTTACCGGAACGCCGCAGAAGCACTTCAGGACATGCGGTTCTAGTGATGAAGAAAGGAGGATCCTCCATGAAGACTCGCCTGTTGTTCCTCGCTCTGTCGGCGTCGGTCCTCTTCGCCTCGTGGGGTGGGGCTGCTGCCCGGCTCTTCACGTGGTCGGACGGTAGCTAGCAGGACGTCGTGGCTAGACTCGCCCAGTGCGTTTCGCTGCGGCATTCTGTCTTGTCACTTGCATCATCGCGGCAGGCTGCGGCGGCTCCTCCTCAGCGAAGGAGGAGCCGGACGCCACTCTCGAAGCTCTGCTGCACGCGCCCGGTGAGGACGTTGCGATCGTCCCCGGATCCGCGGATTTTGGCCCAGGCAACGTTCGGCTGACGTTTCTCGTCGTCGACGGGCAGAGTCGCGTCATCACTCGTCCGAAAGCCAGGGTCTGGCTCGCGCGCAGCCTCGACGGGAAGCCGTTCCTGCAGACGACTGCCCGTTCCGAGCGGATCGGCATCGAGGGCGGCGACGACGCTGACGTCGGCGCAATCTTCGTGACGATGCTCGACATTCCCAAGCCGGGCACGTACTGGCTGCTCGCGGAGCCGATCGGGGGCCGCAAGATCCAGGCGGTCGGCAATGTCGTGGTCAAGGACAAGCCGGTGGCGCCGGCTGTCGGCGACCGGGCGGTGCCTTCGGACACGCCCACGCTCGACAACGCCACGATCAAGCAGCTGTCGACGTCCCGCGTGCCAGACCGCGAGCTCCACCGGATCTCGGTGAAGGACGCGCTCGCCTCAAAGGTGCCCTTCGTCGTCACGTTCGCCACGCCCGCCTACTGCCAGAGCCGCACGTGCGGGCCGGTCGTCGATGTCGTCAGCGCGGTGCGCAAGCGCGAGGCCGGCTCGAACGTCCGGTTCATCCACGTCGAGGTCTACCAGGACAACGATCCGGCCAAGGGCGAGAACCAGTGGTTCAAGGAGTGGCATCTGCCATCGGAGCCGTGGGTGTTCCTCGTCGGCCCCGACGGCAAGGTCCGGGAGCGGTTCGAGGGCACGGTCTCCGTGGACGAGCTCGACGCCGCCGTGAAGAAGTACCTGCTCGCGTAGCTCTCAATGGCTACGCTCACCTTTCTCTGAACTTGCCGGAAGGAGGCATGATGGCCGACGTGCTGGTGACGACCGAGTGGCTGGCCGAGCACCTCGGTGACGACAACCTGGTCGTGGCGGAGGTCGACGAGAACCCGGATCTCTACGAGGACGGGCACATCGCCGGGGCGGTGAAGCTGCACTGGCGCGACGATCTACAGGACCCGATCGAGCGGGACATCGTCGAGAAGTCCGAGTTCGAACGCCTGATGGGCGCCCGGGGCATCGGCAACGACACGAGCGTCATCCTCTACGGCGACAAGAACAACTGGTTCGCCGCGTATGCGTACTGGTATCTCAAGATCTACGGCCATGAGGATGTGCGGATCCTCGACGGCGGCCGGCAGAAGTGGATCGACGAGGGACGGGAGCTGACGACGGAGACGTCCGAGCCCGTTTGGGCGAGCTACACCGCGAAGGACGCGGACGAGTCGATCCGCGTGCGGCGCGACAACGTTCTGCAGGGCCTCGAGAACGGCGGCAACCGGGCGCTGGTGGACGTCCGCAGTCCGCAGGAGTACAGCGGCGAGCTGATGGCGCCACCCGGGTACGAGCAGGAAGGGGCATCGCGCACCGGACACATCCCGAGCGCTCAGTCGATCCCGTGGGCGCAGGCGGTCCGCGACGACGGGACGTTCAAGTCAACCGACGAGCTGCGCGAGCTCTACGGCGCCAAGGGCGTCACGCCCGAGAAGGAGGTGCTCGCCTACTGCCGCATCGGCGAGCGCAGCGCGCACACCTGGTTCGTGCTCCGCGAGCTGCTCGGCTATCCGGACGTCAAGAACTACGACGGCTCGTGGACCGAGTGGGGCAACCTCGTCGACGTCCCGATCGAACGCTGATCGTTTCGGCCCCGATCTACGCCGGTGTCAGACTCCTCTCTGACACGTGCCAGAGTCGTCTCTGACACCGCCTGCGCGGTTGACGGGAGGACGCGGCTCGATCAGGCGATCTTGCCGGTCGAGCCGACCCGCTCGATCACGACCTGCGGGATGCGTGCGCGCGGGCTCAGGCGCAGGCACATGCGCACGACTTCCGCGCAGTCCTCGGGCTGGATCATCTCCTCGCCGGGGAGCCCGGAGAAATCGGCCATCGGCGTGTCGACGAAGCCCGGGCAGATCGCGATCGCACGCACACCGTCGTCGTCGAGGTCGGCGTTCAACGAGTGCGTGAGCGAGATCACTGCCGCTTTCGATGCGGCGTAGATCGGGAGGATCGGCACCGGCTGGGTCCCGGCGATCGACGCGAGGTTGACGACCCAGCCCCTAGTCTTGCGCAGGTGCGGGAGCGCGGCCTGGGTGACGAGCACGAGACCGCGGAGGTTGATCGCCAGCTGCCGGTCGAGGTGCTTCAGCTGGACGTCCTCGACACGGCCGGCGATCCCGATTCCGGCCGAGTTCACGAGCAGGTCGAGCCCGCCTTCACGCGCGACGTGCTCCTCGACGACTCGCGCGCAGTCCTCCGGCTTGGAGACGTCTGCGGCGATCGCCTGCGCACCCAGCTCTGCCGCCGCGGCCTCGACCTTCTCGGCGGTGCGGGATGCAAGCGTGAGGGCAAATCCCTCGTCGCGGAGCATCCTGGCGATCGCCAGGCCGATGCCGGACGAGCCGCCGGTGATGAGCGCCGAAGCCACGGGGTTTCGACTATTTCAGAAATGTCAGGTGCAACGGCGGCTCCCCGGCCGCCGTTGCGTCGTCTGGGCGTATTTTGGGGGCATGACGGAGAGCCTCACTTCGCTCGCGCCGAGCGGCGGTTGCGCCGCCAAGTACTCGGCCGCCCGCCTGGACGAGCTCTTGCGCGGGTTCGTGCCGGCCGAGGCCGAGAACCTCCTTGTCGGGCTCTCGCCCGCGGATGACGCGGTGGTCTACAAGCTCGACGAAGACCGCGCCCTCGTCTTCACCCTCGACTTCTTCCCGCCGCTCGTGGACGACCCGGCGCTCTTCGGATGCATCGCTGCGACGAACGCGCTCAACGACGTTTTCGCGATGGGCGGGTCGCCGCTCCTCGCTCTCTCGATCGCCGCCTTCCCCGAAAGCCTCCCGAACGAGACGCTCGCCGCGATCTTCGCCGCCGCCGACCAGCAGGTGCGCGCGGCCGGCGGGATCCTCGCCGGCGGCCACACGCTGCGTGACGACGAGCCGAAGTACGGGCTCGCCGTCGTCGGCACCGTGCACCCCGAAGGCTTCTGGCCGAAGAGCGGCGCGCGGCCGGGCGATGCGCTCTTCCTCACCAAGCCGCTCGGGACGGGAATGCTCCTCCATGCTGCGCGTCAGGGGCGACGGCACGAGGAGGGGCTCGAAGCGGCGACACATTCGATGACGGTCCTCAGCCGCGAGGCGGCCGACGTGCTGCGGCCCTTCGAACCGCACGCGGTTACCGACGTGACGGGGTTCGGCCTGCTCGGACACGCGCACGAGATGGCGGAGCGGAGCGGCGTGCGGATCGAGCTGGACGCCGCGAGCCTGCCGCTCTTCCCCGGCGCGCGCGCTGCTGCGGCAGCCGGCGTCCGCACGGGCGGCGACTCGCGTAACCGCGACTTCGCGGGCCCGCACGTCGACGCAGACGGTGTCTCGGACGATCTGCTGGCGCTCGCCTACGACCCGCAGACCTCAGGCGGGCTGCTGATCGCGCTGCCCGCGGACAAGGGCGCGGTGCTGACTGCGACGTTCACCGAGCAGGGCCTCTTCCTGGAGCGCATCGGCCGCGTCGTCGAGGGCGCGGGCGTCTCGCTTGCGTAGGCTCGGTTCGGTCACTCCCGCGCGGTTCGCGAAGCTGGCGGCGGCGTCCGCGCTGTCGCTCTACGGCGTCGTGCTCACCGGGGCGGCGGTCCGGCTCACCGGCTCGGGCCTGGCTTGCCAGTCGTGGCCCGGCTGCCAGAAGGGCGCGTTCTTCCCGGCCATCGGTGAGCACTCGACGATCGAGTTCGGCAACCGCGTCTTCGCGCTCTTTCCGATCGTGCTCTCGCTCTTGACGTGGATCGCCGCCCGGAAGACGCCCGGGCTCGATCGCTGGGTGGTGTGGACGGCGGCGCTCGTCTTCCTCGGCACGATCGCGCAGGCGCCGCTCGGGCTCCTGACGATCCGGCTCGATCTGCATCCGCTGATGGTCGCGACCCACTTCCTGCTCGCGCTCGTCGTGCTCGCCGGCGCGATGGTGGTCGCGGTCGAGGCCTGGGGGAATGCCAGCGGCCGCGTCGAGTCGCCGGCGCCGATGTGGCTCAAGCTCGCAGGGCTCGTCCTCGCCGGCGCGTGCGGCGTGCTTGTCGTCACCGGCACGCTTTCGACCGCGGCCGGACCCCATCCCGGCGACAGCGCCGAGATCAAGCGTTTCTGGAACCTGCTCGACGCCGTCTGGATTCACGTCCGCGCCACGGCGGCGTTCGGGCTCACCTTTCTGCTCCTACTCGCGTGGCTCGCCCGGAACCGAGCGCGTGCCGGGGTGCTCGTTCCGGGAGCGGTGGTGCTCCTCGTGCTGCTCCTCGTGCAGATGACGGTCGGCGAGCTTCAGTACCGGAACCAGCTGCCGTGGTGGCTCGTGCTGATCCACGTCGCCCTTGCGGCTGCCGTCTGGGCGTGGACTGTGGGCCTGGTCACGGCCCTCTGGCGTACACCGCGTCGTACACTGGCACCATGAGTGAGCTGCGGATGGTCGGCCGTCCGGCGCTCGAGCGTCCCGTCTTGATCGCTGCGTTCCGCGGCTGGAACGACGGAGGTCAGGGAGCCACGCTCGCGGCCGGCTACCTCGCGCGCGTGTGGCACGCCGAGCGCTTCGGGGACATCGATCCCGAGGGCTTCGTCGACTTCCAGGCGAACCGGCCGCACGTGTCGCTCGACGAAGGGATGACGAGGCGGATCGACTGGCCCGAGAACGCCTTCTACCACGCCCGGATTCCCGGCTCCAATCGCGATGCGATCCTGCTTCTCGGCGTCGAGCCCAGCCTGCGCTGGAAGACCTTTTCGAAGCTCGTAATCGACCTCGCCCGCGACCTCGACGTCGAGCTCGTGGTCACGCTCGGGTCACTGCTCGCCGACGTGCCGCACACACGCGCGGCACCCGTGACCGGCGCGGCAAGCGATCCGGCGCTCGTCGAGAGCCTGGGGCTGCAGCACTCCCGCTACGAAGGTCCGACCGGGATCGTCGGCGTCCTTCAGGACAGCTGCCGGCGCGAGGGCGTGCCGGCCGCGAGCCTGTGGGCGGCGGTGCCGCACTACGTTTCGCTTGCCCCGAGCCCGCGCGCCGCCCGTGCGCTGTGCGTCCGGCTCGGGCAGCTGCTCGGAGTCGAGATCGACACGGCGGAGCTCGCCGAAGCGGAGGAGTCGTACGCCGAGCAGGTGACCGAGGCGGTGTCGTCCGACGAGGAGACCGCGGCCTACGTGGCCGAGCTCGAGCGGCGCACGGACGAGCTCGATCTCGAGGAGCATGAGGACCTCCCGTCCGGCGACTCGCTCGCCGCCGAGCTCACACGCTTCCTGCGCGAGCGCGACGCCGAGAACGGCGACGACGGCCCGCGCGAGCAGTAGTCAGGAAGGGCCGTAGAGAATCCAGCGCTCGAACTCTTCGATTTCGTCGTAATCGTCCTCTGATTCGGCGCCGCGCGCGATGAGCGACCACGCAGCTTCGAACCGGCTCGGCCGCTCCTCTTGAATCAGGTCGGCGTACCGCTCGTGAAGGTGAGGCAGAACCGACAGGAGCCAGAGCAGCCCCCGCCGCATTTCTGGAGGCTCGGCTTCCCACCGGCGCAGGCGAGCCCGGGCGATCTCGTCGATGTGCGCCGCGAGCTCCTTGGCCAGGGCGTCCTGAGCCTCCGCGTCGAAGAAGGTCTCGTCAGCTTCGATGCGCCACACGACCACACCAGGTGATGCCGCGACTTCGCGGAGGAACAGAATCGACTCGACGCGGTCTGGAAATGTGGCCCAGGAGCTGAGGCGGCCGAGGATCGGGACAGCAGACACCGTGGCGCTGTAGATCGTCCCTTGATGGTGGATGTTCCCCCAGAGATTCCACCATGCAGACTCCCGTGTCGCGGCGTCTCCAACGACGAGCGCGGCCAGTTGATTCTCGACATCAGCAGCTCGGCCGTACGCATGCTGGAGGTCGGTCCAACCGACTGAGGCGATCGCCTCCAGGATCGGGCGCGCTGCGTCGAGATCCAGATCGGTTCGGATCACGATCGACCTCGACGCGCTCTCCGACTCTTGCGAAGAGAACGACGCAGGGATCTCGGCGGGCCTGTTCATCCGCTTGTCTAACTGCCGGCCTAGACCTCGCTCGACGCCGCCCAGAGATTGATGTCGCTCTCGGTCGCGTACTGGTCGATCTCCGCGAGCTCCTCGTCCGTGAAGTCGAGGTTGTCGAGTGCGGCGACGTTCGCCTCGAGCTGCGCGACGCTCGACGCACCGACGAGGGTGGAGGTCATCCGCTGGTCTCGCAGCGTCCAGGCGAGCGCCATCGCGGCGAGTGTCTGACCTCGCCGCTCGGCGATCTCGTTCAGCGCGCGCACCTTCGCGAGCGTCTGCTCGTTCAGCTGGTTCGGCGAGAGCGCGGTGCCCTCGGTGGCCGCACGCGACCCCTCCGGGATCCCGTCCAGATAGCGGTCGGTGAGGACTCCCTGTGCGAGTGGGGAGAAGCCGATGCAGCCGATCCCTTCCGCCTCCAGAGTGTCGAGCAGCTCCGGCTCGATCCAGCGGTTCAGCATCGAGTACGACGGCTGGTGGATGACGATCGGCGTGCCGAGACTGCGGCCGATCGCAGCCGCCTCGCGCGTCTTCTCCGGCGAGTAGGAAGAGATGCCGGCGTAGAGCGCTTTGCCCTGCTTCACCGCGCTGTCGAGCGCGCCGATCGTCTCCTCGAGCGGTGTGTCGGGGTCGAATCGGTGCGAGTAGAAGATGTCGACGTACTCGAGGCCCATCCGCGCGAGCGACTGGTCGAGGCTCGCGAGCACGTACTTGCGGGTGCCGCCACCCTCGCCGTAGGGGCCGGGCCACATGTCGTAGCCGGCCTTGGTCGAGATCACGAGCTCGTCGCGGTAGGGCTTCAGGTCGTGACGGAAGATCCGGCCGTAGTTCTCCTCGGCGGAGCCGTAGGGCGGCCCGTAGTTGTTCGCGAGATCGTGGTGGATGATCCCGAGGTCGAAGGCGCGCCGAACGATCGCGCGTCCGTTCTCCCATGGCCGGTCGTGCCCGAAGTTGTGCCAGAGCCCGAGCGACACCGCGGGCAGCTGCAGCCCGCTGCGGCCACTGCGACGGTACTGCATGCGGTCGTAGCGATCGGCTGAAGGGACATACGTCATGGATCTCTCCCGTCGGTCGTCGGAGGGTCTGTGCTCATCGCCTGGTCGAGCTCAGCTGCGGTGGCGCCCGTCATGATCGCAACCGCCTCCGCCATCGTGTGGGTGTGAGGCGTCACGACGGCCACCCGACGGCCGAGTCGCATGATGTGCACGCGGTCGGCGAGCTCGAATACGTGCGGCATGTCGTGGCTGATCAGGATCACCGGCAGGCCGCGCTCGCGGACCCGAAGGATGAGATCCAGCACCTGGCGCGTTTCCTTCACGCCGAGCGCCGCGGTCGGCTCGTCCATGATCACGAGACGGCGCGCCCACGTGGCGGCGCGGGCGACGGCGACGCCTTGCCGCTGGCCGCCGGAGAGGTTCTCCACCGCTTGTCCGATCGACTGCACGCCGATCTTCAGCTCCGCGAAGTTGCGCGCGGCGTCGCGGCGCATGCTGCCCTTGTCCAGCATCCGCAGACCGTACCCGAGGATCCCACGCCGCCTTCGCTCGCGGCCGAGGAAGATGTTCGTCGCGATGTCGAGCGCAGGTGCGACGGCCAGATCCTGGTAGACGGTCTCGATTCCGAGCTTGCGCGCGTCCCCAGGCGAGCGAAAGTGGGCGGGCTCGCCGTCGAGCCGGAGCTCGCCCTCATCCGGCTGGATCGCCCCGGACAGCGCCTTGATCAGCGTCGACTTGCCCGCGCCGTTGTCCCCGATCACAGCGAGGATCTCGCCCGCGTACAGCTCGAAGTCCGCGCCGTCGAGCGCGACGACCTGGCCGTAGCGCTTTACGAGGCCGCGGGCCTCGAGGATCGGCTGCGCGCTCAGGCCCGCCTCCGCTGTCCGAGCTGGTCGAGCGAGACGGCGAGAATCACGAGGATGCCGGTGACGAGGTACTGGTAGATCACTTCCACCCCGATCAGCGTGAGCCCGTTCCGGAAGACGCCGACGATGACGGCGCCGATCAGCGTCCCGATGATGCTCCCCCGGCCGCCGAACAGGCTCGTGCCGCCGAGAACGACCGCCGTGATGGTGTCGAGATTCTCCGTCGTCTGCCCGGCGTTCGGGTCGCCGAGCTCGGTCCGGGCGACGAGGAGCATCGCAGCGATCCCGTACATCAGCCCGGCGATCACGTAGACGCTGAGCAGGAGGCGGTTCGTCTTGATCCCGGTGAGGCGAGCGGCCTCAGGGTTGTCGCCGACCGCGTACACGTGCCGTCCCCAGGCGGTTTGCGTGAGCGCGAACCACGCGATCCCGAACAGGACGAGCATCAGCACCGTGCCGTAGGTGAACTCCGCGCCGGCGACGGTGAAGGTGCGCCCGAAGAAGAGCATCTGGCTCGGTAACCCGGTGAACGTCAGGTCGTCCGAGTAGATGTGGGTCAACGCGAAGGCGATGTTGAACGTCCCCAGGGTGACGATGAACGCCGGTAGCCGGACGCCGGTGACGAGCGCGCCGTTGAGCAGCCCGAAGGCGACGCACGCGAGGATCCCGAGCCCGATTGCGAGCAGCGGCTGCACCCCACTCTCCACGGCCAGCTTCGTCATCACGATCTGGCCGAACGCCATCACGGTGCCGACCGAGAGGTCGATTCCCGCCGTCAGGATGATGAGCGTCTGCCCGATCGCCAGTACGCCGACGACCATCACCTGCTGGAGCACGAGCGAGAGGTTCTGGGTCTCCAGGAAGCGGTCGCTCTTCAGCGAGAAGAAGAGCCCCGTCAGCAGCAGGGCGGCGAGAGCGCTTGCCGTCGGCGCCGTCGCGATCTTGCGCGCGGCCCCGAGCACACTTTGGCGCGCGCTCGGCGAATCGGGCGTGATGTCCGTCGTGCTCATCCTTGTCGTCGCGGTGCGCCGATCCTACGGCCGTCGATCCTCAAAAGCTGGCGCGGGCCGCCGCGACCGGGACGAGGAGGGGGCGTCCCGGTCTGCGGCTGTCCGACTCACCTACCCCCAGCAGTTCGCGAGGCCGTAGGCGACGTTCTTGGACTTGACCCCCGAGACCGCCTTGCCGGCGATCAAGTTCACGCCGGTGTCGGTGTAGCCCGACACCTTCTTGCCGGTCTTCGCGTAGTTCACGACCGCGGCGACGCCCTTCGACGCCATCAGCAGCGGGTACTGCTGCGAGGTCGCATCGATCACGCCCGCCCTGACGTTCCGGACGCCGGCGCAGCCGCCGTCGACCGAGACGATCGTGACGGCGCTCTTCGACTTGCCGGCGCTCTTGAGCGCGGTCCAGGCACCCGCGGCACTCGGCTCGTTGATCGTGTAGACGACGTCGATGTCCGGGTTCTTCTGCAGGCAGTTCTCCATCGCCGTCTGCGATGGGGCGACCTGGCCCTGCCCGTTCCCGACGCACGTGATCTGCTTGTTGTTGCCCTTGATCCCGAACCCCTTCAGGAAGCCGTCGTGACGGAGCTTCCCGACCGAGGAGCCCGCGTGCTCGTCGAGCATCGCGATCGTGACCGTCTTGCCCTTCGTCGCTGCGCGCGCGTACTTCCCGATCAGCACGCCGGCGTTGAAGTTGTTGGTTGCGAAGAGCGCGTCGGTGGCTGTCGTCGGGTTCGTCGGGGAGTCGAGCGCAATCACCAGCACGCCCGCCTTCCTCGCCTTCGCGATCGCGGCGTTCTCTGCCTTCGCATCCGCAACGGTGATCAGAATTCCCTTCGCGCCGGCGGTCGTCATGTTCTCGATCGCGGCGATCTGGCTCGCGTTGTCGGAGCTGCTCTTGCCGGCCGCGTAGATGAGCTGGGCTCCACGCTTCTTCGCTTCCGCGGTTGCGCCTGCTTTCATCTTCACGAAGAACGGATTCGTGACGTCCTTCGTGATCAGTCCGACCTTGATCGTCTCTGCCGCCGGGGCGGCCGGACGGGCCGACGCGACCGTCGTCACGATCGCGGTCGCGATCAGCGCGAGCAGCGCGACGGCCGGGATGAGGCGGTGTGTCCGGGCTTGCTTTCGCTGACGCATGTACAGCTCCCTTCGTCGGGACCCTCTGGTTGTGGTACCGATAACACATCACAACCGACTAAGTCAAGGGCTAAGGGATGGGAATTTGCTTCGGTTTGTGGTACTGATCCCAAGAGAGTGCGGTGAGTGAGAATCCGACAAACGTGACGATCAAGGACGTCGCCAGGCTCAGCGGCGTCTCGCCGATGACCGTGTCCCGGGTTATCAACCAGAGCCTGCGGGTCAGCCCTGGGACGCGGAGCCGGGTCGAGCAGGCGATCGCCGAGCTGGGCTACGTGCCGAGCAGCCTGGCGCGCGGGCTGAGCCGGCAGAAGACGGGGACGATCGCGCTGATCGTGCCGGACGTCGCCAACCCGTTCTTCACGCTGATCGTCCGCGGAGCAGAGGACGTGGCGAGGCGCGCCGGATACCGGGTGCTGCTGTGCGACACGCGCTTCGACCTGACGCTCGAGGCGGAGGTGATCGAGGAAATGATCGCGCACCGTGTCGAGGGAATCGTGATCGCACCCGTAAGCGACTCCTCACGAAGTCAGCTGAAGCGGCTCGCGCGGTTCGGCGTACCGTTCGTCTTGATCGACCGGACGATCCCGGGGATCGAATGCGATGTCGTCCTCGGCGACAGCACGGCGGGCGCGAGGAGCCTCGTCGAGCACCTGATCGGGCTCGGCCACCGCCGGATCGGGATGATCGTCGAGGACGAAAACGTCTCCACTGCGCGCGAGCGGCGCGCGGGCTACGCCGAGGCGCTCGAGCACGCCGGCATCGAGCTCGATCCGGCGCTAGTGGTCCGCGCAGCAGCGGATCCACAGGGTGGTGCGGTCGGGATGGCGAAGCTGCTCCAGCTCGCGGAGCGGCCAACCGGCGTCTTCACCGTCAACAACCTCGTCGCCCTCGGAGCGATCGAGGCCGTGCGCGCAGCAGGGCTCGAGGTGCCCGATGACGTTGCCCTCGTGTGCTACGACGACATCGAGTACGCGTCGCGGCTCTACCCCTTCCTGACCGTGATGCTGCAACCGGCGGAGACCTTCGGCACGCTCGGGACGCAGCTGCTCTTCGAGCGGATCGCAGGCCGCCGGCTCGATCGCACCAGGAAGGTCGTCCTTCCGGCCGACTTCGTCGTGCGCGAGTCGTGCGGCGCCAAAGCGCGGGCGTCGTGATCGCGGTCGCCGGCGAGGCGTTGATCGATCTCGTCGAGCGGGACGGGATGCTCCATCCCCTGCCTGGCGGAGGGCCGTTCAACACGGCGCTCGCGCTCGGCCGGCTCGGTGTCCCGACCGGCTTCCTCGGGCGCCTCTCGTACGACCAGTTCGGCGACCTCCTCGCCGGTCTCTTTCGGGAGAGCGGTGTGGACGACCGCTACGTCCTCCGCGGCCCGGCGCCCACACCGGTTGCGGTGGTGCATACGAGCGACGACGGCGATGCGGCGTACAGCTTCCATCTCGCCGGGACGGCGTACGCCGACCTGACTGCTGCAGACATGCCGCAGCTCGGCGCAGAGGTCGTCGCGCTCCACCTCGGCACGCTCGCGCTCGCTACCGACCCGCCTGCGGCGGCGCTGGAGGGGTTGATGCGCCGCGAGTCGGGGCGCAGGCTGATCATGGTCGACCCGAACGTTCGCCCAGACGTGATCGGTGACCGCGACCTCTATCGCGCACGTTTCGAGAGCTGGCTCTCCGACGCGCATCTCGTGAAGCTGAGTGCCCGCGATGCCGAGTGGCTGTATCCCGAGCTCGAGCCGTCGGCATGTGCGCAACGGCTGCTCTCGCTGGGGGCGCGGCTGGCCGTCGTCACCCTCGGACCGGAAGGCGCCCTCGCGGTGTCGTGTGCCGGGGAGGCGCGTGTCGCCTCGCAGCCGGTGGACGTTGTCGACACGGTCGGGGCGGGAGATGCGTTCGGCGCCGGTCTGCTGCGACGGTTATGGGTGAGCGACGCCCTCAACGCGGAGGCCGTTGCATCCATGGACGACCCGGCGCTCGAGGACGCGCTGTCGTTCGCGTGCGCGGTCGCCGCGCTGCAGTGCTCTCGCGCCGGGGCGGCACCGCCGACGCTCGAGGAGGTCGACGAGTTCTGGGCTACCCGAACGTGAACGCGTAGGCGGCGACGCCGGGCGTGAATCGCAGCTCGAGCAAGTGGTGGCCGATCTTCGGGCGCTCGACGAGCGTGTAGAGCCGGTCATCGGTGACGTGCACCGTGCGCTCCGGCTTGCCATCGACGAGCACGCGCACCGATCCCCTCCCCGTGAGGACGAGGTAGACATTGCGGGCGAGGTAGTCGAGCCGGAGCTTCGCGCCGCGGCCCGCGACCGCCCGCTCGTCCTCGACCTTCCAGCTGCCGCCGAACGCGAGCTCGCTGTCGCCGAGCTTTGCCGGCAGCTGGTAGGTGTGCTCGGCGTCCTTCTTGACTGCCTCGCCTCCGTTCCGGGCGAGCCGCTGGTGCCCGAGGTAGCTCTCGGGTGTGAGCAGGCCGTGTGGACTGTCGTCGGCGAGCCTGGAAGCCGGCGGGGCATCCTTGCCCAGCAGCGTGCGGATCGCGCCCTCCGTCGTGTCGTACTCGCCTTCGCCGAAATGGAAGTAGCGGACATGTCCGTTCCGGTCGATCAGGTACTTCGCCGGCCAGTACTGGTTGTGCCACGCCTCCCAGGTGCCGAAGCCGTTGTCGAGCGCGACCGGGTAGCGGAGCTCGAGCTTCCTGACGTTCTCGCGCACGTTCGACGCGACCCGCTCGAAGGCGAACTCGGGCGTGTGGACGCCGACGATCGTCAGCCCTGCCTTCCGGTAGCGGGAGTCCCACTCACGGATGTGCGGGAGCGTGCGCAGGCAGTTGATGCAGGAGTAGGTCCAGAAGTCGATCAGGACGACGCGGCCGCGCAACCCCTTCATCGTCAGCGGCGGCGAGTTGAGCCAGCCTGCGACGCCGCGGAAGTCCGGCGCGGGGCCGTAGTCCTCGAGCGTCCCCGCAGCGGCGCCGCGATCCGCTTTGGGCGCGCGGGCACCGGTGAGCTCGCCGAGCTCCCGCTGCGCGGCGGACGAGCGCTCGAAGCGCTCCTGCAACGACTCGGTGTAACCGGGGATCGCGGTCTGAAGCTCCTGGTCGACACCGAGCGCAATCGCGATCGCCGCTGCGGCGACGAGGACGCCCGCCGCTCGGCGGACCGTCTCGGCGCGGGCGCGAAACACCCTCGCAGCCCGCTGGCCGGCAAAGGCGATCGCGAGCATCGGCAGCGCGGCGCCCATCGCGTATGCAAGCGTGAGCAGCAGCCCGTCGAGTCCGACCTCGCGCTTGGCGGCGATGACGGTCACCGCGGCGAGCACCGGGCCTGCGCACGGCACGAAGACGAGCCCGAGGCTCGCGCCGAGGAAGAAGCCGCCGCCGAGATCGCCCGAGCGGCGCCGCGTCAGCGCCTGCAGCGGCCGGGCGAGCAGTTCGCCGACCTGCGGCACCAGGAGTGTGAGTGCGACTACGAGGAGGAGCGCGATCGCGAGGTTCCGGAGCAGGTCCTGCGGCAGGCCCAGGAGGTCGAGCAGCCAGGCCGCGAAGAGCGTGAAGACGGTGAAGCTGACGACGATGCCGGCGACGATCGCCAATGGCCGGCGACCGGTCGCCCCGCCGGCGAGCACGATCGGCAGCACCGGAAGCACGCACGGCGAGAGCGCCGTGACGATCCCCGCGACGAAGCCGATCGCGAGCAGGATCAACATCGAAGGACCTTCGCCTAGGCGGGTGTGATCGGTTCGGCGGCGCCGTCGTTCGCAGCGGCCGAGCCGCCGTCGAGGGCCGCTGCGGGCTTGCGCCGTCGGCGGCGTCGCGACTTCGGCTTCGCCGCGCCCTCTTCAACCGGCGCGCTGCCGTTGCTCGCAGCGGCGACCTCGGCACCGGGCTGCTGCTGTTGCTGCGGCTGCTGCGGTCCGCCGACCTTCTTCCGGCGCTTCCGCCTGCGCGACTTCCGCGACGGCGCCTTCGGCGCGGGCAGGTTGTCAGCGAGGGCGTTGGCGATCTCCCGGATCTCGCCGAGCTCCTCGCGCGCGCGGTCGAGCGCATTGTTCGCCCGCGGCGTATACCCCTCCGAGGAGGCGAGGAGGGCTGCGCCGACCTCGAGCGGCAGCGCCTTCGCGACCTGGATCAGCTTCGCGACGTTCTCCTCGTGCCGGTGGCCGCGCGAGTTCGCGACCGCTCCGAGCAGGCGCTTGGCTTCCGGAAACTCGGTGCTGGCGCGGCGATCCTGAACCTTCCGCGTCGCCTTGGCGAGCTTCCACGTCCAGCGCTGGAGAATCTGATCGGGAGCGTTCGCCTTGCCTTCGCCGATAGCGCGGAGCAGGATTCTGGCCCCCGCCGCCCGGTCCTTGTCCCACGGCGGCGCCTGGCTGACGAGCGTGACCAGGTCGTCGAAGTCGGCGCGCTCGACGGTCATCGAGACGCGGTCCTGGAGCGCGGTCATCCGCAAGCGGCGATTTGGATTCTCGGCCGAGCAGACCGAGAGGAAGGTCTCGAGCGCCGCCTTCGACGCCCGGCCCTCTGCGAACTTCTTCGCAAACTCGGCGCGCTGGTCGAAGCGCAGCTGCCGGCCGGCGATGGTCGCCCAGTAGCGCTGCTCGTCCTCGTCC
>JAXIPI010000141.1:0-3881 GCA_045403015.1 Gaiellaceae bacterium | reverse complement strand
GACCGAGGTTCCCGCCGGCGCGTACGAGCACCTGCTGATGACGAAGGACTTCACTCCCCTCGAGCCCGACGTCCTCGAGCACAAGTTCTACGCACGTGGTGTGGGGCCGGTGCTCGCCCTCAGTGTCGCCGGCGGCACCGGGCGCGAGGAGCTCACCGAGCTGAAACGTCCCTGAGCCTTCGCCGCACGGGCACGGCAGCGTACGCTAGGGGGAGTGAGGGGGCGGCGTCAGGCGGTCGAGATCGTCTTCGACCACGCGACTAAGCGTTACCCCGGCCGCGCGGCTCCTGCGGTCGACGACCTCACCTTCTCGATTCCGGCCGGCGACGTGTGCTGCCTCGTCGGCCCCTCCGGCGGAGGCAAGACGACCGCCATGAAGCTCGTCAACAGGCTCGTCGAGCTCACGTCGGGCGACGTAAGGATCGACGGGCAAAGCGTCAACGCGCTGGACGAGACGGAGCTGCGCCGCGGCATCGGCTACGTGATCCAGCAGGTCGGCCTCTTCCCGCACATGACCGTCGCCGAGAACGTCGCCACCGTGCCGAAGCTCCTCGGCTGGTCGAAGGCCGAGATCGCCGTGCGCGTGGACGAGCTGCTCGATCTCGTCGATCTGCCGGCGAAGGACTACCGCTCCCGCTACGCCTCGCAGCTCTCGGGCGGCGAGCGCCAGCGCGTCGGCCTCGCGCGTGCGCTCGCGGCCGACCCGCCGGTGATGCTGATGGACGAGCCGTTCGGAGCTCTCGACCCGATCACTCGCACGCGGCTCCAAAAGGAGCTGCTGCGGATCCAGGACGAGGTGCGGAAGACGATCATCTTCGTCACCCACGACATCGACGAAGCGATCTTCATCGGCGACCGGATCGCGATCCTGCGCGAGGGCGGCGTGCTCGTCCAGTACGACGAACCCGACGAGATCCTCGCTCACCCGGCCGACGAGTTCGTTGCGCGCTTCGTCGGGCAGGACCGAGGCCTCAAGCGTCTGTCGCTGAAGCGCCTCGCCGACGTCGAGCTCGGCCCGGTGAACGGGGTCGTCAGGCCCGTCGCGGACGACAGTACGACGCTCCGCGACGCGCTTTCGCTGATGCTGAGCGAGGGGTCGGAGGAGCTGCTCGTCGTCGGCCCGAACCAGGAGCCGCGCGGCGTACTCACGATCCATCGACTGACGGAGCTCCTCTCGTGACGAACGAGCCCGTCATCCCCGATTTCGGTGAGGCAAGTGCCTGCGTCTCCGAGAACCGCATCTTCTGCACCGACTGGGTGCGCGACAACTGGGGTCCCGTCCTGCAGCCACGGCTGATCGAGCACATCGAGCTGACGCTGATCGCGGTCGGGATCGGGTTCGCCATCTCGCTGGCCGCGGCGCTGCTCGCGCACCGGCTGAGCCTCGCCGAACGACCTATCGCATTCGTCTCGGCAGTGATCTACACGATCCCGAGCCTGGCGCTGTTCCAGCTCCTGGTCCCGCTCACAGGCCTGACGGTCACGACCGTCGAGATCGCGCTCGTCGGCTACACGATCCTGATCCTCTTCCGGAACACCCTCGCCGGCCTGCGCTCGGCGCCTCCCGAGGTGCTCGAGGCCGCGCGTGGCATGGGGTTGACGCGGTCCCAGACGCTCTGGCGCGTCGAGCTGCCGCTGGCGCTGCCGGCGATCGTGGCCGGCCTCCGCATCGCAGTCGTCTCGACGATCGCGCTCGCGACCGTCGCCGCATTCGTCGTCTCGCAGGGCCTCGGAGTCCCGATCCTGGGCGCGCTGCGGGACAACTTCAAGACCGAGATCCTCGTTGCCGGCGCCTTGGCGGTGGGCCTCGCGTTCATCGCCGACGGGATTCTCGTGCTCGCGCAGCGCGCGCTGACGCCGTGGGCGACCTCCCGGAGGACAGCATGATCGTCGCCTCCGCTCTCGACGTCTTCGGCGGCGCGCTCGAGTTCATCGTCGACCGGCACGACCTGATCCTCGAGAAGACGTGGGAGCACATACTCCTGTCAGCCGCGGCCCTTGCGGTCTCGATTGCGATCGCTGTTCCCCTCGGCGTGCTGCTCGGCCACCTCCACCGCGGCTCGTTTCTCGCAGTCAACGTGGCGAACATCGGCCGCGCACTCCCGACGCTCGTCGTGATCGCAGTGGGCTTCACGTTTCTCGGGCTCGGCTTCACGAACGTGATGGTCGCGCTTGTCATCCTCGCCGTCCCGCCGATCCTCACGAATGCCTACCTCGCGGTCGACGAGGTCGACCCGGACGCAGTCGAGGCGGCTCGCGGAATGGGGATGAAGCCGCTTCAGGTGCTGTGGCGCGTCGAGCTGCCGCTCGCGCTGCCCCTCCTCTTCGTCGGCATCCGCACCGCCTCGGTCTTCGTCATCGCGACCGCCACGATCGCCGCGATCGCCGGCGGCGGCGGCCTCGGCGAGATCCTCGTGAACCAGGCGAGCTACGACGTCGAAGGCCTGGTGGGTGCAGCGCTCTGCGTGTCCCTGCTCGCGCTTGCCGCCGACGCGGGGCTCGGTCTCGTGCAGCGCGCCTTGACACCGGCTGGATTGAAAAAAGAGATTCCGGCGTTCGAACCGGATGTGCGCCCGGTCGTCTAACCGGGTGAACCAACGACAGAGGGAGGGTCCGTGATCAGGAAACACAACCGTAGAGCCGCCAAGGCGGCGTTCGCGATTGCACTCGGAGTCGCCATCGTGCTCGGGGGAGCCGCCGCGGCGCCGGCCGCACTCGAGCAGCGGCAGGCGACGCCGATCATCGTCGGCACGAAGAACTTCCCCGAGCAGTTCGTGCTCGGCGAGCTCTACAAGCAAGCCCTCCAGGCCAAGGGCTTCAAGGTCCAGTACAAGGACAACATCGGCTCGACCGAGCTAATCGACGCCTCGCTCCGCAGCGGCCGGGTGACTCTCTATCCCGAGTACACGGGGATCGCGCTCTCGGTCGTCTTCAAGCGGAAGAACCTGCCGAAGTCGGCCCTTGGCACCTACCTGGCGGCGAAGGCCCTCTACGAGAAGCGCGGGCAGACGCTGCTGAAGCAGACGCCATTCCAGGACCGGGACGGGATCGCGGTGCTTCGGTCGACGGCGACGAAGTTCGGCCTGAAGACGGTCGGCGACCTGCGCAAGGTGCCGGATCTGACACTCGCGGCGTTCCCGGAGTTCGAGACGCGGTGGCTGCCGCAGCTGGCGAGCCGCTACGGCGTCAAGAACGTCGAGTTCACCCCGCTGGCCGGGATCAGTGCCTACTCGCTGCTCGACCAGGGAAAGGTCGAGGCGGCGGGCATCTTCACGACTGACCCGCCGCTGATCTCGACCAAGTACGTGGTGCTCAAGGAGCCGCGCAACATGTTCGGCTTCCAGCACGTCGCGCCCGTTCTCTCGAAGAAGCTCGTGGCCGAGAACGGGACGCGCCTGACATCGACGCTCAACCGGGTCAACTCGCTTCTGACTCTGAGGGCGATCCTCGCCATGAACAAGGCGGTCGGCGTGGACAAGAAGCCGGCCGCGACGGTGGCCCGCGCCTTCCAGAAGGCGAACGGCCTCAGCTAGCGCGACACTCGCGGGGCCGTCCGGAAGGGCGGCCCCCGCAACGGCTAGGCGGCAGCGACTGCGATCGCAGCAGCGAGGGGCGAGGCGTCCTGGCCGGCTTCGTGGCAGTCGCGGCAGCGCGCCTCGTACTGCTCGTTCGCGCCGACGACGATCGTCGCGCCCGAGTACGGGGCGGGGCAGCCGTCGACCAGCCGCTGCGTCGTCGTCGCCGGCCCGCCGCAACGGTGGCAGACGGCCTGCAGCTTGTCGACGAACTCCGCGTGGGCAAGCAGCTCGGGCATCGGCCCGAACGGCAGCCGCCGGAAGTCCTGATCGAGGCCGGCGGCGATCACGCGCGCGCCGCCGTCG
>JAXIPI010000132.1:0-4847 GCA_045403015.1 Gaiellaceae bacterium | reverse complement strand
GTCCGTCACGCGACGCGCGCCGGAGCCGTCGGCGTTCATGACGAAGAGCCGGCTCGGCGCACCTCGCGCGAAGGCGATTCGGTCGCCGTCGGGCGACCAGGTGGGCTGCGTGTCCTCCTCCTTGGTCGAGGCCAGGCGCTTCGTGCCGCTCCCGTCCGCGCTCATCGCGTAGAGATCAGACGTCCCGCTCCGCTTGCTCGCGAACGCGATCGTGCTGCCGTCCGGCGACCACGCAGGCTCCGTCTGGAAGAGGAGGCCCTGCGGCGTCGAGGGGTCGCCATGGGCATCGGTGAGCCTGTGCTCCCCGCCCCCGGTCGCGCGCATGCCATAGATCGCGTAGTCGCCGTCTCGGGTGCTGACAAAAACGAGATCGGAGGCCTCATCGGAGCCCCCACCGCACGCGGCGAGCAGGAGCGCCAGGCCGAGGGCGAGGAGCGGACGGGCCGCCCTCACGCGTGAGCCACAGGCTCGACACCCAGATATCTCCGCTGCATCTCGGTGTCCCGCTCCAGCTCCGCAGCCGTCGTCTCGAGCGCGATCTCGCCGCCGACCATCACGAGCTGGCGGTCGGCGAGCGACGTCGCCACGTCGAGCTTCTGCTCGATCAGCAGGATCGCGAGGCCTTCCTCCTCCAGCTTCTTGAACACGTCGACCATCATGTCGACGATCGCCGGCGCGAGCCCCTCGGAGGGCTCGTCCATGATCAGAAGCCGCGGATTGCCGAGCAGCGCCCGGCCGATCGCCAGCATCTGCTGTTCGCCGCCGGAGAGCTCGGCGCCGCCGTTCCGCTTTCGCTCGGCAAGCCGGGGAAAGAAGTCGTAGACGCGTTCCGCAGTCCACCCTCCTTCGCCCTTCCTGGACGCGATGACGAGGTGCTCGTGGACCGTGAGCGAGGGAAAGAGGCGCCTGCCCTGCGGGACGTATCCCAGGCCCGCTCGGGCGATCTTGTGCGACGGCTTGCCGATCAGCTCCTTCCCCTCGAACCGCACCGAGCCGCTCGCGCGAGGGGGCGTGAAACCCATGATCGCGTTGCACAGAGTCGTCTTGCCCATGCCGTTGCGACCGACGATCGCCACCGACTCCTTCCCCATCGAGAAGGTCACGTCGTGCAGGATCTGTGCGCTGGAGTAGTGGGCCTGAAGTCCTTCGACGGCGAGCAGGACGTCACTCATCGCGTTGGTGGTGCCGGCCGAGGTAGAGATCGTGGACGAGCGTGTTGCCTCGGATCTCGTCCGGGGTGCCTTCGACGATCACCCGGCCGTTGTGCATCATCGTCACCTGCTCGGCGACGGTGAGGGCGACGTCCATGTCGTGCTCGATCAGCACCAGGGTGATCTCCGAATCGAGCGCCAGCAGCAGCTCGGTCAGGAGCTGGCGCTCCCCGCGGGAGAGGCCGGATGCGGGCTCGTCGAGCATCATGAGCGTCGGCTCCGAGGCGAGCGCCATCGCGATCGCGACCTGCCGGTGCTCGCCGTGGGAGAGGTTGCCGACGAGCGCAGAAAGCTTGTGGTCGATCGCCGCTCGCTTGGCGGCCGCGCGCGCCCGTTCGCGGAGCGCCTCGTCTCTCCGGGGCAACGTCACCGGCCGCAGATGGCCGGCGCCGACCCCGAGGGCCGAGAGGTAGATGCTGTCCTCGACGCTGACGCCGAGGAGCATGCGCGATTGCTGGTAGGTGCGCGCCAGCCCACGCTTCGTCCGTTTCCTCGCCGGCACCGCCGTCACGTCCTCGCCGAAGAGCTCGACACTGCCGGAGGACGCGGCCAGATCGCCCGAGATGACGTTGAAGAGGGTGGTCTTGCCCGCCCCGTTCGGGCCGAGGATGGCCCGCCGCTCGCCGCGAGCGACATCGAGATCGACGTCACTCACGGCGCGCAGCCCGCCGAAGCGCCGGCCGACTCCCCGCAAGCGGAGAGCCGGCACGGCGACAGGGACAGGGTTCGGAGCCTCCGTCATGCCTACTTGATGACCTTGTTCGTGATGACGCCGTTCGTGATTTCGCGGATCTTGCCCTGCCACGGCAGCTTCTTCTTCACGCACGCGGGCTGCGAGCGACCGGGCGCCGGGCTTGACGGCTTGAACAGGCCACCGAACGTCTGATCGACGTTGGGCACGAAGCCGACGAGCTTGGTCCCGATCGAGCCGTCGGGGTTCTTGACGACCTGCAGGGGATACTGATCCTGGACCGCCTGCCGGCGGGAGTCGAGCTTGACGACCCCACCGTCGGAGACCTCGTAGGCCGACTTGTTCGACTTCGGCATCGCACTCTGCAACGCCGCACCCACCTGGCCACCGTTGGCCTTCAACGCGCGGACCAGCGCCCAGGCCGCGTTGTAGTAGTTGTAGACGAATCCGTCGGCTGCCGGGATCTTGGGGTACCACTTCTTGATGATCGCCTCATAGGCCTTTGCCTGCGGGGTCTTGAGGCCAGGGCCGGTGCCGAACCCGCCGACGTAGGTGCCGACGACCTTCGGGCCGACCACCTTGTCGGCGCCGAGGAACGCGAAGAACAGGTTGCCGGCGTGCTGCTTCGGATCGATCTTGCCGTAGGCCTGCTCGAACGCCTTCAGGCTGGCGGCCGTCCCGGTTCCGCCGACCACCCACATGTAGCCGTCGACCGTGCCCGGGCGGGGCAGCTGCCGCACGAACGGCGCGTAGTCCGTCGTGTTGAGCGGCGGGAACACGCGCTTCGTGATCTGTCCGCCGATCGCGCAGAAGTCCGCGATCATCCCTGCACCCGACGTCCAGCCGAAGCTGTAGTCGTCCATGATGATCGCCGCCTTACGCCATCCGAGCTTCTTGTAGAGGATCTCGCCGATGCCGGCGTTCCACTGGGCTCCGTCGCCGTGGTAGCGGAAGACGTTCTTTGTTGCGAGCTGCAGGGTCGGATCCTGCGAGCCCGCTGTTCCGATGACGAACGTCTTCGTCGGGTGCGTCTTGGCGTAGTTCGCCACGGACACGGCTTCGTCGCCGGAGAGCGGGCCGACCATCACGTCCGCGTCCAGCTGCTCCATCAGCCGCCGCGTCTCCTTCACAGCGGTCGGAACCGTGTCGTCGCCGCAGCCGTAGCCGACGATCTGGACCTGCTTGCCTCCGACTGTGATGCCCGTCATGCCTGCCGACGGCTTGTTCTTGTTCTTCACCTTGCCGCCCGCGTACTGCGCGAAGGCGGCCTGCGCGCCACCGATGTCGATCTCGTAGCCGAACGCGAATGCGCCCTTGCAGTCGGTCATGATCGCGACTCTGATCACGTTGCTTGCCTTGGGCCCGGCGAACGCGCCGGACACCCAGACCGACGCGACAACCGCGATTCCGGCGAGCGGAAGCAGGAGCTTCCAGCTACGCAGGTTCTTCATGTGTTCCCTCCCTTGCCTCATTGTTCCTTGGTTGGTTGTGACGAATTCACGACGCGTTCGTTTGGAGATCAGGACCCCCTTTCACGGGATGCTCGCCTCCGGAGCAGCCTGGCGAGTCACGGAGGCGGTTTCCGGCGTTCCGCCGCCGCGCCCTCCCAGAGAACGCCAGAGGCGGTCCCAAAGTCCCATGAGCCCGTCCGGAGAGACGATGACGATGACCAGGAAGATCAGGCCGATGATCGTGTTGAAGCTGCCGCCGATCAAGGGCAGCTCGACGTCGCGGACATAGTTGTTGATGACGATGAAGGCGAAGGCGCCGACCCAGGCGCCCTCGATCCGGGTGAGGCCGCCGATGACGGCCATTACGAGCAGCTCGATCGTGGCGGCCAGGCCGATGTTGCCCGGTGCAATCTGCCCCTGCCACCAGACGAACAGGACTCCCGCGAGGGCGGCAAAAAACGAGGCGAGACCAAAGGCGAGCGCCCGGTGCAGCGGCACGTTGTAACCGAGTGAGCTCATGCGGACCGGGTCGTCCCGGATACCTTGCAGCGAGAGCCCGAACGGCGTTCGGATGAGGTAGCGGATCGCTCCGTAGACCGCGAGCGCCACTCCGAACGCGATGTAGTAGAGCTTGTCCGGATGACCGACGATCTCCCCGACGAATCCGGGCGTGTACTGGTCGACGCCGGCGATCGGCGAGAACCCGCCGAACTGCGTCACCTGGCCGAAGAAGTAATTCGCGATCACGCCGTAGGTCAGCGTCAGCATCAGGAAGTAGATGCCGAAGCTGCGCGCGGCGACGAGGCCGAAGATCACGCCGATCAGCGTCGTGATTCCGAGCGCGAGCACGAGCGCGAGCGTCGGGTCCCACCCCAGCGTCAGGCCCTTGCTCTGGCCGCCTGCGCCCCCGTGGGTGACCATGTTCCCGAGCAGGTAGGCCGAGATGCCCATCAGCGCGGTTTGCGCGAGCGAGGTCATCGCGCCGTAGGCGGAGAGGAAGATGAGGCTGGCCGCGGCGATCCCGAAGATGAGCATCTGGGTGAGGATCGTGCTCACCCAGTAGTCGTTGAAGAGCGCCGGCCCGACTGCGAGGAGCACCAGCACGGCCAGGCCGATCGCACGCTCGACGGTCCCCTTGGGATCGCGCCTCCGTCTCATCCGGCTCTCCCGAAGAGCCCCTGCGGACGGAACGCGAGCACGAGCGCGATCAGGACGAATGTGAGCACGATCGAGTACTGCGAGCAACAGTTGTCGCTCGTGATCGGCAGGTAGGCGGCGGAGAAGGTGAGGACGCCCGCGTAGAGCAGCGCGCCCGCGGCCGCGCCGAGCAGCGATCCCATCCCGCCGACGATGACGACGACGAGTGCGTTCAGCAGCCACTGGGCGTCCTGCCCCGACGCGACGTTCCCCTGCGAGCTCCCGACGGCCGCGCCGAGTGCCGCCAGCGCCGCGCCGATGGCAAAGGCGATCGCAAACGTCTTCTGGATGTTGAGC
>JAXIPI010000091.1:0-13745 GCA_045403015.1 Gaiellaceae bacterium | reverse complement strand
GCCACGACGAGGAAGAAGTCGTCGGTGTCGGGGTGCGCGTGCCAGACGAACTCGCCGCGGGTCTTCGCGACCTGCAGCTTGTTGCCGTTGTAGCGGCCGACGATCCTCGGCGAGAAGGGCTCGTCGAACGTCGCAAGCGTCTCGGCGAGGTTGACCTTGTCCCGCATCTACTCGACGTTGTCGATCTGCGCCCGCTGCAGCTTCCCGGAGTAGTCGATGTAGAGCGACTTCCACTCCGTGAAGACGTCGAGGGCGGCCTGGCCCGCTTCGCGATGGCCGTTGCCCGTGTCCTTTGTGCCACCGAACGGCAGATGCACCTCGGCTCCGATCGTTCCCGCGTTGATGTACGTGATGCCCGTCTGCAGATCCCGCATCGCGCGGAACGCCTTGTTCACGTCGCGCGTGAAGATGGAGGACGAGAGCCCGTAGCGGATCCCGTTCGCGACGCGGATCGCCTCGTCGAAGTCCTTGACCGGGATGAGCGCCGTCGTTGGGCCGAAGATCTCCTCCTGGGCGATTCGCATCTGCGGGTCGACGTCCCCGAAGATCGTCGGCCGGTAGAAGAACCCCCTGCCGAGATCCCCCTCGGTCGCCGCCTCGCCGCCGGTGAGGAGCTTGGCGCCCTCGTCGGTGCCGATTCCGGTATACGAGTGGATCTTGTCGAGCGACTCCTGGTTGATCACGGGACCGAGGTCGGTGTCGGGATCCCAGCCGGGGCCGATCCGCATCTTCTCGGCGCGCTCGACGAGCCGCTTCTGGAGCTCGCCGTAGACCGCCTCGTGGACGATCACCCGGCTCGCGGCCGTGCAGCGCTGCCCGGACGTGCCGAAGGCCGACCAGACGATCCCCTCCACGGCGAGCTCGAGGTCGGCATCGTCCAGGACGATGATCGCGTTCTTGCCGCCGAGCTCCAGGTGAACATGCTTGAGGTGGTCGGCGGCCGCCTTGGTGACCGCGACCCCGGTCTCGCGCGAGCCGGTGAAGGTGATGATCGGGACGTCGGGGTGGCGGACGAGCCGCTCGCCCGCCTCCTCCCCGTAGCCGTGCACGAGGTTCACGACGCCGTCCGGCAGGCCCGACTCGCCGAGCAGCTCGATGAAGCGCTCTGCGAGGGCCGGGGTGTCCTCGGCCGGCTTCAGGACGACGGTGTTCCCACAGACCAGGGCAGGCGCGAGCTTCCAGGCCGGGATCGCGATCGGGAAGTTCCACGGCGTGATCGCGCCGACGACTCCGACCGGCATCCGCACCGACATCTGGAACTTGTCCCGCAGCTCGGAGGGCGTCGTCTGGCCGAACAGGCGTCGGCCTTCCCCGGCCATGTAGACCGACATGTCGATCGCCTCCTGGACGTCGCCGCCGGCCTCCGCGAGCACCTTGCCCATCTCGCGGCTCATCAGCTCCGTCAGCTCATCCTTCCGCTCCTCCAGCAGGCGCGCGAAGCGGAAGAGGACGTTGCCACGCTCCGGCGCCGGCGTGAGCCGCCACTCCTCAAACGCAGCCTTGGCCGCCTCGACGGCGCGATCGACGTCCTCGGCAGCAGAGCGAGGGAAGGTCCCGATCGTGTCGCCGCTCGCTGGTACTCGCGACTCGAAGGTCTCGCCGGACGCGGCGTCGGTCCACTCGCCGCCGACATAGTTCTTGCTCTGCTTCGCCGTGACGGCCATCGGCGCGCAGTGTAGTCGGCGCTACTCCGGATCGGTTTCCGGGAACGTGCCCGGGATGCGCGCGCGCCGACGGTCCCGAGTTTCTCGCAAACCGCCGTATTCGCGGCCGTTCCGACGGTCCTCACCCTCGCGCCGGTCGACGATCACCGTCACGTTTGGGTTGTCCTTGTAGTACTCGACCATCTTGTCGAAGAGCTCGGTTTCCAGCTCGCGGGGGATGACGCAGTAAATCATCGCTCTGAGTGTAGGTCTTCGCGACGCAGGCGCTAGTACCTCTTTGCGGTTGCGGTGAGTGCGCCGAGACCGACGAAGACCGATCCGGAGACGTAGCGCTGCACGGCGAGAAACCGTTGGCTTCCGCGCAGCCGCTCCGAGGCGGTGCCCGCGACGAGCGCCCAGACGCTGTCGCTCAGGATCGCGAGCGAGACGAAGAGCAGGCCGAGAATCCCGATCTGGAGCGCAGCCGAGCCCTTGTCAGGGTCAACGAATTGGGGCAGGAAGGCGAAGAAGAAGAGCGCTGTCTTCGGGTTCAGCACATTCACGACGACCCCTTGCCCGAAACGGCGGCGAAGCCGGCGCTCTTGCGGCACGTTTGCTGCGGCCTCCTCCCTCCTGACGAACAGCGTGTACAGCCCGAGCCCGATCAGGTACGCCGCGCCCGCGTACTTGACCGCGGCGAACGCGGTCGCGGAGGAGACGAGCAGCGACGAGAGGCCGATCGCCGCCGCCGTCACATGAACCAACCCGCCCACCGCGATGCCGAGTGCGGAGACGAACCCCGCCAGCCGGCCTCGGTCGATGCTCTGGGCGACGATGTAGAGGACTGCCGGTCCGGGGACGACGATCAGCGCCAGCGCGGCAGCGGCGAAGAGAACCAGCGTGGACGGATCCGGCATGCGCGGTTGCTAGACGCGGGCGATGTCGGGCATCAAGCGGCCGTCGTCGGCGAGTTGCGCATTCCACTCCTGGAAGCTCGTGTCGAGCTCCTCCAGGTCGTGGCCGCGCTCGACGAGCCTGACCGGCTGCGGTGCGTCGGGCGAGACACGGTACTGGTACCAGGAGATCTCCCAGGTGACCGTGACGACCATCTCGCCGCTCACTCCTGAGAGGGGGACGATCGAGGACTTCGGTGCACCCAGACTCTTCGCCACGCCCGCGACAGTGCGGCGATGCGGGCTCGAGTTGAAGAGGTCGGCGGCTTCGACGAGCGCGAGCTCGGGCTCGGAGAGGCGGCGCAGAATCGGCTCGTCCGCGACGGGGGCCTCCTCGGCGCGCCTGCCGCCTCCGAGGAGACCGCTCCAGCGGCTCTTGCGCCGACGAGCGTCGAGCGGGACGGTGGGCATCGACGGGCTCCCCTCGCGCAGCCAACCGTGCTCGAGGGCGATCTCGGCGCAGAGCGAGCAGACGTCCACGTACTCGCCGCCGTCGGGCGAAAAGCGGATCGCGTGCTCGCCCATCAACAACGAGCGCTCGCAGATTGCGCACGTCCGCGCGGTAGCGTTTCGCGTCACGCGCATGCGGCGACCGTAGCAGACCTTCTCGCGAGTTATCCACAGCCCGCGCTCGGGCGGAAGGGTGTCGTCTGCTATATGTTTTATACATATGTATCGACGCGGACATGGAGGGCATCGGCGAGGTCGAGGCGGTCGGATCGAGCGCTTCCAGGTCGCCGCGATCCTGCTCCTGCTCAACGAGCGTCCCGGCCACGGGTACGACCTCCTCGAGCGGCTCCCGCCCGTGATCGGCGAGGAGCGCGTGGACGTCGGCAACCTGTACCGCGTCCTGCGCGCGCTCGAGGAGCAAGGCCTCGTGGCCAGCGAGTGGGACGAAGCAGTGCCCGGCCCGGCGAAGCGCACCTACGAGCTCACAGACGAAGGAGCCGCCGCGCTCGAACGCTGGACAACGGCCCTCACCGAGACCCGCAACCGCATCGATCACTTTCTCGAACGGTATGAGGAGAGGAGGTGAACATGCATCACCGCAGATTCCATCGCAGGCGCCCCCCGCTGGGCGCTCGCTTCTACGCAAGCGACAACGTGCTCGAACGGCTGGACGAATACCAGCGCGATCTCGAGCAGGAGCTCGCCGACGTCGTCGAGCTGATCCGCCGGCTCCGGGCCGAGGAGGCTCCGCAAGGCGAAAACCAGCCGCAGACCATCTAGTTCGCCGCGACCCCGGCTCGGGCTTAGTGAGCCGAGCCGGCGGCCTCGCGTTCCTTTTTCGTGTCCTCGATGACCTTTTGCGCGACGTGGGCAGGCACCTCTTCGTAGCGCAGGAAGTGCATCGAGTACTCGCCGCGGCCACCGGTGATCGAGGTCAGCGTCTGCGAGTAGGTGAGCACCTCGGACATCGGCACCTCGGCCTTGATCGTCGTCATCCCCGCTGCCGGCTCCATCCCGTGCAGCCGGCCGCGGCGGGAGTTGAGGTCGCCGTTCACCGCGCCGACGGCCTCGTCGGGGACGGTGACGTCGAGCTCCATGATCGGCTCCAGCAGCACGGGCTCCGCCTTCGAGTACGCGTCCTTGAACGCCATCGAGCCGGCGATCTTGAACGCCATCTCGGAGGAGTCGACGGTGTGGTACGAGCCGTCCTCCAGCAGCACGCGCACGCCCTGGACGGGCGCGCCGGCGAGCTCACCGTGGTGCATCGCTTCCTGGATCCCCTTGTCGACCGCCGGCCGGAAGCTTTGAGGGATTACGCCGCCGACGATCTTGTCGATGAACTCGTACCCGACATTTCCGTCGATCGGCTCGAGCACGATCGTGCAGTCGCCGAACTGGCCGCGGCCGCCCGTCTGCTTCTTGTAGCGGGCGTGAGAGCGCGACTCCTTGCGGATCGTCTCGAGGTACGGCACGCGCGGCTTGTGCAGCTCGACGTCGACGCCGAACCGCCGCTTCGCGCGCTCGAGTGCGACCTCGACGTGCATCTGGCTCATCCCGGACAGAATCTCCTCCCCGGTCTGCTGGTCGCGACGTAGGTGCAGGGTCGGATCCTCTTCGGCGAGACGGCGGATCGCGGTCGCGACCTTCTCCTCGTCGCCCTTCGACCTGGGCGTCACCGCGAAGCTCATCACCGGCTCGGGGAAGCCGATCTCCGGGATGTCGGTGGCGACCTCCTTGTCGAGCAGCAGGTCGCCGGTCTGCACCTCCTTCAGCTTCGCGACCGCGCCGATGTCTCCCGGCCCGAACTCCTGCGCCGGAATGTGCTCCTTCCCCTGCTGGAAGAGGAGCGAGCCCATTCGCTCCTTCGCATGGGTGCGGGCGTCGACGAGCGTCTGGTCCGGCTTGACCGAGCCCTGGAGGACGCGAAAGAGGTTGATGCGCCCGGCGAACGGGTCGGCGATCGTCTTGAATACGAACGCAGCCGTGTCGGCGCCTTCGATGTGCGTGATCGAGCCCGCCTTGGCCGGCGAGGGGACGCCCTCCACGATCAGGTCGAGCAACGCATGGGTGCCGAGGTTCTTCGTCGCGATCCCGCACGCGACCGGGAAGACCTCACCGCGGGTGACCGCGTCCTTCAGCGCGTGTGCCACCTCCTCCGTGCCGAGCTCTTCGCCTTCGAGGTACTTCTCCATCAGCGCCTCGTCGGTCTGGACGACCTCGTCGAGCAGCTTCTCGCGGTACTCGGCCACGAGGCTCGCCATCTCGTCCGGGATCGGGCCGGGCTCGGGCTCCTTGGCGCCGTCGGGGCTCGTGTAGGCGCACATGTGGAGGATGTCGACGATTCCGGTCATCTCGTGCTCGGACCCGATCGGGAGGTGCACGGCGACGCAGCGCTCCGAGAGCTGCTCCTGCAGCTGGCCGAGCGCGCGGAAGAAGTCGGCCCGCTCGCGGTCGAGCATGTTCACGAATACCAGGCGCGAGATCCCGAGCTCTTCGGCCCGCTTCCAGACGCGCGACGTGCCCACCTCGACGCCCATCACGCCGCTCAGGACGACGAGGGCGCCTTCGACGACCCGGAGTGAGGAGCGGGCCTCACCCTGAAAGCTCGGATCGCCGGGGACGTCGATCAGATTCAGCTTGCGCTCGTGCCACTCCGCGTGCGTGAGCGAGAGCGAGATGGACATCTTCCGCTGCTGCTCGTCGTCGTCCCAGTCGGCGGTTGTCGAGCCTGCATCGATCGTGCCGAGCCGGTTCGTTTCACCGGCCTGGAAGAGCAACGCCTCGACGAGCGACGTCTTGCCCGTCCCGCGATGGCCGACGACGGCGACGTTGCGGATCTTGCCAGGCTCGAAAACGGGCATGCGCAGCTTCCTCCTAGGCTCTCTGGATAGGGATGCGAATGGTAACGCGGTCGCGCGAGACTACGCGGACGGCACGCGGGCCGCGCCGCCGAGGCGCGCTTTGAGCCGGAGGATCGCCTTCGTGTGCAGCTGGGAGACGCGCGACTCGGTGACGCCGAGCACCTCGCCGATCTCGCGGAGCGTGAGCTCCTCGTAGTAGTAGAGCGTGACGACGAGCTTCTCTCGCTCGGGCAGCCGCGCGATCGCCTCGCCGAGCGCCTCCTTCTGCTCCACCTGCGCGAGCGCGGTCTGCGGTTCGGGGCCCTGCGTATCCTCGATCGTGTCGATCAGGGCGATCTGGTCGCCCCCCGCGGAGACCGTCCAGAGCTCGTCCAGCGCCGCGATCGAGGACCGCGAAATCTCGGTCAGGCTCGCCCCCAGCTCGTCCTCGGTCATGCTGAGCTTCGCCGCAATCTCCTCGTCGGTCGGGGCGCGGTGAAGCTTCTTCTCGAGCTCGGCGATCGCGCGCTCGATGTCGCGGGCGCGCGCCCGCACGGACCGCGGGACCCAGTCGAGCGCGCGCAACTCGTCGATGATCGCGCCCTTGATCCGTGCGATGGCGTAGGTCTCGAACTTGATCTCGCGGTCCGGGTCGAACCGCTCGATCGCGCCGATCAGCCCGAGCAGGCCGTACGAGACGAGGTCGCCTTCGTCCACATGTGCCGGCAGGCCGCTGCCGAGGCGGCCGGCGACGAACTTGACGAGCGGCGCATAGGTGAGGATCAGGCGGTCGCGCACCGCGCGGTCACCGTTCTTTCGGTACTCCTGCCAGAGCCCGCTCGTGTCCTCCGTGTTCGCCACGGGAAGAGAATACGCCGCAGGCGCCTGGACTCTTGCCTCAGCGCCGCTTCAGCAGCCGAATCGACATCGTCGCCATCCAGCCCCCGAGCGTCGCTGCGGCGAGCGCAACCGGCCAGACGCCGGCCCGCCCTGCTGCGAGCGCAATGAGGCCGAATCCGAGCATGAGGACAAGAAAGAGCAGTCCGAGCGCGTGGCGCTGCGACGGCATCCAGCAAGGCTACAATCGGATCCCGAGCCGTAGGGGCGTAGCTCAGTTGGTAGAGCGGCGGTCTCCAAAACCGTAGGTCGCAGGTTCGAGCCCTGTCGCCCCTGTCCCTTCCACTAAGCCGAAACCCGCTCCAGCAGCGAGTTTCCGGCGCTCCGAATGCCTTCCCGATTGCCGCTCAAGACCGCTGAAAACCGCTCGGCAGGGGTGCTCACTGGCGCACGACTGGCGCGCGCAGCAGGAAGCGTCCTCCGCCACGAATAGGCTCAGGTTCATGGCGGCGCTTGGCGCATGCCCCGTCTGCGACTCACAGCTCGAAGACGGCGCGACCTGCTGGTATTGCTAGGAGGACGCACGACAGGAGAAGCGGGAGCATGGCGCGTGGCGGGAGTACGCGAACCGCTACCAGGAACGAATGAGCGCTATTGCGGCCGCCGCCGAGCAGGTGTGTGACCAGCTCGAGCTCGAACTGTTTGGCGCCCAGCTCCTCGGCTGGGACGACGGGCGCACGGCCACCTTCCTGGATCTCACGGTCGCCGACGTCGTCGCCCCCCGCGAGGCGGCCTACGAGAAACTCCGCGATGACGCGGCGCCGACGCTAGGCCGTCCGCGTCGAGGTGGCACGCCGCGCCGCCTAGTCGCGGCTACCGCTTCTTCTGTCTCCGCTGGGCTCGGTTCGGGCCGACCCCCGATCCGCCGGGCGGCGACGGCGCGAGCTGAGCCGGGAGCTGTGGAGGCTTCGCCCCCGCCTGCACCACCATCGTCGTGGCCGCCTGGATGAATGCTCGACCCTTCTGATTCTCGATCAGCTTGAACGCGTTTGTGCCGCTCAATGTGTGGCTGACCGCATGGTGGACGCTCAGGACCAGGTCCTGAAGAGCGTCGTCGGCCTCGAGGTCTATCACGTTGACGTTTTGGGCGCGCGCGTCGTCGCGGCTGACGCGCCGACCGTGCGAGCCGAAGTCAGCGAACTCCGAGAACCAGTGCGCGGTCGCTGCGGCCTTCGCCGCAGCGTCGTCCTGGCCGGCGAACATGTAGCGCTCGAGCCACCGCGCTACGAGGTTCTCCGCGAGCGCACGCTGGTAGTCGCACTGAGCGAGCAAGCCGGGCCCGTAGGCGCGCAGGATTGGAAGCCAGGCAGTCACGTTGGCTGGGTTTGCGGCGCACTGTTCCTTCGCCATCTCGAACTGGTCCTTGATCGCCTGGGCGGGCGCAGACCGCGGACCTTCGGGGGTGGAGATCGTGAACTGCGGGTCGATTGGCCCGAGCTGAGAGTGTGAGCCCATCAGGATCTCGTCGGCCCCAAGCGCGACCATGGTCGCGGCCGACATGGCAGCGATCGGGACGATCACGCGGATATGGTCGAACCGGGTGCGCAGGTACTCGACAATGGACTCCGCGGCCTCGGCGCTGCCGCCGGGCGAGTGGATGATGAGGTCGAGGTCGCGTTCGTCGACGTTGGAGACGGCTTCCATGAAGCCCTGGACGTCGGACAGGTTGATCGTGACCTGGTCGCCGGTCAGCTGCTTGTGCTCCATCCAGGCGGTCGCGTAGACGATCGTCGCCCGCCCCGTGTGCTTCGAGAGGTCGCGGAGATATCGACGCCGCATGACGTCGTGCGGCGACACGCCGCCGAACTCGTCCGGGTTTGCCTCGGCCCGCTTCTGTAGCTCGCTGAGCTCCTTGAGGAGCTCGCCCCAGGTGGGCAAAGGTCCTAGGTGTGTGTCGCGTACTCGACGGACGGCTGCGGAGCCGTTGCAGCCGAGACGGCCGCGAAGTAGCGCTGCTCGATCCGCTCGTACACCGTCACCAAGTCGCCGACGCCCGCCTCTGCCTGCTCGACGATCTCACGGATGTCGTCATCCGTGACGGCGGATTCACTCGTGTCGTGCTTGCTCATCGCGGTTTCCATTCCCCCAGCATAGGTGAGCCACACATCGTCGCCATCGTTTGGATCATCGGCGAATTGGGGTTTGGAGGCAACCCCTCGATCGAACGGTCTTCAGGGCCGAGGGTAGCGGCTCCTGCCCGGGTTCGCGATTTGCGCGGGTTTACGACTTCGGCTGGCAGGCGGTGAGCGCGTTCGTGCTGAACTTGCCGTACTGCCTCGACGCGGGACCTAGGGCGCCGAAGGCTGCTTCGAACTCATCGAAGGCGAGGCGGTTGGCGACGTCGTACGTGAGCGCCACTGTGGCCTGATACGCGCGGGTGATCTTGGCGTAGCTTCGTAGCGCTCCCTGGCACTGCTTCGCCGTGTCGTCGACCAAGTCGTCGGCCGTGTAGACGGCGAAGCCTACGTCCTCGTCGAAACCGGAGTAGGCGTCGTCGACGCAGTCCCGGAAGCCGACAAGGTCCCCAGTCTGGCCGATGACGGAGCAGGCCTGGATGTCGTTGCTGTACTCGAGCGACTCGTCGACGAGTTCCTGGTGGGCGCCCATCAGCTGGTCGAACTCGGTGTCGCTCATCCTGCCCGTGTCGACCGGTTCCGCGGGCGCTGCCGTCTTCGCTGGCTTCGGCTTTGCGGCCGGCGGTGCCGTGGTCTTTGCCGGGGCGGTCGTGGTTGCGGCCTGCGCGGTCGATGCGGCGTTCGTTGAGGCTGCCTCCTCGTCGCCCGAGTCGGTGAACAGACCGATGACTACGAGCAGCGCGAAGAGCACGCCGACGCCAATGAGGATCTTCCGCAGCACTGGCTGACACTAGGCGGGTACTCGAGCTTCGTCAACGGGTGCGCCTGAATCAGGCGTAGTCGATGGCCACGACGACGCGCGGCTGCCGACACACCGGACACACGCTCGCACACCTCGGATCTCAGGGCGCAGCTCCGCTCGATGGCGGCCTGACTGGCGCAAGCACTGGCGCGCAGCGACACCAGCGCGCATGGTTGAGCGGAAGAGCGCGTGTCTCCAAAACCGTAGGTCGCAGGTTCGAGCCCTGTCGCCCCTGTCGCGTAGTGGAGCCGTTTCCCGCATGGTTGGGCGAGAAACGGCTCCTCTCGGGCTCGCGGCCGGATACCATGCCCAGCCGTGGACTGGCTTATCTGGACTCCGGTCATCGTGCTTGGAACCTTGCTCCTGCTCCTCGGCTTGACGGCGCTTCTGGGGCGAGTTGCCGGCGGGCGCTACCTGCGTCCGATCGTGGTCGGCCTCTCGAAGGTGCCCTTGCTGAAGCGGTTGTTCGAACGCATGTCGAACGCTGCGCTGGAACGCGAGAACCCGGAACTTGCGAGCGCCATCCGCAAGCTCCAGCTGTACGGAACGCCCACGACACCCGAGGCGGCACAGCGCGCACTGGCCCGCTTGACGCCGGGGGAACGTCGCGCGTATCTGCAGGCGTCCGCCGAGCAGACCGGGGTACCTGAAGCGCCCAATCGGGCTGCCCGCCGCAAGCAGACAACCGCACTGCAACCGGCTGCAAAGCCTTCCCGCCGGAACACGAGCGGCCGCAACAAGCGAAAGCGCTGACGACAAGCCCGGCAGCCCGGACTGCGTTGCGCAGCTAGCTGCGGGTGACGCGCCGTCCGAGTCGGTCGAGCCGCGAACCGGTGAAGCGGGACGCGAACCGCTCCCCGTAGACCGTCTGGAGCGCGATCGACGCCGAGAGCCAGAAGACTCCGCCGGCGATGCCGGCGAGGACGTCGGAGAGGTAGTGAACGCCGCGAGAGAGGCGGCTGAAGCCGATCAGCGCCAGGAGGACGCTGATTCCAGCGACCAGAGCGAGCCGGCCTCGAGTCTGGAGGCGCCCCCAGGCGAGATACGCGAACGCACCGTACGCGGCGGTCGAGATCATCGCGTGGCCGCTCGGGAAGGAGTAGGTGTCGAGCTGGACGAGCGCGACCTCGGGCCGTGCCCGGTGGAACGAGAGCTTGAGAATCAGGTTCAGCAGCTCGGCGCCGCCCAGGACGAGGGGAAGCAGCGCAGCGTCGACGAGCTGCCGGCGGCGGTAGAGCGCGACGCAGACAACCAGGGCGAGTGCCAGGACCACCGGCCGGCTCCCGACGAACGTGACGAGGCGGAAAAAGTCCGTGCCGAGCGTGCTCCGCTCGCCCGCGAGCCAGCGGGCGAAGCTCTCGTCCCAGCGTACGAGCGGATCGTTCGTCAGATAGTCCTCGGCGATCTGCGCGAACGCGAACGCCGAGAGCACCGCCGCAGTGAGGGCGAGCAGGAGGCGACGCTGCCTCGGCGCGTGCCAGATGGACGCGACCGCCTCAGTCGTCCGTTGCGCGAGGCGGTGGCTGCTACCGCTCTCCATCCGTCGTCCGTGGGCCGGCAGATTCATCGGCACGAAGGGTAAACGTCGAAAGGAGACGGGGTGGGTTGCGGCTCCCACCCCGTCTCGACGCTCTGACGATCAGCCGAGCAGGCCCGTGACCCTGTCGAGCGTGGCGCCGATCGCACCCGAGAGCGCGGTCAGAGCAACAACGACGATGAGCGCAATGACGGCGAGTACGACGCCGTATTCCGCCATCGTCTGACCATGCTCGTCACGGAACATCGCGAGCCGGTTCTGAAGAGCGACGGAAACCTTCAGCATGTGGTTCACCTCCCTTCGCGAAGGAAGAGCGGTCTCTGAAGGTGCTGGTCGAGCGGACACTCTGCGACGAGTCGGGACAACGTGAGAAGGCCTTTCTCTCATCGGCGTGCCGCCGGCGCCTGTTCGGTGCTAGTTGACGCTCAATATGGGCGGTGATGCGGCGAGTCGGAAACCCCCCTTTTAGGGAATTTCTCTGAGCGCCAGCCGGCGGCAGATCAGGTGTGAGCCAGAGGAAAAGAGACGGGGTGGGCTGCGGCTCCCACCCCGTCTAATCCGGGCTCACGATCGGCGACTGCGGCATCGTCGTCGGAACACAACGGACTTTCCTGATCACTACATCGGCTCCGACGGCCTCGTGCTGATCCCTCACCTGAGTGAACCGGCGCGGTCAACTCCAAAAGGGTGATGGTGTGAAGCGGGGCCTTCCGACGAGGATGCACTCAGGACGGCACCTCGGGCGGCGAGGCGCTGCCCCCCTGGGCGGGAGACGCGATCCTTGCGGCGGACGCGCGTCTTCCGCCCTCTTTTCATTCAGAGTTATCCTCCTGACAGGGAGGTCACCGTCCGGGACGAATTACGGACGGGAGCGATGCCATGACCAAGCCACGGATATCGCAGGTCCTCCTCTGGACCCTCGCACTGGTGACGCTTGCGCTCTTTGGGTTTTTCGTGGCGCTCGTCGCCGGAGCGATCCCGGTCGGCGAGCCGGATCCGCCGCCCGACAGCGGGGCGCTGCCTGCATCCCAGACCCCGCCCCCCGAGGAGCCGGCCACCACGGCGGTAACGAAGCAGGTTCGACGGACGTCTCCCGCACCGGTTACGACCGCGACTGCGACAACGACGGAGGCGAACACCGCGGCTCCGTCGTCGCTCGCAACGGTGATTGTCACCGCGTCGCGTGGAGACTGCTGGATATCGGCCCGTCTCGGCTCCGAAAATGGGCGCGTGCTCGAGGAGCGGCTACTGGCTCAGGGCGAGTCGGTGACGCTGCGGGGCGCGCGAGTCTGGCTGTCCATCGGCGCAGCGGCGAACGTGGACGTGAGTGTGAACGGCCAGGACCGCGAGCTCCAGTCCGGCACCGTGGCGGTCGTCCTAGGCCCGGCGTAGGTCAGGCGGGGCGCTCGCCCGGACGCGCGTCAAGGCGAAGACGCGGTCGCGCGGAGGCCCGAGATGCCGCAGCCCGATTCGAGTTCTCGATCGTGCGCGCGAGCCGCACGAGGGGCTCTGCAAGACCAAGACGGGACATGAGGGTGTAGCGGATCATCGGTACTCCTGTTCTCGGCGCGAACAGTGCAGTCCTCCTATCCCCCGAACGGAGGATTCCTACACGAGTCATCGGCTGGAGCCGGCACGTAGAACAGCACGCGCGTCCCGCAACAGTCGCGACCAGGGACGAGGCGACCTGTTCGTTAGGCTCACCTGCGTGGCGGTTCTCACCTCCCAAGTCGAGCGCGACGAGACGTTCGCGCGCCGTGCCGAGCGGATGGAAGCCCTCGTTGCCGAATTGCGCGAGCGCACGTCGCAGGTGGCGAGCGGTGGCGGCGAGAAGTCAGTCGAACGCCACCGGTCACGCGGGAAGCTGACGGCGCGCGATCGGATCGACCGGCTCGTCGATCCCGGCACAGCGTTCCTCGAGCTCAACGCCCTCGCCGCCTGGGACGTCTACGACGGCGCCGCGCCCTCCGCCGGGATCGTCACGGGCATCGGTGTCGTCGAGAGCCAGGAGTGCGTGATCGTCGCGAACGACGCGACTGTGAAGGGTGGCTCCTACTTCCCGCTGACCGTCAAGAAGCATCTCCGCGCCCAGGAGGTGGCGGAGCAGAACCACCTGCCGTGCATCTACCTCGTCGACTCCGGCGGCGCGTTCCTCCCGCTGCAGGCGGAGGTCTTCCCCGACCGCGACCACTTCGGGCGCATCTTCTACAACCAGGCGCGGATGTCCGCGAAGGGCATCCCGCAGATCGCCGTTGTGATGGGCTCGTGCACCGCCGGCGGCGCCTACGTGCCCGCGATGAGCGACGAGACCGTGATCGTGCAGGGAACCGGAACGATCTTCATCGGCGGCCCGCCGCTCGTGAAGGCCGCGACCGGCCAGGACGTGACGGCCGAGGAGCTCGGGGGCGCGGACGTGCACACGCGCCGGTCAGGGGTTGCCGACCACTACGCCACCTCTGACGAGCACGCGCTCGCCCTTGCGCGCCAGATCGTCCGGAACCTCCACCGCCGCAAAGATCTCCCATGGGACGTCGCGCCGCGGGAGCCG
>JAXIPI010000143.1:0-4897 GCA_045403015.1 Gaiellaceae bacterium | reverse complement strand
GCGACGGCGGCGAGGCCGATCACGACGGCGTTCGCCACGAGAGCGGCCGCGATCACCCTGCTTTGGCCCTGGCCTGGCTCGCCGTGGTGCTCGTCCGGCCCGGACCCGATCTTGGTCGCCAGCGCGGCGGTGATGAACTGGTTGAGGCTCGTGCCTTCACGTTCCGCGGCCAGTGCGAGGTCCGCGTGGAGCGTGCGCGGCATGCGCAGCAGCAGGCGGCCGCTCGGAGCAGGCTTGTCCCGGTCTTCGGGATCCTCCGCGGGCAGTGAAGAGGCGGCGTGTGCGGTCACGCTTGCCGATTCTACGGACTTGAAATCATCCGCACAAGACTCGCAACGTGATATCGCGGCTTAGGTTTGGCCTATTTCGGCGCGTAGCTTGCCCAGCGACTCGCGCAGGAGGCGCGAAACGTGCACCTGCGAGAGCCCGAGCTCCGCCGCGATCCGCCGCTGGCTCAGGCCGCCGAAGAAGCGCAGCTGAACGATGCGCCGTTCGCGCCTCGCGAGCTTCCGCAGCCCACTCTCGAGCAGCAGGCGCTCCTCGCCCTGCTCGAACCTGCGTTCGGCTGCCGTATCGTGGACCAGGTCCGCTGCGCCCTCCAGCGGCACCGCCCGGATGGGGCTGAGCGCCCGCTGCCCACGGGGAACCCGGAGCGGCTGCGTCCCGTCGCGAAGATGCCGCCTGATCTCGCCGACGATGGTCGGAACCGCGTATGCCGTCAACGACGAGCCACGGCGCGGGTCATACCGGTCGACGGCCTTGATCAGGCCAACCGACCCGACCTGAACGAGATCCTCGAGCTGCTCCCCGTCACGCACGAAACGGCTTGCCAGCGCGCGTACGAGCGCGAGGTGAGCCTCGATCAGCTGCCGCCGTGCCTCGCAGTCCCTTCGCTCGTACCAGGCGGTCAAGAGCAGCTGCGAATCCGTCGACATCCATCGCCTCCCCATTGCTCTCTCCGTAGATCCGACAGTACTTCTTGAGGAACTAGATTGAAAGGTATTTGCCGCGAACCTGGGCGAACGTACAGGAAATGGATTAGTAAATGGCTCAACGTCTTCGCAGGTGGGTATTCCTTGTCACGTGGGGGTAATAGAGCTGCGTGCATCGCATCGCCGGGTCGCCGTCTGGGCTGCCGTGCTCGGAGCTGCCTCCGCATTCGCTTCTCCCGCGGTCGCGGAAACCCCACCCGTGCCCGCGGCTCCCGAGCTGCCTGATGCGACGGCCATCGTGGCCGCAGCCGTGGCCGCCACGCAGACAGTCGTTACGCCGACGCCGGTGCCGGCTCTCCCCGCACCGGCGCCGGACGTAACGTCGACGCTCCCAACCGTGCCGCCGCAGCCGGAATCCGTGCCGCCCGCGGACCCGGCCACGGCGGCTCCTCTTGAGCAGGTCGCGACCGAGCCCGTCGAGGCACCCCCCGCGACGCCCCTCGAGACGCCTGCTGAAGCCCCTGTGCCGCTGCCAGACCCACCTGCAGGCCCCGTCGCGGCCCCTGTCCCGGAAACGGTGGAGGAGACCGTAGAACCGCTCGAGCAGGCCGTACAGCAAGTGCAGCCCGTCAATGTGAACATCTCGGTGCGGGTCGACAGCCCCGGGGACAACGGCGCGGTTACCCAGATCAACGCGGCCGTGTCGCAGCCTTTGCCAGTCGCCACGCCGCCTGAGGTGCGATATCAGGAGCCGGATCCGCAGTATCACGACCCTCTGGCCGCAAGCGGGGCTTCGGTGGCGCCCGCGGCACCTTCCGACCCCCTCCCGGCGGCCGACGCGCCCATGACCCCTGTCGACTCGTGGGATTGGACGTGGACGTGGAGCTGTGGGGATGTGATCTCGCCGACGATTGTGCTTCCCGCTGAATATCTCCAACAGATCTGGAACTGGAACTGGAATTGGAATTGCGGTGCAAACACAAACGGAAATGGGAATAGCGGATCGCAATCGTCTTCGCAGTATCAGCCGGTGACATCGCAGTATCAGCCGATCAACGTCAACATCTCGATTCGGATCGCCAGCCCGGGGAACGACGGCCCCGTCGTGCAGACCAACCTGGCGCTCGCGCTGCCCGTCGTCGTGCAGACCGCTTCCAATCACCCCGCTCCGCTCCCCATCCAGTGGTTGCCCGCCCCGCCAGCGTCAGGTCAGGCTCCACTCGCTTCCGTTGAGATCAGCGTGGCGCCGGCGGAAACGGCTGCGTGGCCCTTCGAGGCGCCCTCCGCCCCGGCGCAGGACACCGCGTCAGGGCAGGGTGGCCCGATATCAGAGACCGCCGGCGACGAGTCGACCGTGATCCGCTCGCTGCTCCAGCCCGCACCCGACCACGGACGCGGTGATACCACGACAGGTACCACCGGATCCGCTCCGCCAGCGGTCTCGGCGGCGCAGATCGCCACCCTGGCGCCCCCGGCTCCGGCGGTCGCAGCCGGGCAACGCGCCAAAGCGCAAGAGCAGCGGCCGACCACGCACGTGCGTCCGATTCTTCCCCAGGGCGTCGGCGTCGCCGCCGTCAGCTACGCGAGCGTCGGTCCACTCGGCGCCGGTGGCTCGGACCGCACGCTGTGGCTCATCTTCCTCTTTTCTGTCCCGTTCCTCCTCGCTTTCGCCGATGCCGCTCGGCGTGTCGTCGAGGAGTGGACAGCCGAGGCCGCGGACTCCGGCTCTCGGCGCGAAAAGCCGGGCTAGCTCGCTCCTTCTCCAATTTTCCGTCGAGCGGGAGGCTGCCCGCTCGCCAAACGCTTTGGAAGGAGAAGGGATTGATGAAACGGATACTCGCGGTCGTCGCCGCGACGCTCGGGCTCCTCGTGAGTGCGGGCTACGCGTCGGCCGCACCGCCGGGAGACCCTGCCGCGCAAGCGCTCGGCCAGGCCGCTGCAAGCGGTCAGGCCGCAGGAGCGCTGTCGGGCGCGTCGCAGAGTCAACCGGCGAACCAGAACATCTCGGTTCGGGTCCTCAGCCCCGGCAACAACGGTGACGTCTCACAGTCGAACACCGTCAGCTCGAACGCCACGGCAGGGAACGCGAACCTCACCGGCCAGTCGGCCGGCCAGACCCAGAACGGCTCGTGCGGATGCGCGGGCGGAACGCAAGCGATCGGCCAGGACGCGGACAACAGCCAGTCCGCACAAGCACTGTCGTATGCCGCTCAGAGTGGCGCAAGCAACACGAACATCCCAGTCCGGGTCTTGAGCCCGGGAGACAATGGTTCGGTCTCGCAGTCGAACAGCGTTGAGTCCAACGCGACCGCTGCGAACGCGAACGCAACGGGCCAGACCGCCGACCAGAGCTCGGCCGGCGGATCGGGTACGCAGGCAGTCGGACAGTCGGCGGACAACGAGCAGGATGCCGCCGCAGCGTCGAAGGCCAGCCAGACCGGAGCGAAGAACACGAACATCTCCGTTCGCGTTCTCAGCGACGGCGACGACGGGTCCGTTGACCAGTCAAACAGCGTCGATTCATCTGCAACGGCGGCGAACGCGAACCTGACCGGCCAGAGCGCCGACCAGGCTCAGGGCGGCGGCGGCACGCAGGCGATCGGCCAGGATGCGGACAACAACCAGTCCGCAGCCGCTCTGTCCGCTGCCGAGCAGCGCGACGCGAGCAACACCAACATCCCGGTGCGAGTCCTCAGCTCCGGCGATGGCGGCAATGTCTCGCAGTCGAACAGCGTCAGCTCGTCGGCGAACGCCGGGAACCTGAACGGGCTCAAGCAAGGCGCGAGCCAGGTCAGCCGTGGAGGCGACTGCCTCTGCTCGCCCGGTGGGATCCAGGCGATCGGCCAGGATGCCGAGAGCACCCAGTCGGCTGCAGCTCTGTCGGCGGCAACGCAGTCCGGTGCGTCGAACACGAACACGCCGGTCCGCGTCGACAGCGACGGCGACGACGGTGACGTCTCGCAGTCGAACAGCGTCGAGTCCGATGCGAAGGCCCTGAACGTCAACCTGACCGGGCAGCACGCCGATCAGGCCCAGGCCGGCGGCGACTGCCGTTGCGGCTCGGGTGGCATCCAGGCGATCGGTCAGGACGCATCGAACGACCAGTCGGCTGCTGCTGCTTCGCTCGCCGCTCAGTCGTTCGGCCGCGACAAGTGCGGCTGCGCGTCCGGCGGCAATGTCAACACGCCCGTGCGTGTCGACAGCGACGGCGACGGTGGTTCCGTCGATCAGTCCAACAGCGTCGATTCGTCTGCTACGGCGGCGAACCTGAACCTGACCGGCCAGAGCGCCGCTCAGGGCCAGGGCGCCGGCGGCGGCACGCAGGCAATCGGCCAGGACGCCTCGAACGACCAGACGGCGGGTGCGTTGTCGGCGGCGCTGCAGCACGGCGCCTCGAACACGAACTCGCCGGTGCGGGTCGACAGTGACGGCGACGGCGGCGACGTCTCGCAGTCGAACAACGTCGGCTCCTCCGCGAAGGCGGCCAACCTGAACGGGCTCGCGCAGGGTGCGAGGCAGGTTCAGGGCGGCAGCGAGTGCGGCTGTGGCTCAGGCGGCATCCAGGCGATCGGCCAGGACGCCGACAGCACGCAGGCGGCAGGTGCGTTCTCGGCGGCGGCCCAGGCCGGCGCCTCGAACGACAACACGCCTGTGAGTGTGGACAGCGACGGGGCCGGCGGCGACGTTGACCAGTCGAACAACGTCGGCTCGACTGCGACCGCGGTGAACGCGAACCTGACCGGCCAGGGTGCCGCGCAGGCTCAGGGTGGTGCCGGTGGTGTGCAGGCGATCGGCCAGGACGCCTCGAACGACCAGACGGCGGTTGCGCTGTCGGCGGCGCTGCAGTTCGGCGCTTCGAACAGCAACTCGCCGGTGCGGGTCGACAGTGACGGCGACGGCGGCGACGTCTCGCAGTCGAACAACGTCGGCTCGTCGGCGACTGCCGCGAACCTGAACGGGCTCAA
>JAXIPI010000477.1:0-2441 GCA_045403015.1 Gaiellaceae bacterium | reverse complement strand
CTCCATCACGCCGATGACCCGGAAACGGGTACGGCCGATCATCATCGTCTTGTTGATGGGACTGACGGCACCGAAAACGCCCTTCTGGATCTCGGAACCGACGACGCAGACGTCACGCTTGTAGGCGACGTCGAAGGGGAGCAGGAATCGTCCCGTCTGTGGCAAGGCGCTGGACATGACGGTCTGCTTCTCGGTGGTGCCGATGACGAGCACGCCTTCCATGGTCTCGTTCCGGTACCTCACGTCGCGCTGGCTGTTCACCGTCGGGTTGACGATCGCCCGGCCGCGGAAGCGATCCTCGAGAGCACGTGCCTCCTTCAGAGCGATGCCGGGACGATTGCGGTATCTGAAGAAGTCGTTCATCACCACCCAGGGCATGCGGGAGACGTAGATCACGTCCGTGCCCACGGTGGAGAAGCTCTCGCGAAACTTGTTCTGCAGCCCGTTCGCAGCGGTCATCGTGGTCACGACAGCGACGATGCCGATGATGATCCCCAGCGTCGTCAGCGCATAGAAGACCGCGAAGATGATCAGGTCGCGCCAGGTGACGTAGCTGCCCCAGAGAAAGAAGATCGACGCGAGGAAGCCGGCGAACGGCACAGTGACCCCGATGAGGTTCGTGATCTTCTGACCCCGTGACATGTGGGTCTCGGCTGCAAGCTCGCTCACGTGCGGAAGAGAGTAGCCGCCATTACGGAAGGAGGGCGGTCCCTTTTGCCATTTGGGATCCGACCTGCATAAGCTCCCCCGTCGATGGCCCTGCTCTCGTTGCGGAATGTCACTCGCCGGTTCGGCGGGATCGTGGCCCTCGACGGGATCTCCTTCGACGTGCTCGACGGCCAGATCGTCGGGCTGATCGGGCCGAACGGCGCCGGCAAGACGACGGCGTTCAACGTGATCACTCGGCTCTACACGCCCAACGAGGGCGAGGTCGAGTTCGACGGCGAGACGCTGCTGAAGACACCTGTGCACGGGATCGTGCGCCGGGGGATCGCGCGCACCTTCCAGAACGTGGAGCTGTTCAAGACGATGACCGTGCTGGACAACGTGCTGGTCGGCGCGCACACACGCGGTCGACGCGTCAACTCCGAGGCGCTCGAGGTGCTCGACTACGTCGGCCTGGGCGCGATCGCGCAGCGGCCGGTCGCGGGGCTCCCGTTCGGGACGCTGAAGCGCGTCGAGCTCGCCCGCGCGCTCGTCTCGCATCCCAAGCTGCTGCTGCTGGACGAGCCGGCCGGCGGGCTCAACCACGAGGAGGTCGGTGATCTGGGCCGCTTCATCCAGAAGATCCGGGACGACCGGAAGCTGACCGTGCTCCTGGTCGAGCACCACATGAACCTCGTGATGGGAATCTCCGACCACGTGAGCGTGATGAACTTCGGCAAGAAGATCGCCGAAGGCCCGCCGGCCGAGGTGCGGACGAACCCGGCCGTGATCGAGGCCTATCTCGGCACCGAGGACGAACCCTCCCACGACGGCCCGCCTGAGGACCACGACTCCGAGGACCCCAGTGGCGCTGCTTGAGCTCCGCGGCGTCGAGGCGCGATACGGGCAGGTCCGCGCGCTTCAGAGCGTCTCGCTCGCGGTCGAGGAAGGGCAGATCGTGGCCGTCCTCGGCGCGAACGGCGCCGGCAAGACGACGACGCTGCGCGCGATCTCGGGCACGGTCAAGCGGAGCGGCGAGATCATGTTCGACGGCAAGGCGCTCGGCCGGCGCGGGCCGGAGGCGGTCGCAAAGTTCGGCGTGGCGCACGTCCCTGAGGGCCGCGGGACCTTCTCCGAGTTGTCCGTCGTCGAGAATCTCCGGCTCGGTGCCTACACGCGCCGCGGCTCGCTCAGCAGCGACGTCGAGCGGATGAGCAGCTACTTCCCGTGGATCGGAGAGCGGCTCGAACAGCACGCGGGCACTCTCTCGGGCGGCGAGCAGCAGATGCTTGCGCTCGCGCGGGCGCTGATGAGCCGTCCCCGCCTGCTGCTGCTCGACGAGCCTTCACTGGGGCTCGCGCCGCTCGTCACCCGCGAGATCTTCCGGATCGTGCGCGAGCTGAACGAGAAGGAAGGCCTCACCGTGCTCGTGGTGGAGCAGAACGCCGCCATCGCCCTCGAGGTGGCTTCGCAGGCGTACGTCCTCGAGGTCGGCAAGGTCGCCGTGTCCGGGACGAGTGACGAGCTCGCCCGCGACGAATCCGTCCGCAAGAGCTACCTGGGGTACTAGCGGCCGATGTCTGAATTCTTCCAGCAGGTCGTCGCAGGGCTCGGTTCCGGGGCGATCTACGGCGCGCTTGCGCTCGCCCTCGTCCTGATCCACCGCGCCACCGGCGTGATCAACTTCGCGCAGGGCGAGATGGCGATGTTCACGACGTACATCGCCTGGACGCTGACCGCGAACCACGGCTGGTCGTACTGGCCGGCGTTCGTCGCGACGCTCGCCTTCGCCTTCG
>JAXIPI010000213.1:0-6156 GCA_045403015.1 Gaiellaceae bacterium | reverse complement strand
CAGCCGCGCGGCGTCGTTCTCGGGTGAGCTGTCCGCGAGCTTCCATTGTAGTGCCTGGGGCTCGGCGCGGCGCTTCCCGACCGGGCGCCGCGCCTTGGCGTATGCGCGCGCGACGGCGGCGGCGGCCGGCGCGTGGCCGAGCGCCTGCGCGGCAATCCCGATCCGGCCGCCGTCGAGCGTCGCCATCGCGACCGCGAAGCCGCGCCCTTCCTCGTGCAGCAGCCGATCGCGGCCCACGCGCACGCCCTCGACCACCAGATCCGCAGTCGAGGAGGAGTTGAGGCCGAGCTTCTCCTCCTCCCGCGTCACCCGGACGTGCTCGGCATCGAGCAGGAACGCAGAGACGCCGCGCGCGCCCTCGATCTCGGGCTCGCTCCGGGCGAACGTGAGAAACGTGCCGGCGTAACTGCCGTTCGTGATCCACTGCTTGGCGCCGGTGACCGTCCAGCCGTCGCCGTCCGCATCGGCTCGCGTGCGGAGGGCGCCCGCGTCGGAGCCGGCCTCGGGCTCCGTCAGCGCGAAGGCGCCGATCTTCTCGCCGCTCGCGAGCGGAGGCACGAAGCGCTCGCGCTGATCCTCGGTGCCGAACGCGAGGATCGGCAGGGTGCAGGCGCTCGTGTGCACGGCGACGGTGACGCCGACGCCGGCATCCGCGCGCGAGAGCTCCTCGAGGACGAGGATGTAGGAGAGGAAGTCGGCGCCGGCGCCGCCGAGCTCCTCCGGCACGCAGACGCCCATCAGCCCGAGCTCCGCGAGCTTCACGTAGAGCTCTGCCGGGAAGCTGTGCTCGCGGTCCCAGGTTGCGGCGTTCGGCTCGATCTCGGCCTGCGCGACCTCCCGCGCGAGCGCCTGGATCTCCCGCTGGTCGGCCGAGAGCTGGAAGTCCATCGAACGGGATGCTACGTGCTGGATGAGTGATGCCCCGATCTCGTGCGCTCGGTGCGCGATCTGGCGCGTCTGGGCCGCTCCCGGGCCGGCCGACCGGCCTCTCGGCCGCTCATCCGGCCCGTCCGCTTCGCGCGCTCAATCCGATCGCGCGACCCAGAGCAGCCAGCTCGCGCCCCGAGACGGACGACCTCATGGCATCACTCATCTAGTCAGCCTTCAGCCAGGCGAGGACGGCGAGCACGCGACGATGGTGATCGTCGTTGGGCGGGATGTGGAGCTTCTGGAGGATTCGGCCGACGTGCTTCTCGACCGCGCGCTCGGTGACCACGAGCTCGCGCGCAATTGAGCCGTTCGAATGCCCCTCGGCCACGAGCTGCATCACTTCGCGCTCACGCACCGTCAGCTCGTCGATCGAGCGATGTCTGACGAGCAGCTGCCGGACGACCTCGGGATCGAAGACGGCGCCGCCGGCGGCAACACGCCGAAGCGCGTCGACGAACTCGCTGACGTCCGCGACGCGGTCCTTGAGCAGGTAGCCGATTCCCTCGGCGCGGTCGTTCAGCAGGTCGCGGGCGTACCGCTCCTCGACGTACTGGGAGAGGACGAGCACCGGCGCTCCTGGCCGAGCGCGGCGGAGCTCGACGGCGCCACGAATGCCCTCGTCAGTGAACGTCGGCGGCAGCCGGACGTCGATGACCGCAACGTCGGGCTGCTCGCGCTCGTAGGCCTCGAGGAGCTCCGGCACCGTCGTGACCGCCGCCGCAACCTCGATCTCATGGTCTCCGAGCAGGCGCGTGAGCGCATCGCGGAGGAGGCCCGAGTCCTCCGCCAGCACTACGCGCACGGGATCACCGCCTTCACGACCGTCGGCCCTCCAGCCGGGCTGTCGACGACGAGGACGCCGCCGAGAGCTGCGACGCGCTCCCGGAGGCCGGCGAGACCCGACCCGGTCGTGGCGATCGCGCCGCCGCGGCCGTCATCGTGGACCTCGATGACGACGGCGTCGCCTTCGCGTCCGACGTCGACCGCGACCCGCGTGGCGCCGGCGTGGCGTGCGGCGTTCGCCAGCGCCTCGGAGACGACGAAATAGGCCGCGGCCTCCACCTCGACCGGCACCGGCTCCTGGAGTCGCACGGAGAGGTCGACCGGCACCGGTACGCGGGCGGCTAGTGACGAGAGGGCCGGGTCGAGCCCTCGGTCGGCGAGGATCGCCGGGTGAATTCCGCGCGCCAGGTCGCGAACCTCACTGAGGGCGATCTTCGCCTCTTCGTGTGCGGCCCGGACGAGCTCGGTGGCCTCGGCAGTGTCGGCGCCCGCTTCGAGCCGCTCCCGCGCGCGCCCGAGGTCGACGGCCAGCCCGACCAGGCGCGCCTGCGCCCCGTCGTGGAGGTCTCGCTCGACCCTCCGGCGGTGTGTCGCGTCGGCCGCGACGGCGGACGTGCGTCCCGCCTCGGAGCGCGCGGCTGAACGCTCGAGCTCGCCGCGCGTAGGCCCGAGGAGAGCGCGCAGCAACGTGACATGCGCGCGGACGAGACCGTGCACGACCCACGGCGCCCCCAGCAGTGCGACCACCCCGACTGCAAACGTCCCGGCGAACTCGAGCGGATGGTCGAACGAATTGCCGTTCCAGAGGAAATCGGCGTCGGGAACCGCCCAGTACCAGAGCGGTGCCGTCACGCCCGTAAGCGCGACCGACCAGATGGTCACAGCTGCGACGAAAAGGACGATCCCGGCCGGCAGCAGGAGAAGGAGATAGAGGACCTCGCGCCATACCGCCACCTCGGAGACGAGCGCCCAGAGGCGCCGCCACCACGGCTCCGGTCCACGCAGCCCAGGCCGAGCGGCGGCCGCCGGCAGCTGCTCGCCGAGCGCCAGTTCCACCCACCGGCGCTCCAGTGCCGCGGCGAAGCGCACGAGTCCGAGCGTGAGCAGCAACAGGGGCAGGCCCACGATCGTGATCGCGAGTCCCGCGCTGAGCGCAAGCATCGTCACGACGACCGAGAACCAGAGGACGCCAAGCGGCAACGACGCGAGTGCGTACACCGTCTCCCGCGCCGAGCGGAGCCAGAAGGAGGTTGTCAGCATGCGGTGAGCCATGCCTCGACTGTAGGGACCTCGGCACGCAGCCGCTATGGCGGGGGCAGGCGTCTCGTGGTGGTGCTCGCCCTACCGCTCGTCAGGCGACGGCGAGGAACTCTCTGCGGATCTCGTGCAGCACGTGCTCGCGGTCGCGGAACGCGTCGACCACCTGGGGATCGAACTGCTTTCCCCGTTGCTCGACGATCTCGCGCCGGGAGTCCCGCCAGCTGCGGGCCTCGCGGTACGGCCTGTGATTCGTGATCGCGTCGATGGCATCCGCCACGGCGAAGATCCGGGCGCCGATCGGAATCTCCTCGCCGGCGAGCCCATCCGGGTAGCCGTTCCCGTCCCAGCGCTCGTGGTGCGACCGAACGATCTCGACTCCCGCCTCCTGCAGGAAGGCGACGCCGCCGATCATCTGCGCGCCGAGGACGGTGTGCGCCTTCATCACGCGCCACTCCGCCTCGTTGAGGGCGCCCGGCTTCAGCAGGATCTGGTCGGGCACGCCGATCTTGCCGATGTCGTGAAGCAGGAAGCCGTACTCGAGCGCGGGGTCGGCGGCGAGGGTCGGATCGATCGCCGTGGCAAGCTGCAGCGCGTACCGCTGCACGCGCTGTGAGTGCTGGCGCGTGCCGGTGTCCTTGGTCCCCAAGGCGCTGGCGAGAGCGGAGACCGTTTCCTTGTACGCGCTCTCCAGCAGGCCGCGCTGCGCCCGCTCGATCTCGACAAGGTGGCGCAGGTCGCGTGCATACAAGACGAGCTGCTCCTCTTCGGAGCGACCCTTCGGGCTCCGCATCGGAGCGCCCGCGACCGTACCGGCGAGGCGCTCGACGACGGTGAGGAGCTCGAGCGGCCGGAAGGGCTTCAGGAGCAACGCGTCCGCGCCGGCGGCGCCGGCGACGTCTTCCACGTCGTCCATCCCGGTCAGCAAGACGATGCGAATCGCCCTCGTGTCGGGGCTTTCCTTCAGCTCGCGGCAGAACGCGAGACCGTCCATGCCCGGCATGCCGACGTCGAGCACGATGACGTCCGGCCGGTCGGCGGAGATCCGCTGCTCGGCCTCGGCAGCGCTTCCGGCCTCGTCAACGTCGACCTCGACGTCTTCAAAGGTCGTGCGCAACAGGGCGCGGAATCCCGAATCGTCGTCTACCAGCAACAGTCGCATCGTTCCCCCCGGATCGAGTGCTTATCAACTGTTGTATCGGCAGCTAGGTCCGATGCTTGAGTAGGACCTACCCTGAACGGGTGATATCACGCAAACCGGCGCACGGAGCGGGGGGCCCGGCGCCGCGCCGTACGCTCGATTCCGCTCGGCGTAAGCAGCCGCCGCAAGCGGCGCGGTGACAACTCTGCGCAGAGCACCGCGGATGCTGCCGGGCCACGGTCGCCGTAACGAAGCCCCTCCGACACGAGCTCGGGCGACGAGCGCCAGCCCGCGTTGGTCAGCTCATAGACCTCCTGCTCCTCGACGAAGAAGCCGGCGCGCGTGAAATGGCGGGTCCAGCCACGCACATCGTCCTGCCAAAACCAGCCGTAGTCGGCGGGCTCGCCACACGGAACCGTGATCAGCAGCCGCCCACTCGGAGCGAGCACCCGCCGCAGCTCGCGTAGCGCAGTGAGTCGCGAGGAGGGGCTCTCATCCTCGGCCTCCAGCCCGTAGCCGCTGTTGTCGGCGCCGACGTGCTCGAGCGTCGAGACACACAGCACGAGATCGAAGACCCCATTCTCGAAGGGAAGCTCGCGGACATCGGCCTGGACGGTGGTCATGCCTGGGACGTCCGCCTCGGCGAGATCGACTCCCGTCAGCCCTTCGAAGCCTGCCTGCAGCAGCGCGGCGAGATACGGAGCCTCGGCAAACGCGTAACCGACCTCGAGTGCACGATCGCCTCGCAGCCGCGCCAGGACCCAGGGCAGCTCGATCACCCGTTCGTCGGTCCCCGGCGGACCCTGCAGCCAGCGAGGGCGCTCGCCGCGCGCAAGCGCGCCCCGCGCGAACGCGACCCCGTCGTCGAGCAGGCGCACGCGCTCCGACTCCGGGGCGGTCGCCAGCTCGTGCAGCAGTGTCGTCCGCGAGAGCGTTCCCGCCGCAAGCTTCTCGAGTGCTCGCGCCCGCGCCTCCTCGTCCGGCGGACGTCGCAAAACGATCCGGAAGGCAGTCTCGACGAACGTCTCGTCGTCGCCCGCTTCCGCCTCGAGCCACGCACGCAGTCGTTCGTCCATCGATCTAGCCGTACTCGTAGAAGCCGCTGCCCGACTTCCGGCCGAGCCGGCCGGCCTGCACGTACTGGCGCAGCAGCGGGCACGGCGCGTACTTCGGGTGGCCGAGCCCCTCGTGCAGCACGTCCATGATCGCGACGCAGGTGTCCAGCCCGATCAGGTCGGCGAGCGCCAACGGCCCCAGCGGGTGCGCGAAACCGAGCTTCGCGATCGTGTCGATCGCCTCCGGCTCGGCAACGCCCTCCAGCACGGCGTACGCGGCCTCGTTGATGAACGGCATCAGAATCCGGTTCGAGACGAAGCCCGGGAAGTCGTTGGCCTGGGCGGGCACCTTGCCGAGATCCTCGGCCAGCTTCGTGATCGCCGCGGCCGTCTCGTCGGAGGTCTGGACTGCACGAATCACCTCCACGAGCTTCAGCACCGGTACCGGATTGAAGAAGTGCATCCCGATCACGCGGTCGGGCCGGTCGGTCACGGCCGCGAGCGAGGTGATCGGGATCGAGGACGTGTTCGAGGCGAGAATCGCGCCGGCTGGAAGGATCCCGTCCGCGCGGCGGAAGAGGTCCTCCTTCACCGCTGCATCCTCGACGACAGCCTCGATCATCAGGTCGGCGGACACGAGCTCGTCGACGGCGGCCACCCGCCCGAGCACCTCGTCCGGGTCGGCGCCGCCCTTCTCGGCCAGCTTCTCGAGGCTCTTGCGCATCGCCGCCAGGCCACGTTCGGTCGCGCCGGGAAAGGCGTCGTAGAGCGAGACCTGACGGCCGGAGGCGGCGACAACCTGTGCGATGCCACCGCCCATCTGACCCGCGCCGACGACAAGAACATGCTGGAGGTCCATACTTCAATGAGCCTATCCGGGACCCTCGGACGGGGTTCCGGTGTACACCTTCCTATGAGGCGCTTGCTCACCGGTCTGCTCCTCGCCGCTGTGCTCGTCGGCACGGCGGCCGCTGCGCAGCCCGCGCGCGT
>JAXIPI010000454.1:0-6684 GCA_045403015.1 Gaiellaceae bacterium | reverse complement strand
GCGACGAGCGGAGCGGCCCCCGCGAGCAGCCGTCGGCGCGTAAATTTAGCCACGGCTAAATCCTACAGATTCGTAGTCGTCTCTAATTCCCCTGTGCCGCCAGCGGCTTTATGGTCTGTGGCGATGAAGCCCTCGCTCCTGCCCTCTCGCTCGCTGGGCGCCCGGGAAGTGCGGGCGCTCGCGCACCCGCTGCGCCTGAGAATGCTGGAGTCGCTCAGCGACGGCCCCGCCACCGCGTCGATCCTGGCGCGCGAGCTGGGCGAGTCGAGCGGGGCGACGAGCTACCACCTGCGTGCGCTCGCGGCCGTCGGGCTGATCGTCGAGGATCTCGACCGACGCAAGGGACGCGAGCGGTGGTGGAAGCGCGAGCCGCAGACCGTCGGCCTGATCTCCTCGGCGCCGGCCGAAGATCCCGAGTACGAGGCCGCAGTCGCCCAGCTCGAGAGCACGATGCTCGGGCGGGACGAGGACGCGATCCGCCGGTATATCCACGCCCGCGGCGAGGACGAGCACAGCGACGAGTGGCGCGAGACGGCGTTCATCGGCGGCTGGATGGTCTACGCAACGCGCGAGGAGGTCGACGAGCTCTCGGAGCTCGTCGTGCAGTGGCTGCGTGCACGCCGCAAGCCGGAGGAAGAGCGCGAGCCGGACACGCCGCTCGTCTACGTCACCTACCGCGCCCTGCCGCAGACACCGACAGCGGAGGGGGACTAGGCGACGAGCCGGTAGACCTGGAAGACCTCGGCGAACTCGCGGTTGACGTTGATCCCGTGCACGCGGGCGAGGTTCCAGACGTACTCCGGATTGGCGTAGCGGCGGTGCTGCTGCGAGGCGTACTTGGCGAGCGCAGCGACCTTGCGCTCGACGTGCCGCTGCTCGAGCGCGAAGTACGCGGCATACGAGAACTCGAAGTTGTTCCACGGAATCTCGTATCCGAGCACCGTCGTGCGCTTGAAGGCACGCAGGCCCTCCTGAGCGATCGTCTGGTGATCCTGGTGGACGTCATGGTGCGACGGCTGGAAGACGGCATCCGGCTTCAGGTCCTCCCACAGCGAGACGAGGAGCTCGAGGATGTCCTGCCGCCGCTCCGGGAACGTGCGCACGTCGAAATCGTGGACGGCGAGCTGCGAATCCGGGATGCCGAGCTCGCCCGTCGCCTCGCGTACCTCGCGGGCAAGCGTGTCCGGCGCGAACCCCTCCGGCAGCGAACGCGTCGCGATCGAGAACGCGTGGTAGTGGACCTCGACCCCCGACTCGACGAGACGGGCCATCGTGCCCCCGCAGCCGAACTCACCGTCGTCCGTGTGGGGGGCCAGCACGAGCACGCGCTTCCAAGCCTCGATCATCGCGGGGAGTGGTATCACGGTTAGGCTCCCCACGTACCGCACCTTTCGATGGACCATGCTGACACCGCCCAACTTGCGGCCGTGCTCGGGGCACTCGGCGCCGCGCTCGTGCTGCTGGCGCGGACACGGCTCGTGCTCCTCGCAGGCTTCGCGCTCCTGGCCTGCGCCGAGGCGGGGCTGATCTGGTCGCTCTCCGGCGACGGCGGGACAAACCTGACGGTCGGGCCATTCAAGATCCTCGCCGCCGGAGCAGGGTTGATCGTGCTCATTCTCGGGACCGCCGCACTCGTCCGCTGGCCGGCCGCGACCACGCCGCTGGTACTCGCAGCAGCGCCTTTTCGCCTGCCGCTCGACGTCGACCCCGACGCACGCTTCTTCCTCCGGGTCGGGAACAGCGGCGAGCTCGGGCGGCTGCTACCTCTCTACTGCGTGCTGGGGGCCGCCTGCCTGGCGCTGATCGTCCGTGTCGTGCGGGAGAACGACGTCCCGGCGCTGCCGATGCTCGCCGCCCTGCCGGCAGCGGCCTTCACCGCCTTTGCGGCCTCGTCGCTCCTCTGGACGAGCGATCTCGAGGCGGGAACGACGACGCTGGCGTTCTTCCTGCTCCCCTTCACCGCCCTCGTCGCGGTCGTCGCCCGCGCTCCGTTCCCACCCTGGCTGCCGCGGGTGCTCGCGATCATCGCGGTTGCGCTGGGGACGCTGTTCGCCGTGATCGGGATCTGGCAGGCGCTCACCCACGAATTGCTCTTCTTCGCGCCGAACCTGGAGGTCGCGAACACGTATGCGCCCATCTTCCGGGTCACGTCGCTCTTCCGCGATCCGAGCCTCTACGGACGGCATGTCGTGCTCGGAATCGTCGTGGTCGTCGTCGCCGTGTGGTTCCGCCGCGTGCCACTGCTGCCGGCGGTCGCCCTGATCGCATTGCTCTGGACCGGACTCTACTACTCCTACTCGCAGTCCAGTCTCGCCGCGCTCTTCGTCGCCTTGCTGGCGATCGCGGCGATCGCGGGTAACCGGGGCATCCGGCAGGCCGTCGCGGTGGGCACGGCCGCGCTCCTCCTCGTGGGCACCGCTCTGGTCGTCAACGAAGCGCTCGACACCTCGGTGCGAAGAGCGACGAGCGACCGCTCGCGGCGCGTCGAGCTCACGGCGCGCGTCTTCGCCGAGCATCCAGTGGCGGGCGTCGGGATCGGGTCGCAGCCGCTGGCCAGCCAGCAGCTGTCCGAACGCTCGGGGCCGAAGCCCAACTTCGTCTCGCATGCGACGCCGGTGACCGTCGCTGCGGAGCTGGGCGCGGTCGGGCTGCTCCTCTATGTCGCCCTCCTCGTCGCCGCGGCGCTCCTGATCGAAGCCGTCCGGCGCCAGGACGCCGCGCTGGGGCTGACGCTCGCCGCGACGCTGATCGCCCTGTTCGTGCACTCGCTCTTCTACAGCGGCTTCTTTGAGGATCCGATCACCTGGCTCGCGCTCGCAATCGCAACCGGCTACCTCATCTCGCGTGACCAGCCGACCGAGGAGGTTGCGACAATCGCGCCGTCTCCCGAACCCGCTCTCACCTGATGACGATCCCCCGCCCGGCCGTCTGGGCGCTGCTCGGGACGCTCGGTGTGGTCACGATCGTCGCCGTGCCCGACCTGGGATCGGGCGCCTGGCCCTTTGCTCCGCCCACGATGGATCCGCACGGCGTGCTCGGCCCGCTCGTCCGGGCCGCAGGCCGCGACTGGGATCCCGACGTTCCGCGGACGGCGGCGATGTTCGCGGCGCTGCTCGTCGCGCTTGCGGGCGCTGTTGCCTGGAGCGCCGACCGTTGGCGCCGCTGGTGGGCGGTCGTACTCTGCGCCGTCGTCGTCTCGCTGCTCGTCGTCCCGGCTGTTCTGCTGCAGGTTGGGCTCCGAGACGCCACCGCCCCCTGGTACCACGTGAACGACTCGACGTACCAGATCGACATCGCGGGCGACCTCGTCCTCGACGGCGAGAATCCGTACGGTCACGACTACCGGGACACCGGGCTCGAACGCTGGTATCCGGCGGCGGGGGAAGGTGGGCGCCGGCAGGTCGCGCTCGACCACTTCGCGTACTTCCCGGGCACCGTGCTGACCGCCGCCGCGTGGCGGCTGCTGCCGGCGCCGTTCGACGACTACAGGCTGTTCGTGCTGCTCGCCACGCTCGCGCTGCTTCCGGCTGCGCTGCTCTTCCCCGCCCCGTTCGCATGGCGGCTCGCGGTCGGCACCGCGCTGGCGGCAAATCCGCTCGCGATCAAGGCGGTGTGGTTCGGGACGGCCGACGCGCCGAGCGTCCTCTGCCTCGTCCTCGCGTTCGCTCTCGCGGCGCGCTCTCGCTGGGTCTGGGCCGCGAGCCTGCTCGCCGCTGCCGTGCTGCTCAAGCAGTTCGCGCTCGTAGCGCTGCCCTTCCTGGTGGTGATGCTGATCGTCCGCGGAGGGTCCCGGACAACCGCCGTTCGAGCCGGGGCGGCGTTCGGCGGCGTGCTGCTCGCCGGAGCGCTCCCGTTCCTCATCGCCGATCCGGGCGCTCTCTGGGACGACACGATCGCCTACGGGGCGGGCACGTATCGGATCGTCGGGTACGGACTCTCGGCGCTCCTCGTCCGGGCCGGCGTGATCGACGACCGCTTCGACCCCTATCCGTTCGCGCTCCTCGTGCTCCTCGTCTGGGCCCCGGTGACGGCCTGGCTGCTCTGGGGCCAGCTGCGCTCTCGCGAGCTGTGGCTGGGAGCAGCCGGCTTCTCCATCTCGATGCTGCTGCTGCTCTTCCTCGGGCGGGTCTTCCAGACGTCCTATCTGGTCTGGCCGCTCGCGGGCATCGCGGTCGCCTACCTCCTCGCTGCCGGCGAGCGAGAAGCAGCGACCTGACGCGAACGCACGACGACGCGGGCGCGCGCGCCATGGCCGTTCTCGTCCACGAAGAGCTGGTACTGGCCTGCGTCCGGCGCTCGGAGCACGAGCAACCCGGGCGTGCCGATGCCGGTCCGGCCTGCGAACCGCCAGCGGAAGCTCTTCGCGTCCGTGCTCACGCGGACGCCGAACCGGGTCTGTGCCAGCACCGGGATCGTGCTTCGAGCGAGCTCGATGTAGCGGATGGTGACGAAGCTGGCCGGCGCCTTGCCCACGTTCCCCGCCTCGTCTGCTGCTGCCGCGACGAGCCGGTGGACGCCCGCCGGGAGTGGCCGGCCGGACTTCCGCGTCCCGTTCCACGGGAGCGAGCCCTCGAGCGGCTTGCGGAGCGTGTACACGCGGCGCACGCCGTCGACGCGAAGAATGCCGTGCGCAGGCTCGTCGACCCTGTAGCGGACGACCACCTGATCCTTGCGGCCGTCGCCGTCCGGTGAGAAGACCTTCGGCGAGACTCGCGTCACGGTGATCTTCGGCGCGCGGGTATCGAGCCGGATCGGGTTGCGCAGCACGAAGCTGCGCGCGCCGCTCTCGAGCGTGAGCCGGGGACGGTATGAACCGTCGGGAACGATCCGGCCATCGTCGTCCCGGCCGTCCCAATCGACGTTCACCGCGGTGCGCGCGCGGTAGCGCTCGCGGTCGACGAGCGTTCGCACCGGGGTGCCCGCGCTCGAGACGAGCTCGAGTGTCACCGTGTCCGTGCGCCTGAGCCCGATGACTATCGTCGCCGTGCGCTTGTCGCACCTGCACACCGGCGACAGGACGGGATCGACTGCGATCCGACCGACCGGGCTCGGCTCGAGCTTCTGGCGCTGCGTGGTGACGAAGGCCAGCGCAGTCGCTGCGAGCAGCGCGAGGACGATCGCGGTCGGCGCGTAGCGCTGCACCTCGCGGACGCTATCGCTTTGCGGTCTTGGTGGCGTTCTTGTCCTCGAGGCCGTAGACCCGCGTCCGGCCAACGAGATAGACCCGATCGCGGTCCGCCACGACGGGCGAATAGGCGCCGTCGGGGAAGGTCCAGACGCGCTCCCCGGTCCGGGCGTCGAGGGCAAAGGTCTGGTTGGCGCCGGGCTCGACGCGCCGCTGGTGTCTGCCGCCAAACCCGCCGAGCGTCGAGTAGTAGAGCAGCCCGTCCATCACGGTCGGCGCCCCGGACACACCCCCGGGTGAGTCGTGGCGCCAGCGCGTCCTCCCGGTTGCCGCATCGAACGCGACGACCCAGCCGTCCCACGTCCCGACGTACACCGTCTTGCGCCACACGGCTGCTGCCGTGTACACGTAGGTGCCGGCGTGCTGCGCCCAGATGAGCTTGCCGCTCTTCGCTCCGTAGGAATAAACGTAACCGTCCGCGTTGCCGATGAAGACGCGTCCGTAGGCGACGGTGGGCGTCGCATAGAAGTACTCGCGACGCCCGAAGCGCGAGAACGACGAGGCACGCCAGCGCTCCCTTCCCGTCCAAGCGTTGATCGCATAGAGATGCCCGCTGCTCGACGGGATGTAGATCGTGCCGTGCGAGTACGCGGGGCCGGCGACGACCTGGTCGTCGGTTCGAAAGCGCCACTTGACCTTCTTCGTCCTGACGTCGATCGCGTAGACGTAGTGATCCCACGAGCCGAAATAGATGATGCCGTCGACGACCAGCGGCGAGGACTCGATCGCTCCGGGGCGGAAGCTCCAGAGCTCGCGCCCGGTGCGCGCGTTCATCGCGATCAACAGGCCCGTCGCACCGGCCTGATGCTTCGGGCAGGGGAGCTCGTGCATCAACACCTGGTAGACCACGCCCCGCCAGACGGTCGGCGAGGCTGCTGCGCAGCGGCCGAAGTTCTTGGTCCAGAGCTGCTTGCCCGTCTTCGCGTCGAGCGCGTAGAAGCGACCTCGCTGCTGCGCGACGAAGATCTTGTCGTAGGCGACGACGGGCGGAAATTCGATGTAGTGCCGCGCCCGGTGCATCCAGACCTGGCGATAGGGCGGCCGGTGCTTCGCCGGTGAGACATGCGTTCGCTGGACGTCACGGCCATACGTCGGCCACTGAGCGTCGAGGGACGGCTCCGGTGGGGTCGTCGCCGCCGTGGTCGTGTCGGCAGGGTTCTCTTCGGGGAGGAACTCCTCCGTCGACGAGCCGGTGACTTCGCGGGAGCGACCCTCGTAGAGGTAGTAACCCGCCGCAGCCCCGAGAGCGGCAACGAGAAGCACGAGGGCGCCGAGCACAAATGTGCGCCGTCTGGGAGTGAACCGTGCGATGCGCCCCAGGGTAGCGAGCAGGCCCGCGAGCTCGATCCGCTTGGGTAGCCTCGGAGCATGACGCGCGCCGCGGATCCGTATCGCGACACCTCCGTGATCGACGCGCGCGCTCCGCGCTTCAGTCAGGCGGTGATCGGCATCCTCTCGCTTGTCGCCGTCACCGTCGGGCCGTGGTGGCTCCTCGCGCT
>JAXIPI010000412.1:0-20737 GCA_045403015.1 Gaiellaceae bacterium | reverse complement strand
TCATCGAGGCCGGCTTCCCGCAGGCCGACGAGGAGCAGGACGAGATCGTCCTGATCCAATCCAAGACCCTGAAGGCGGACGATCCGGCGTTCAACGCGGCAATCGCAGACATCGCGAAGACGCTCGAGCGCTTTCCGCAGGTCCGCAAGCTCGACTCAGCCCTCGACGCGGGCCACGCCGACCTCGTCTCCGACGACGGCCACTCGGCGATGGTGCAGTACCAGCCCGTCGGCAACTACGACGAGGCCGTTCTCTACATCGACAAGATCGAAGCCGCCGTCAACAAGACTGCAGCACAGCATCCGGGCTTCGAGGTCAACCAGCTCGGCAGCGTCACCACGACCAAAGCGACCGACGCGGCGTTCAACAGCATGCTCAAGACCGCCGGAATGGTCGCGCTGCCGCTGACGCTCCTGATCCTGCTCGTCGTCTTCGGATCAGCCGTGGCCGCACTCGTCCCGCTGCTGCTCGCGATCACCGCGGTGATGGCCACCACGGCCCTGATCGCGCTTCCGAGCCAGTTCGTTCCCGTCGACGATCAGATCGGCGAAGTGGTCCTGCTGATCGGCCTCGCCGTGGGCATCGACTACTCGCTCTTCTACCTCCGGCGCGAACGCGAAGAGCGTGCCGCTGGACGAAGCGAGCACGCTGCCCTCGAGGCCGCTGCAGCCACCTCCGGCCGCGCCGTCCTCGTCTCGGGCGTCACCGTGCTGATCGCCATGGCCGGCATGTTCCTCTCCGGCGACAAGACGTTCATGTCCTTCTCGATCGGGACGATGATGGTCGTCGCGGTCGCGATGATCGGCTCGCTCACCGTGCTGCCTGCGCTTCTCGGCAAACTCGGCGACCGGGTCGAGAAGGGTCGCATCCCCTTCCTGCACCGCCTCCGGCGCAAGGACGGCGAGAGCCGTTTCTGGGGCGCGATCCTCGACCGCGTCCTTCGCCGGCCGGTCTTGTCCCTCGTCGCCGCCGGCGGCGTGCTCATCGCCCTGACGGTGCCCGCCTTCTCGCTGAACACGGCGACGACGGGCGTCGATGACATCGCGATCCCCGAGATCCAGCCGCTGAAGAAGTTCGACGCAGCGTTCCCGGGCGGCAACGATCCCGCAGTCGTGGCGATCAAGGCCGCCGATGTCCGCTCCGAGCCGGTCCAGAACGCGATCGCCGAGCTCAAGCGGCAGGCGCTCGCCTCCGGCCAGATGAAGGGGCCGATCGAGATCGAGCAGAGCCGCGACAACACCATCGCACAGGTCTCCATCCCGCTCGCCGGGACGAGCACCGACTCGGCCTCGCAGGCGGCGCTCGCCACCCTGCGGGACGACGTTCTGCCCTCGACCGTCGGGCAGGTTGACGGCGTCGAGTACGCGGTCACGGGTACGACCGCGCTGGACAAGGACTGGGAAGCAAAGATGGCGAAGACGGCACCGCTCGTCTTCGGCTTCGTCCTCATCTTCGCCTTCCTGATCCTGCTGGCCTCGTTTCGCTCGCTCGTGGTCGCGATCAAGGCGATCATCCTCAACCTGCTCTCCGTGGGCGCTGCGTACGGGATCCTCGTCGCGACGTTCCAGTGGGGCTGGGGCGAGAGCCTCCTGGGCTTCCAGTCCAACGGCGGCATCACGCCCTGGTTGCCGATGTTCCTGTTCGTGATCCTGTTCGGGCTCTCGATGGACTACCACGTGTTCATCCTGAGCCGCGTCCGCGAGGCGTATGACCGCGGCCTCTCGAACGAGGACGCTGTCGCCCACGGCATCAAGTCGTCGGCCGGCGTCGTCACCAGCGCGGCCGTCGTCATGGTCGGCACCTTCTCGGTGTTCGCCCTGCTGCCGGTGATCGACATGAAGGAGATGGGCATCGGCCTCGCAGCCGCAGTCCTGATCGACGCCACGCTGATCCGCGCGGTGCTCCTGCCGGCGACGATGAAGCTCCTCGGCGACCGCAACTGGTACCTGCCGAAGTGGCTCGAGTGGCTCCCCCGCCTCGAGCAGGAGCCGGCTCCGAAGGCCCCCGAGGCCCCGGCGCCCGCCCCGGCCGGCTAACGAACCACCCCTCCGCCGGCGGCGCGACAGCACAACGCAGCGCCGCCGGCGACTCCCTCTTTCGAATTGGAGACCCAACGATGCAGGTCACCACGCACACCTCGACGCAGGAGCTCCGCCGCGAGTCACCGTTCGACAGGTTGCGGGCGACCCGCCTCGACCTGACCAGGCAATCGGCCGTCGCGCTGGGCGCCATGGCAATCGTAGGGCTTCACGTCGCCGACGACGCGTTCGTTCACCCCGAGCCCGGAACCTCCGCTCTCGATCACCTCCCCGGTGGTCTCGTGCAGCTTGCTGCACTCGGAGTCGCAGCGGCGGCGTATCGCCGTGGCCGTGCCGGCCTCCGGGCGACGATCGCGGTGGTCGTCGGCCTCCTCGCGCTCATCATCGGAGCGGCTTCCGCCGGCTACGAGACGATGACGGTCGGGCCGTCGGGCGACGACTTCACCGGCCTCCTCGTGCTTCCGGCCGGACTCGCCCTCATCGGAGTCGGGCTCGCGACCCTCTGGCAGTCACGCAAGCTGAACGACCGGCGCCGGTGGCGGTACACGCGCAGGGCGCTGATCGCCATCGTCGCACCGGTCCTGGCGTACGCGACCATCGCGCCGCTCGGATTCAGCTACATCATCACCCACGTCATGCGGCAGACCGTGCCTGCAGCGAACCTCGGCGTCGCACACGAGAACGTCTCGTTCAGGACGAGCGACGGACTCGAGCTTCAGGGTTGGTACGTGCCCTCGAAGAACGGCGCCGCCGTGATCGCCTTCCCGGGCCGCAGCGGCTCGCAGGCACACGCCCGCATGCTCGCCGGCCACGGGTACGGCGTCCTGCTCTTCGACCGCCGCGGTGAGGGCAAAAGCGAAGGCGACAGCAACCTGCTCGGCTGGGGTGCGGACAAGGACATCCTCGCCGCGATCGAGTTCCTGAAGACGCGGCCCGACGTCGACCCGGGCAGGATCGGCGGGATCGGCCTCTCCGTCGGCGGCGAGCTGATGCTCGAGGCCGCCTCGGAGACCGACGAGCTCGCCGCCGTCGTCTCCGAAGGGGCCGGCACCCGGCAGATGAGCGAGCAACTGGAGGAGTTCCACGGTCTGGAACGAGTGTTGAACGCGCCGGGGTTCTTGTTCATGACGGCTGGAACGGCCATCTTCTCCAGCACCGCCCCGCCCCCGAACCTGACCGACGTCGCTCCGAAGATCAAGCAGCCGCTCTTCGTGATCTGGGCACCGAACGGCGGCAACATCGAGCACATGAGCAAGAAGTACTACGAGCTCGCGGCCAGCAACTCGAAGCAGATCTGGGCGATGCCGACCGCCAAGCACGTCGGCGGCATCCGCGACCAGCCGAAGGAATACGAGCGCCGCGTCGTCGGCTTCTTCGACAGCAACCTGCTCGCAGGCTCCTGATCTGAAACCGAAGCCCCGCCCTCTGCAACGGAGAGGGCGGGGCTTCTCACGTTCTGGAGCCGGAGGCGGGACTCGAACCCACGACCTAGCGATTACAAATCGCTTGCTCTACCAGCTGAGCTACTCCGGCGCTGTGCCGGAATCGTACTCGTGCCTAGCTCAGAACCTCGCGCGTCTTCTGGTGGGCCAGGATCTTGCGCTTGACCCGCTGGAGTGCGTTGTCAATCGTCTTGCAGTCGCAGCCCAGCTCGACCGCCATGTCCTCGTAGGAAAGGCCCTCGAGGTAGCACCTGAGCGCATCAGCCTCGAGCCGCGAGAGGCCGGTGCCGAGCGCAAAGACGAGGCTCTGCAGCTCCTCCGTCGAGATCACGCAGACCGACGGGTCGTTTGTCGTCGGGCCTGGAAGCGCGTCTCCGAGCGTGCACTCACCGTCGTTGTCCTGGCCGGCCGGCGTGTGGCTGAAGGAGATGTACTGATTCAGCGGCTGGTGCTTGAACCGCGTCGCCGTCTTGATCGCTGTGATGATCTGCCGCGTCACGCAGAGCTCGGCGAAGCTGCGGAACGACGTCTCCTTGTCGGCGCGAAAGTCCCGCACCGCCTTATAGAGACCGACAAGCCCCTCCTGAATGAGGTCCTCGGAGTCACCTCCGGCGAGGAAGTAGGAGCTCGCCTTGAGCCGGACAAAGCCCGTGTACCGGCGCATCAACGTGTCGAGCGCGACCTCGCTGCCGTTGCGCGCCCTCATCACCAGCTGCAAATCCTCAAGCTCTCGTTGAGCCTTCTGGGCCGACTTGGCGACCGTGGCGGGATGAGCGGACATTCGCGATCTCCTGGATTAGAGCGGGAAAGAGTCGAGGCGGCCGCCGTGCCGGACGCTTAACTCTCACCCTTAGGTTGAGGCAGAAGATAGCAACAGGAACCGCAAGTTACAAGTGCTTTGCAATGGACCGAATCTGCTAGGAACGTACGTTCGTGTCTCAGGCGTCGCCGCGGCGGAGCCGCTCGAGCCGTGCCCGCGTCTCGGCGTCGAGCGCGTCACCGAGGCGGGAGCCGTGCGACTCGGAGTGCCGAGGCGACTCCAGGTCACCAAGGAACGACCGCGAAGATCGCTTCTGGACCTCCTGTCCCGAGGTGCCGCGCACGGCGAAGTCGGACGAGACGAGACAGACCTCTTCGGTGGCCCGGTGCTCTGCGGCGAGCCGCTCGAGCACTGCGTCGGCATGCGGCGCGTAGCGAACCGCAAGCGGGCCGATCTGAGCGTCTGATCCAGCGCCGTCCCACACGACCACCCCGCGCGCTCCCTTCATGGCGACGAACGAGGCGAGTGCGTCGGTCAGCTCCCGCTGGTCGGCAAACGCCCCCGCATGCAACAGGTTGTGGCCGTCGAAGAGGTAGAGGGTGGGCTCAGCCATCTCGGCGTCTCCGCCGTGCCTCGTACAGGAGGAGCGCCGCCGCGACACTGACGTTGAGCGACTCGACCTCCCCGGCGAGTGGGATCGAGACCGCCGCATCGCAGGCGCGGCGCACGAGCGGCCGCACTCCCTTCCCCTCCGCGCCGAAGACGAGGGCGAGGCCGCCGGTGAGGTCGGCGCTCCACATGTCTTGCTCGGCCTCCGCCGAGGCCGCGTAGATCCAGAGATCGCCGCGCTTGATCTCGTTCAGATAGCGGGCGAGGTTGGGCACGACGGCCACCGGCAGATGCTCGACGGCGCCCGCCGAGGCACGGCTGACCGCGGCCGTCACGCGTGCGGAGCCATGCGCCGGCACGATCACACCGGTCGCCCCCGCTCCCTCCGCACTCCGGATCACGGCGCCGAGATTGCGTGGATCCGTGACCTGGTCGAGGCAGGCGAGCAGTGGCCGCTCGACCCCTGCGAGCTCGTGGGCGTCGGCGTAGCGGTACGGCTCGCACCAGGCGATCACGCCCTGGTGGTCGCGCGTCTCGGCCGCTTCGCCGATCTCGCGGTCCGGCTTGACGTGGACGCGCGGGACGTCGTGCAGCCAGGGCTCGGCGTTGAGCGCGCGCTCGGTCGCCCACACCTCCAGCACCTCCCGCGGGCCACGGATCGCCTCCCGGACCGGTCTGCGGCCGTAAACGAGCTCCCGCGTCACTTCGGGACGAGGACCGAGCCCGCTGGCGTGTCTTGAACGACCCACCCGCGTTCGGCAATCCGGTCGCGCAGGTCGTCCGAGGCCGCAAAGTCCTTCGCGGCACGCGCGGCTTCGCGCTCCGCGACGAGCGCGTTCACGTCCTCCGGAGGCGGTTCCGGGACAAAGCCGAGCCCAAAGACCTCGAGCCCGCGCTGGAGAAGCTCGAGCTGGCTCGCCGCCCGCCACTCGTGGAGCACCGCGAGGGCCTGTGCGGTGTTGAAATCGTCGTCGAGAGCCGCCTCGAACGCGTCCCAACCGACCGCGGGAGCCGGATCCCGGTTCTCGTAGATCGCCTGCTGGAAGCTCCGCCACTGAGCCTGGGCGGCCGCCATCGTCTCCTCGGAGAAGTCGATGGGGCTGCGCCAGTGCGCGGTCAGGAAGAAGACGAGCACCGTCTCGCGGCCCCACTCGTCCAGCACCTCTTGGATCGACTCGATGTTGCCGACCGACTTGGACATCTTCTCGCCGGTGAACCGGAGCATCCCGTTGTGCATCCAGATCTTCGCGAACTCGTGACCAAGCGCGCGTGACTGCGCGAGCTCGTTCTCGTGGTGCGGGAACACGAGGTCGAGCCCGCCGCCGTGGATTTCGAACACGGGACCCAGCAGCTTCTCCGCCATCGCCGAGCACTCGATGTGCCAGCCGGGCCGGCCGCGACCCCAGGGCGAGTCCCACCAGGTGTCCTCCTCTGGCTTGTTCGCCTTCCAGAGCGCGAAGTCGCGCGCGTCTTCCTTGCGCAGGTTCGGTTCCTGCTCTTCGACCTGATCCGGCTTCTGCCCGGAGAGGCGGCCGTACTCCTCCCAGCGCGGGACGCGGAAGTAGACGTCGCCGTCGACCTCGTAGGCGTAGCCGCGCTCGATCAGGTCGACGATGAAGGCGATGATCTCGTCGATCGTCTCGGTCGCCTTCGGCCAGTGGTCGACCTCGTCGAGGCCGAAGCGGCCGGTGTCCTCGAGGTACCAGCGCGTCGCCTCCTCGGCGCGCGCCGCGCTCGCCCCGGGCGCCGCCTCGTAGATCTTGTCGTTGACGTCCGTGATGTTGTGGACGAGCGTCACGTCGTAGCCGCGCTCGCGCAGCCAGCGCTTGTACCAGACCGCGATCACGTACGGACGCGCGTTGCCGATGTGCGCTCGCGCGTAGACGGTCGGGCCGCAGACGTACATTCCGATCGGCCCGGGCGCCTGAGGCAAGTCGACGACGTCGCGGGCGAGGGTGCTATAGAGCCGCATCCACCCTCCGAAGCGCCTCCTCCTGCGGCAGCGCTGCGATCACCGTCCACAGCTCGGGCCCGCGCTCGACGCCGGTCAGCGCGAGCCGCAGAGACTTTAGGTCGCCACCGACAGCCTTCAGCTCGCGCACGATGTCCTTGCCATCGAGCCCGCTCGCCCGCAGCTCGGCGAACCGCTCCAGCGTCGGTCGCGCAGCTTCCGGCAGAGTCACGGGCTGCGGCTCCAGGATGGACTCGGCCATCGTACGGGCCTCGACGAGATCGCGGGCGCCTCGCAGTGCCAGCGCCAGCTGAGGCGGCGCGCCGGCGCGAGCCGCAAGCTCCTCGTCGCTGAGCGCCCCGATCGCGTCGATCGCGAGGCGGCGGATCCGGGGCTCGTCCAGGTGGACGTCGTGCGCCGGCTCGCCCAGCTCCTCGAGATAGGCGCGCACCGCCTCCGCGGGTACCCCTGCTTCGCGGTAGCCGGCGAGCGTCGGAGCGCCCGCCCGTTTCGAGAGCTTCTTCCCGTCGGGGCCGAGCAGCAGACCGTGGTGCACATACTCGGGCGGCTCGAAGCCGAGCGCGCGAGAGAGCTCCTGCTGAAGCTCGGTGTTCGCCCGGTGGTCGGCGCCGCGAACGACATGCGTGATGCCGAAGTCATGGTCGTCGACGACGCTCGCCAGGTGGTACGTCGGGCTGCCGTCCGGCCGGAGAAGGGTCGTGCGCCCGAAGCGAATGAAGCCCTCTGCATCGGGCTCCCCCACCGCCGCGGCGGCCTCGCGGTGCCGCTCCGCGCGCTCGCTCTGGCGAATCGGGCCGTCATTCCAGGTGACGCCGATCCACTCGAGGTCGGCGAGGATCTCGTCGACCGCGCCCGCGACCTCACGTGCGCGGTCGGTGTCGTCGATCCGAAGCAGGAACCAGTCGCCCCGTCGCCGGTTCGCGACGGCGGAGAGTGCGCTGCCGAGGTGAAGCGAGCCGGTCGGGCTCGGGGCGAAGCGGGTGCGGGCCATGCTCCTGAGTCTACGAGGCGCGCTCGGCGCGGAAGCGCCGCAGGCGCAGCGAGTTCGAAACGACGAAGACGCTCGAGAGGGCCATCGCTCCGCCCGCGATCAGCGGGTTGAGGAGCCCCGCGGCGGCCAGTGGGATCGCCGCGACGTTGTAGGCAAAGGCCCAGAAGAGGTTCGCCTTGATCGTCGCGAGCGTCCGGCGGGCGAGGCGGATCGCGTCTGACGCGGTGCGAAGGTCGCCGGTTACGAGCGTGAGGTCGCTCGCCTCGATCGCGACATCGGTTCCGGTTCCGATTGCGAGCCCGAGATCTGCTTGCGCAAGCGCCGGCGCGTCGTTCACGCCGTCACCGACCACCGCGACGACACGGCCTTCCGCCTGAAGGCGCTTGACGACGTCGGCCTTTTCGCCCGGCAGTACCTCGGCGATGACTTCGGCGATCCCTACTTCCTGCGCAACCGCCCTGGCCGTCGGCTCGTTGTCGCCGGTGAGCAAGATGGGACGAAGGCCGAGCGCCTTCAAGCGGGAGAGCGCCTCGCGACTCGTTGGCTTCACCAGGTCGGAGACGACGAAGAGCGCCTTCGCCGAGCCATCCCAACTGGCCGCGACCGCTGTCTTTCCCTCCGCCTCGGCGCGGCGCCGCGCCTCGATCAGGGCCTGCGGAAGCTCCACGCCCCACTCCTCCAGGAGGGACGGGCGGCCGGCGACCAGCGCGTGGCCGTCGACAACGCCTTCGACGCCGAGACCCTCTCGGTTCTTGAAGCTCTCCGGCTGGGAGAGAGACGAGTCTTCAGCCGCCGCGGCTGCGATCGCGCGGCCCACCGGATGCTCGGAGGCGTGCTCGAGCGAACCGACGAGATGCAGCGCCTCTCGGCGGTCGACACCAGGAGCGAGAACGACCTCTGCGAGCGTCATCCTCCCGGTCGTGACGGTCCCGGTCTTGTCGAGCAGAATCGTGTCCACCTGACGCGTGGACTCGAGCACCTCGGGCCCACGGATCAGGATGCCCAGTTGCGCGCCTCGGCCGGTGCCAACGAGCAGAGCGGTCGGCGTCGCGAGCCCGAGAGCACAGGGGCAGGCGATGATCAGAACCGCGACGGCGGCCGAAAACGCGAACGCGGCGCCCGCGCCGGCGCCGAGCCAGAAGGCGAGTGTCGCAAGCGCGATCGCGATCACGATCGGCACGAAGACTCCGGAGACGCGATCCGCAAGCCGTTGCGCGGCAGCCTTCCCGGACTGCGCCTCGGTCACGAGCCGCGCGATCTGAGCGAGAGCGGTGTCGGCGCCGACCTTGGTGGCGCGAACGATGAGGCGTCCGCCCACGTTCACGGTCGCACCGACGACTGCATCGCCCGGCGCGACCTCCACCGGCACGCTCTCCCCTGTGAGCAGTGACCTGTCGATCGCGGAGTGGCCTTCCTCGACGACGCCGTCGGTCGGCAGCTTCTCGCCGGGACGAACCACGAACCGATCTCCGACCAGTAGATCCTCGGCCCGGACGCGCCGCTCCACTCCCTGGTCGTCGAGGACGTTCGCTTCCTTTGCGCCGAGCTCCAGCAGCGCCTCGAGCGCGGCGCCGGCACGCCTCTTTGCGCGGGCCTCGAAATAGCGTCCCGCGAGTATGAAAACGGTCACCACGGAGGCGACCTCGAGATAGATCTGGCCCGCGCTCTCGTCCCGGCCGACGACCAGGTCGAACGGCATGCGCATACTCGGATCGCCGGCGTCCAGGAAGAAGAGCGCCACGACCGACCACCCCCACGCGGCGAGCGTGCCAACCGAGATGAGCGTGTCCATCGTCGCCGTGCCGTGCTTCAGGTTCAGCCAGGCGGCCTTGTGAAAGGGCCAGCCGCCCCAGAGCACGACAGGCGTCGCGAGCTGGAGCGAGAGCCACTGCCAGTTGTCGAACTGGAGCGGCTCGATCATCGCCAGCAAGAGCACCGGAAGCGACAGGAGCGCCGAGACGATCAGCCGCCGCCGCAGCGGCGCGGTCGGGTCCTCGTCCACTTGCACAGGCTCGTCCGCCGCCAGCCTCGCCTGGTAGCCGGCCGCCTCGATGGCAGCGATCAGATCCTCCGGCGCCACGCGCAGCGGATCGAAAAGAACCGCCGCGTTCTCCATTGCGTAGTTGACTGTCGCTTCGACGCCTTCGAGCTTGTTCAGCCGCTTCTCGATCCGCGTCGCGCAGGATGCGCACGTCATTCCCTCGATCGGGAGCTCCAGCCGTTCGGGAAACGTGCTGCGCTGGCTCAAGCGGCCTCGTACCCCGCTTCGCGGATCGCCTCGCGGACCGCGTTGTCGGAGACGCCCTCGCCCCGCACCACCACGAGCTTCGTCTCGAGGTCGACCTCGACGGCGGAGACGCCGGAGACCTGCTCCACCTCTTCGGTCACGGCCGCCGTGCAGTGGGCGCAGCTCATGCCCGCAACGGTGTAGCTCAACTCCTGCACGCTCACGAAGACCTCCTTGTTGGATACCCCATGGGGGTATGTTACAGTCCCCAGCATGAACTCGCAGACCCCCGGCTATTCGGAGGACAAGGAAGCGGTGCTCAAGCGGCTCGCACGGATCGAGGGTCAAGTGCGGGGGATCGCCAAGATGGTCGAGGAGGACCGTTGCTGCATCGATGTCCTCACCCAGATCAACGCCGTGCAGAGCGCGACTGAGAGCGTGGCACTGAAGCTCCTCGACGACCACGTGCGCCACTGCGTCGTCGGAAGCGAAGGCGACACGCAGGCGGGCCGGCTCGACGAGCTGATGGAAGCCGTAGGGCGACTCGTCAAGTCGTGACGGCGCATCACGGCGAGCAGTCGCTGAACCGCCTCGCCTTCTCCGCAACCGTCCACTGTCTCACCGGCTGCGCGATCGGCGAAGTGCTCGGGATGGTCATCGGCACGGCGCTCGACTGGAGTAACGGAGCGACGATCGCGCTCTCGATCGCCCTCGCGTTCCTGTTCGGCTACTCCCTGACGATGCTTCCCCTCCTCCGAGGCGGCGTCGCCCTCGCCGCCGCGATTCCGGTGGCGTTTGCAGCCGACACGATCTCGATCACGATCATGGAGATCGTCGACAACGCGATCATCCTCGTGATCCCGGGAGCGATGGAGGCCGGTCTGACCGATGTCCTCTTCTGGGGCAGCCTCGCCGGATCGCTCGTGGTCGCAGGCGTGGCTGCGTTCCCGGCCAACCGCTACCTGATCGCGCGCGGCCGGGGCCATGCCGTCGTGCACGCCTACCACTAGTTCTGCCGCTCAGTCTAGGTTTCCGAACGGCCGAGAAATGAAAGGAGCCGGCTGATGACCATGGATAGCCGCACCCGGTGGCTGGCGCTGTACGTGCTGTGCCTGGGAGACCTGATGATCGTTCTCGACGGAACGATCGTGAACGTCGCGCTGCCGTCGATCCGCGACGACCTCGGCTTCTCCCAGACGTCGCTCGCCTGGGTGGTGAACGCCTACCTGCTGACGTTCGGCGGCTTCCTCCTGCTCGGCGGGCGGCTGGGCGATCTCTTCGGCCACCGGCGGTTGTTCCTGATCGGCGTCTCGATCTTCACGCTCGCCTCCCTCGGCTGTGGGATCGCAACCTCTCAGGCGATGCTCATCGGCGCCCGCGCGGTGCAAGGCGTCGGAGGCGCCATCGTCTCGGCGGTCGCGCTCTCGCTGCTGATGACGTTGTTCACCGAGCAGGCCGACCGCGCGAAGGCGATGGGCGTCTTCGGGTTCGTCCTCTCGGGCGGCGGCGTGATCGGCGTGCTCGCCGGCGGGATCCTCACCGATGTCCTCAACTGGCACTGGATCTTCCTCGTCAACCTCCCAGTCGGCGTGCTGGTCTACTTCCTCTCGCTGCGGTTGCTTCCCGCGCAGGGGCCCACCGCCACCGGCCGCGTCGACTTCGCCGGCGCGATCACGGTGACGGGTTCGTTGATGCTCGCCGTCTACGCGATCATCAACGGCAACGAGAAGGGCTGGGGCTCCGGCCAGACGCTCGGCCTGCTTGCGGTGTCGGCGGCGCTCCTTGCAATCTTCCTCGCCATCGAAGCGCGCATCTCCTATCCGCTGATGCCGCTCAGCCTGTTCCGGAACCGCAACGTCTCGACGGCGAACGTCGTCGGCGTGCTGATGGCCGCCGGCCTCTTCGCCTACTTCTTCTTTTCCGCCCTCTACCTGCAGCTGGTACTCGAATACACGCCGCTCGAGGTAGGCCTGGCGTATCTGCCGGGGACGATCATCTGGGGTGCGTCCTCACTCCTGCTCTCCGACCGGCTCGTGATGCGCTTCGGGATCAAGCCGCCGCTGCTCACCGGGCTGGCCTTGATGGTGCTGGCGCTCCTCCTGCTGGCGCGGGCTCCGGTCGACGGCAACTGGGCGATCGACATCCTTCCTGCGACGATCGCCGTCGGCATCGGCGCCGGAATCGCCTTCAACCCGATTCTCCTCGCCGCGATGAGCGGCGTGGCGCCCGATCGGGCCGGGCTCGCCTCGGGAGTCGTCAACACGGCGTTCATGATGGGCGGCGCCGTCGGTCTCGCCATCCTCGCCAGTCTGGCCGACTCGCGGCATGCGAGCCTCATCGCCTCGGGGGAAGACTCTCTCACCGCGCTCAACGGCGGCTACCACGTCGCGTTCGTCGTCGGCGCCGTCTTCCTCATCGCCTCGGCTGTGATCGCGGCGGTGTTCCTCAGAGTTGAGGCTCCGCAGCCGCACGGGGCCGAGATCGGCGGCCCAGCGAGCGCCGAGGCCGAGTGACTACCCGCCAGGAAGCGCGCGCGTCACTGCGGTGACGAGACGAGGCCGTCTTCGAGCGATTCAGCCTCCTCGTCCACCGGCTCGAGCTCGGGTTGCTCCTCGTCTGCTTCGCTCGCGTGGTCGATGTCGATGACGTCGTCGTCGCTCGGAGCTGCCGCCGCGTCGCCGTCACCACCCCCGCCCGGCTGGAGGACAACGCCGTGCTCTGCAACGATCTCAGCCGTCACGTCCCGACCTTCGCGGTTGCGGATGACCGCGTCACCGTCGACGCTGCGCCAGGCGAGGAACGCGTTCTCGCGAACCTTGAAGGCGCCGATCTGCGTGCCGTCGGTCCGGATCACCCGGTACAGCTGAGCCGCTGTGTCCTGAAGGCTGAACAGCGCCAGGAACCCGCGGAAGAGACCTTCGGCGTAGAGATTCGTTCATGAAGTGGTCGTGCGTAATGAAGCCGCACTCGAAGAGACCTGGCAGCGGTTTCGTCTGGCGCACCCAACCTAGCCTGCCGAGGCTGTAGTCCACGTCCTTCTTGATCCCGCGGTTCTTCAGCCGCGAGACTCGTGCCAGCTCCTTCAGGACGATGTCGGCCTTCTTCGCCCCCTCCTGCGACCCCGTCAGATGCCACGCCTCGACGCCGTTTGCAGTCGGCCCGCCCGAGTTCTTGTGCACCTCAGCCGCGTAGCCCGACTGTTTGGTGAAGCGGGCGTTGATCCAGCGAATCTCATCCTTGAGATCGAGCGTATGTGGAACGACCACGACCTCGAGCCGGCCATCGATACGCAACTTGTCGGCCGTCCGGTTGACAATGTCGATGCACTCGGCTGCTTCGCTATGCCCGCGGGCCTGAGCGCCGGGAGACGATCCGCCATGACCTGCCGCCAGGATGATTCGTCGATCCATCGAGCTCACCTCTGATTCAGTTGTCGCCTTTGTGGGCGAACGTACGAAGAGCCGGGAAGGAAGTCAAGGCCGATGCGCGCCGCGCGCTCGACTAGTCTCGAGCGGGTGGAAGAGCTACTTCTGGCCTGGTTCGAGACAGACGGCCGCGACCTCCCGTGGCGGAAGACACGCGACCCGTACGCGATCCTCGTCAGCGAGGTGATGCTGCAGCAGACGCAGGTCGAGCGTGTGATCCCGCGGTATCTCGCCTGGCTCGAGCGCTGGCCGACGCCCGCTGCGCTCGCCGCCGCGACTCCCGCCGATGTGATCCGCGCCTGGCAAGGGCTCGGCTACAACCGCCGCGGGCTCAACCTGCATCGCGCAGCCTGTGCGATCGCCGAGCACGGCTGGCCCGAGGATCTCACCGACCTCCCAGGTGTCGGGCCCTACACGGCAGCCGCAATCCGTAATCAGGCGTTCGGCGACCCGGTGCTGCCGGTCGACACGAACGTCGCACGGATCCAGGAGCGCACTGGGCACACCTTCGGCCCGGATGCGCTACAGGCGCTCTTCGACCTCGGCGCGACCGTGTGCCTCGCTCGCGTGCCCCGCTGCGAGGCGTGCCCGCTCGCCGGTGGTTGCCCGTCGCGTGGGCAACGATACGAGCCGCTTCGCAAGCAATCTCCGTTCGAAGGCTCGTTCCGTCAGCGGCGGGCGCTGCTGCTGCGAGAGGTCGCGGAAGAGCCGCGGCAGCTCGAGACACTCGATCGCGAGGCCGTCGACTCGCTCCTGCGCGACGGCCTCGTCGAGCAGTCTGGCCAGCTCGTGCGCCTGCCGGGCTAGACGATGTGATGCATCCAGACGTTGGGCTCGATGTAGACGCCCTGGTCGCGCTCGCGGTCGAACTCGACCGGGACCAGCGCGCCCGGAACCACGTACGTGCCGCTCTCCGGGAAGACCATCTTCGTCCAGTCCTCCCATTGCGCGATCGAGCCTGAGATCCGCATCGACTGATGAGCAACTCTGATTAGTTTGGCGCCGACACTCTCGTGCACGCGCAGCCACGGATCGAACAGCGAGCCGTCCTCGCGCCGCCACTCGACATAGCGCTCGATCGGAGCGATCGGGTAGCGGTGCTTCAGGCTCGGCCGAACCGGAGCGACGAAATCCGACAGCCCGCGCGCCGCCACCGCCTTCCGCATCCCCTCGAGCATCGTCTTGCTGAGCCCCTTCTGTCGGTGCTCGACCCCGATCGTGATCGCAATCGCCGAGACGGCCTTCGCGGGCCGGCCTTCGAACGCCTGCCCGAGCGCCGCATCCCAGCCGTCGTCGGGCAGCTCGTCCGGGCCGAACGGAATCGTGACCGCGTTCGACTCGGCGAGCAACCGGTCGTCGTCGCCGACGAGCCACAGCTGCAGATCCGGAAACTCCTCGTACTGGCGGTCCCAGCAGACGCTCGCAATGGCGTCGTGATGCATGAACTCGTCCCACGTGGCTCCCAGCTCGTCTCGGCGCTGGAGCAGCTCGGGGCGCTCGGCTTGGGAGTAGATCCTCATGTGCGTGCGAGGAGAGCGACCGCCTGTGCGGCGAGTCCCTCGCCCGTGCCGGTGAACCCGAGGCGGTCGGTGGTTGTCGCGCGGACGTTCACGCACGCGGGTTGGACTCCCAGCGCGCCTGCCAGCCGGTGCCGCATCTCCTCCCGGTGGGGCGCGATCCGCGGTTCTTCGCCGATCAGAATGCAGTCGGCATTGACGAACTCGAAGCCTGCCTCGCGTACTCGCGCATAGGCATCGCGAAGCAGGTGCAGCGAGTCCGCTCCGTGCCAGCGCTGGTCGTCTGCCGGGAAGAGCGAGCCGATGTCGCCGAGCCCGGCCGCTCCGAGCACGGCATCGGTGAGCGCGTGGGCGATCACATCGCCGTCCGAGTGGCCGGCGAGGCCGCTTGGGAAGTCGATCGCGACACCGCCGAGGACGAGCCGGAGGCCCTTCTCGAAGGCATGCGCATCGACGCCGAGGCCGATCCGAAGCTCAGCCACAGTGACCTCGGGTCGCGCTCACAGCCACGCGGCGACCTGCTCGAGGTCGGCCTTCGTCGTCACCTTCAGCAGGCGAGGATCGCCCTCGACCCACGTGACGCGGCCGCCGCGGGCCTCCACGAGCGACGAGCAGTCGGTCGCTCCCGCGAGGTCTCCCGCGTAAGCCTCGCGGAGCTTGGCGGCTACGAATGCCTGGGGCGTCTGCACGGCGATCAGCTTCTCACGCGAAAGCGTCCCGGTAACGGCTTCGCCCGAGACCGTCTTGACGGTGTCCACGATCGGAAGGCCCGGCACGACGCCGTCCCACCCCTCGGAGAGGGGCGCAAGCACGCGCTCGAGCACGTCTTCGGTCAGAAGCGGCCTGGCTGCGTCGTGCACGAGCACGACGAGTGCATCCTCAGGTACTTCGGCCAGCGCCGCGCGGACCGATTCGGCGCGCGTGGCGCCGCCGCGGACCGCGGCTACGACCTTGCTCGCCGACAGCTCCTCGGCGAGGAGGATCGCCGGCTCCTCCCAGTCCTCCGGGACGGCGACGACGATCGCGTCGACCCAGTCGGACTCGTCCAAGCGGCGTAGCGGCTCGGCAAGCAGGGGCAGCTCCCCGAGCTTGACGAATGCCTTGGGCCGCTCCTCACCCAGCCGCTCTCCCGCCCCCGCAGCGACGAGGAGGGCCCAGACACTCATTGTCTCCCGCGAGGCTGGCGCCTACGCCGTAGCGGCGGCAGCCTTGGCCTTGCTCTTCTTCTGCGGCTTCTCGCCGTTGCCCGCGAGCACGCCCTCGAGCCACTCGGCGGCCTCTTCCTCGTCGACCGCCTTGGCGTACATCAGCTCGGAGGCGAGGATCTTCTTCGCCTTCACGAACATCTGCTTCTCGCCCGTCGAGAGGCCCTTCTCGTGGTCGCGCAAGGAGAGGTTCTTCACGACCTCGGCCAGCTCGAAGATGTCGCCGGTCTTCATCTTGTCCCGGTTGTGCTTGAACCTTCGGTTCCAGTTCTTGGGCATCTCCGACTCGCCGGCGGTCAAGGCCTTGACGACGGTGTTGACGAGATCCTCGTCGATCACCGTGCGCAAGCCGACCTGCTCGGCGTTCTCGACCGGCACGTTCACGGTCATGTCGTTGTGCAGAATCTGGATCGTCAGGTATTCGCGCGTCTGCCCCAGAATCTCGCGCTTTTCCTTCTTCACAACCGTGCCTGCGCCGTGGTGCGGATACACCACTTTGTCGCCAACCTCGAACAAGCCAGCCTCCCCTTGGTGAAAATGAGTCTGTTCAGCGAAGAAGCCGGCGGGCTCGAGAGCTCACCGGCGTGCCGTCCCAGTATAGCGGAAATCCCTGGAAACGGCTACTTTTTGGGGGATTAGGCCGATTTGCGGGGGTTTTCTTCGCGGGCCTCGAGCCCGGCGCGGAGAGCATCGCGAAGTGTGCCCGAACCGGAGACGCGAATCTTCGACCGGCTGCGAGTGCCTTCCGGAGCAATCGCCGCGGCGACCCCGAGCTTCGCGCACTCCTCGAGCCTCCGCTCGGACTGTGCTGCCGGCCGAAGGCGGCCCGTGAGCCCGATTTCCCCGAACGCCGCGATCCCCTCGCGCACCGGCACGCCCCGTGCTGCCGAGGCGATGGCGAGCGCGATCGCGAGGTCGGCGCCCGGCTCGTCGATCCGCAGGCCGCCCGCAACGTTGACGAAGACGTCGGCGGAGCCGAGTGCGATGCCGGCGTGGCGCGAGAGCACGGCGACGATCATTGCGAGGCGCTTGGGGTCGACACCAGTCCCGACGCGGCGCGGCATCGCGAGATCGGTGGGGGCCACGAGCGACTGGATCTCGAGGAGGATCGGGCGGGTCCCCTCGAGTGCGCACGCGACCGCAGAGCCGATTTCTCCGGGAAGCGTCTTCCCGAAGAGCTCGGAGGGGTCTGGCACGCCGACGAGCCCCTCGCCGGTCATCTCGAAGACGCCGAGCTCGTTGGTCGATCCGAAGCGGTTCTTCGTCGCGCGCAGCACGCGGTGGGCGTGGTACCGATCGCCCTCGAACTGGAGCACGCAGTCGACGAGGTGCTCGAGCACGCGCGGGCCTGCGACGGCCCCGTCCTTGGTGACGTGCCCGACGAGGATCGTGGCGACGCCGAACTCCTTCGCGACGCGGAGGAGGCGTCCGGCCGCCTCGCGGACCTGGCCGACGGAGCCCGGCGCGGAGCTCATGTCCGAGGCGTAGAGCGTCTGGATCGAGTCGATCACGCAGACGTCGGGTCGTTCGCTCTCGAGCGTCGCGCAGACCGCGTCGAGCTCGGTTTCGGCGAGGATCTCGACCCGATCGGTCCCGCCGAGCCGCGCGGCTCGGAGCTTCACCTGCGCGGTCGACTCCTCGCCGGTGACGAGGAGCGCGCGGAGGCCACCGGCAGCAATCGCCCCGAGCGCGGTCAGCAGCAACGTCGACTTGCCCACGCCCGGCTCACCGCCGACGAGAACGAGGCTCGCGGGCACGAGGCCGCCGCCGAGGACGCGGTCGAGCTCCGGCACACCCGTGGAGATCCGCTTCGCCTCCTCGGCGTTCACGTCGACGAGGCGCAGGAGCGGCCTGGCGGCGGCCTTCGTGCTCGCCGCCTCAGGCGTCTCCTCGACGAGCGACCCGAACGCGTCGCAGCCCGGGCACTTGCCGAACCACCTCCCGGCGGCGTAACCGCACTCGGTGCACGCGAACTGGACTGCTGCCTTGGCCATGCAGCGAGGCTAGCCCGCGCGGCGGACGGGCTCGTGCCAGCTCGGTGTCGCATGTGTGTCGACTTCGTCACGGGACCGGAGCGTGGCGAGGCCGGACCACGGCCATTCCTCGACCCTCTTCACCATCCCGGCCCGAACGGGGTTCTCGAGGACGTAGGCGACCGCCTTCTCACAGTGAGGGTCCGACTCGACGAGCGTGTCGGCGAAACGCTTCCCGAAGAGATGGCCGCGGCGGCCGTGGCGCGCGTTGAACTCGCGCGCGTACGCGGAGTTGACGGTTTGCATCGCCCACGACACGCGCAGCTCCTTCGGGACGACCACGATCAGGTGGTAGTGCGTCGTCATCAAGCACCACGCAACGATTTGCCAATCCACTCGGTCCGTCGCCTTTCGGAGCAGCGCGAGCAGCTCGTAGCGATCGAGGTCGGAGCGGAAGATCGGCTGGCCGTCGACTCCGCACGCCGTTAGGTGCGTCGGCACGCCGGGGTAGAACGCGCGAGCTCTCCGTCCCATCGTCCGACCGTAGCGCGCCGCAGGCGTCGGAACCCTGGCCGCGGGAGAAATGTTCCCCTTCCGACGGCGAATTGTCACGAAGGACGTGCCCGAACCGGACAGGCGGTGTCAGAGACGAGTCTGGCACGAGTCAGAGACGAGTCTGACACCGCCTGTCGGTGGGTTGTGGCGCTACGCGGTCTGGAGCTCGCGCTCGGCGCGGAGCCAGTTCGCGAAGGGGTCGTCGCCGGAGCCGTCCGCCCAGATGTAGTACGCCCGCTCGGCGACCTGCTCGGCGGTGATCGCCGGCGCTTTCGGCTTGCGGGCGCGGACGACCCGCGGCTTGGTAGCCGCGACCTTCTTCGTCGCGGTCGTCTTCGTGGTTTTGGTCTCCGCCTTCGCCTTTGCGGCGCGCGGCTTCTTCTCTTCAGACATCACTCTCTCCTGATCTCGTTCGTGGACAACTGCAGCCGACTTCGCTTGGTGGACGGGGACTCCTTCCGGAACCCAGCGGCGCCGCGCGTTGTAGACGTCGTTGATGATCGCGGTCCGAATCGGCGCCGTTCTACTCGCGTGTGCAGCGCTCGTCGGCGCCGGGTTTGCGACGCCGACGGCACGACATCCCTATGCAGTCGTTGTCGACTCGCGCGATCGCGTCTTCATCGCCGACGGCGCGTCGCGCCGGATCCTGCGGCTCGATCCAAGCACCGGTCGACTACGGGTGCACGCGACCGGACTCGATGAACCGACAGGCCTCGCTGCCGCCGCCGGCGCTCTCTATGTGGCCGACTTTCACGCCGGCCTCGTCAGACGTGTCGACCAGCAGGGTCGCGCGACAACCCTTGCGCGCCTGCGCGAGGTGACCGCCGTCGCGGCCACTCCTTCGCGAGTCGTCTACGCGGTCACGATGGATGGAACGCTCGCCCGCATCTCACCTGCAGGAGTTATGACTCGGATTCGGGTCATCGGTGGCCTGGACCGCCCTCACGGGGTCGCGATCGATCGCAGGGACCGATTGCTCGTCGCCGAGGATTCGAGGCGCGTCCGCCGCATCGATCCCGCCACCGGTCGTGTCGCGCTGATCGCCGACGGCGTGGACACGAACAAGATCGCGGTGGGCGACGACGGCACGCTGTTTCTCGCCGGGGCGACGCTGAGCGGCGGCAGCCTCCGCCGACTCGACCCCGGGGGCAAGCCGTCGATCCTGCTCGACGATCTTCATGTCAGCGACGTCGCAATCCTCGCCAACGGGAGCCTCGTCGTCACCGCCGTGGAGCCTGGCGCCGTCTATCGCGTCAACGCCCGCACCGGCGCCCGCACGAAGCTCACTGGCTAACGAGAGAGGCCGCCTTGCGGCGGCCTCTCGGCAGGCTATTCCTCGACGACCGCGGGCTCTTCGGGCTCCGCCGGCTCATCGGGCGGAACCGTCACCTTCTCGCGCGGCTCGCCTTCGATGATCCGGATGTCGACGAGCGACTCGCCCTCCTCGCCCGTCACATCTTCCTTCCGGTCGACCAGGATCGTCGCGCCCGGATTGAGGTTGCGGCCGAGCACGAAGTCGGCGAGCGGGTCCTCGATGAAGCGCTGGATCGCGCGGCGCAGCGGCCGGGCGCCCATCGCCGGGTCGAAGCCCTGCTCGACGAGCACCTCCTTCGCCCCGTCGGTGAGCTCGATCGCCACCTCGTACGTGGCCATCTGCTCACGCAGCCGCTTCAGCTGCAGGTCGACGATCGTCAGGATCTCTTCCTTCTCGAGCTTGTGGAAGACGATGATCTCGTCGATCCGGTTCAGGAGCTCGGGCCGGAAGACCTTCTTCAGCTCGCCGGTGACGCGGCTCTTCATCTCGTCGTAGCTGAGGCCGTGCTCGTCTCCGATCGAGAAGCCGAGGGTCTGGTTCTTGGCGATCTGGCCGGCGCCGATGTTCGACGTCATGATCACGATCGCGTTCCGGAAGTCGACCTTGCGGCCCTGCGAGTCGGTGAGCTTCCCCTCTTCCAGGATCTGGAGGAGGATGTTGAAGACGTCCGGGTGAGCCTTCTCGATCTCGTCGAGCAGGAGCACCGA
>JAXIPI010000397.1:0-7635 GCA_045403015.1 Gaiellaceae bacterium | reverse complement strand
TGATGATCACGACGAGAAGCTCGATCAGGGTGAAGCCCTGCTCGCTCTTGGCGTCGAGACGCTTGCGAATAGCTGTAAGCACTGGAGGTGTCTCCTTCCGAGGGGTTGGTCTACCGTGCGACCTGACAAGAAAGGGAGGGCGCGGTCTCCCGTGCCCTCCCTCTCAAGCCGTGCTGATCACGCTGGTGTTACGCGCAGGCTCCGCTCACGTAGGTGCCGGGGCTCGGGCGGTTGACATGCCAGGTCTGGCTGCCCTGTGTGTCCTCGAGGCAGTAGGTCGTGGCGGTGAGCCACGCGCCGGCCGGGACGGTGAGGCTCGGCGCGATGCCGGAGTCGATGACAAGCAGGAGCGGCTTCGTCATGGTCGCGTAGGTGCCGAAGTCGGCGAAGTAGGCCTCCGCTGACGGGATCGCGGCCCGGATGTTCGCCTTCGCGGCGGCATCGTTTGCCCGCGTCTTGAAGCCGAGGTACGACGGCACTGCAATCGCCAGCAGGATGCCGATGATGATGATCACGACGAGAAGCTCGATCAGGGTGAAGCCCTGCTCGCTCTTGGCGTCGAGACGCTTGCGAATAGCTGTAAGCACTGGAGGTGTCTCCTTCCGAGGGGACGGTCTGTATTGCGTTAGCTGACCGGACATCGACCCGGGCACCCGGCCGGTAGATCGCTCGAAAGGGGGAACACTCACCCACGGCATCCCCCACGGTGGGTGAGTCGGACGGCAAATCGGCGGCTCTGAGCACCAGAAACTGGCCCGCGCACGAGTCTGCCGATACCTCACTCAAGTTACCCCGGAGCCGTGCCGATAGTCCACTGCGTGAACGGGATCACCCCCCTTGCCTCTCCTGCGGTGCGATCGATCGACGACCTCCTCGAAGCGATGGTCGCGCTCGGTGCATCGGACCTCCACCTCACCGTCGGCACAGCGCCGGCGATACGGGTGCGTGGCGAGCTCGCGCGCCTCGAAGGCGTGCCCGTCTTGACGCCCGACGTCACTCAGGAGCTGCTCTACCGCGTCCTCTCGACCGGGCAGCAGAAGCAGCTCGAGGTCAAGCGGCAGATCGACACCTCATACGCCATTCCGGGGCTCGCGCGCTTCCGGGTCAACGTCTACTTCCAGCGCGAGGCGCTCGCCGCCGCGTTCCGCGTCATCCCCGAAGAGCTCAAGACCCTCGAGGAGCTCGGTCTTCCGGGATCGCTTGCAGAGCTTGCGATGCTGCCGCGCGGCCTGGTCCTCGTCACGGGCCCCACGGGCTCCGGTAAGTCGACGACGCTCGCCGCGATGATCGACGAGGTCAATCGCAACCGCACCGACCACATCCTCACGATCGAGGACCCGATCGAGTTCGTGCACCGCCACAAGCGCTGCATCGTCAACCAGCGCGAGATCGGCGCCGACGCGGCGAGCTTCGGCGAGGCGCTTCGCGCTGCGCTTCGTCAGGACCCCGACGTGATCCTGGTCGGCGAGATGCGCGACCTGGAGACCATCGGCACCGCGCTCACGGCCGCCGAGACCGGTCACCTCGTGCTCGGCACGCTGCACACGCAGAGCGCCCCCGGCACGGTCGACCGGATTATCGACGTCTTTCCCGCCGAGCAGCAGGAGCAGGTTCGGATCATGCTCGCCGGCTCGCTGCAGGGGATCGTGACGCAGGCACTGCTGCCGACGGCCGATGGCAACGGCAGGATCGCCGCGCTGGAGGTCCTGCTGCCCGACGACGCGACCAGGAACCTGATCCGCCAGGGGAAGGTCGAGCAGATCTACACGATCATGCAGACCGCCACCAGCCGCGGAATGACGACGATGGAGCAGTCGCTCGCCAAGCTCGTCCTCCGCCGGATGATCACGCGGGAGATCGCGCTCAGCTGCTCGAGCCGCCCCGACCAGCTCGAGGGCCTGCTTGATCGCGCCGGCTACGAAGAGACCGCGGACGAGCCGCACGCCGGCCTGAGGATCACAGCGTCCTGATGAGCGACGAGAAGAACACTCCGATCTGGAAGAAGGAGATCTCGTTCCGGCGCAAGTCGGACGAGAGCTCGCCGGAGAGCACCCCTGGCTCGGCGTCCGTCTGGAAGAAGGAGATCTCCTTCGGCAAGAAGGGCAAGCAGGTCGAGGCCGACGCTGTGTCCGAAGCCGACGCCGAAGTCGTCGTCGAGCCGGAAGCTCCGCTCGAGGCTGCTCCGACCGCGGACCTCGACCTGATCGCCAAGTATGCGCCGCTCCCCGAGCCCATCGCGCCTCCGGCCCCGCCGCCGGTCGCGCAGGCTCCGATCGAGCACGCCCCGATTGAGCACGCCCCGATTGAGCACAATTGGCTGACGAAGCCGCTGGAGGAAGTCTCCGAGCCGCCGCTGGAGGAAGTCTCCGCGCCGCCGGAGGAGCCGCTCGCCCTCGTCCCTGACCTGCCCGGGCCTCCGCCGTCCCCGATCTCGCTCGTCCCCGCGATCGAGGAGCCCACGCCGGACTTCTCGCTCGAGCCGGCCTCGGCGGTCGCAGAGATTGCGCCGCCGGAGGCGCTCGTTCCGGACGAGCCCGTGCTCGCCCCAGGCCCTGCGCTCGTGCCCGAGCTCGACCTCGAGCTCGATCTCGAGCTGCCCGCCGCGGTCGTCGTACCCGAGTTGCCGCCGGCGGCCGCTCCACCGGAGCTGGCCCTCGCCGCTCTGCCTCCGCTTCCTCCGCAGGAGGCCGTTGACGTCCCGGCGGACGTTTCGGAAGTCGCCACCGAGGATGCGGCGCCGAAGGTGCCGTTCTACAAGAGAGAGTTTTCGCTCAAGCGCGGTTCGAGCGAGCCCAAGGAGAAGAAAGAGCCGAAGCAGAAGAAGGAGCGCAAGCCGAAAGCCGAGCGCAAGCCCAAGGCGGCACGCAAGCCCAAGGAACGCAAGCCCAAGGAACGCAAGCCCAAGGAACGCAAGCCCAGCGAGGAGCCGACGCTCGAGAGCGGCGACGCCAAGACCGGCGCCAAGGTTCCGTTCTACAAGCGCGACTTCTCGTTCAAGCGCTCGGCCAAGCAGTGGGACGCCGCGGAGCCTGCCGCGTCGAAGCCGAAGCCAACGTCGAAGTCGAAGCTGCTCCGCCTGCCGCGCCCGAGGCCGTCGCTCTCCAAGACCTCGCTTCCCGGCAAGAGCGCGAAGAAGATCGTCGGCCTCAAGATCGGCGGCTCGCAGATCGCCGCGGCACGCATCCACAACGGGAGCTCGCCCGAGCTCGTGCAGGCCGTGCGCGAGCCGCTCGACCACGGCATCGTCGTCGCCGGGGAGCTCCGCGACCCGGAGGCGCTCGCCGTCTCGCTCCGCGACTTCTTCAAGCGTCACAACCTCCCGAAGCGCGGGATCCGGCTCGGGATCGCGAACAACCGGATCGGCGTCAGGACGTTCGAGGTCACCGGGATCGACGACCCGAAGCAGCTCGCGAATGCAATCCGATTTCGCGCACAGGAGGTGCTCCCGATCCCGATCGAGGACGCGGTGCTCGACTACCAGGTGCTCTCCGAGTCGGTCAACGAGGAAGGCCAGCCTGTCAGCCGTGTCCTCCTCGTCGTCGCCTATCGCGAGCTCGTCGATCGCTATGTCTATGCGTGCGAGAAGGCCGGGCTGCAGATCGTCGGAATCGACCTCGAGGCGTTTGCTCTGCTCCGCGCAGTTTCCGAGCCGCACGATCCGCTGCCGGGCTCCGAGCGAGGTGCCGTCGTCGCAGTCTCGGTCGGCCACGACCGCTCCACGTTCGCCGTCTCCGACGGCCGCATCTGCGAGTTCACGCGCGTGCTCGAGTGGGGGGGCTGGTCGCTGAACGTCGCGATCGCGCGGGCGCTCGACATGTCGCCCACTGAAGCCGAGCCGATCAAGCGAGCGATGTCGTTCGGCGGGCCGACAGCAGTTCCCGACGGGTTCAACGAGGAGCAGCTCGCGGCCGCGCACGAGGCCGCCAGGCGGCAGCTACAGACGTTTGCGCGGGAGCTCGTCTCCTCGCTCCAGTTCTACCAGAACCAGCCCGGCTCGCTGGGCATCGGCGAGATCGTCCTCACCGGCGGTACCACGCACCTGCCCGGGCTCAGCACCGAGCTCGAGCGGCTGATCGGCGTGCCCGTCCGCGTAGCAGATCCTTTCTCCCGCGTGAAGGTGTCCAAGAAGGTACGCGAGCGCGATCAGATCGGCTCGTTCGCCATCGCCGTCGGCCTCGGGATCGAGGACTAGCGATGCGCGCAGTCAACCTTCTCCCCCGCGACGAGCAGCCCCGCAGCTTTGCCGCCTACCGAGGCGTCGCCTTCGGTGGCGCGGGCGGTGCTGCGCTCGTGACCGTCGCCCTGACCGCGCTGATGCTCGGTTCGGGAGGCACGATCCAGCAGCAGAGCGCGGAACGCGACTCCCTCAACGCCCAGCTTGCGGCGCTGCCGACAGTGCCTGTCGACCAGGCCGAGACGGAGGCCAACGCCGCGCTCGCCTCGGAGAAGAATCAGCGCATCACCGCTCTGTCGACCGCGCTCTCGACCCGGGTCGCATGGGATCGCGTGCTGAGCCAGATCTCACAGGTCTTGCCGGAGGACGTCTGGCTGACGAGTCTCACCAGTCAGTCCGGCCAAGAGGGCGACGCCAGCGCGACGACGGGTGCTGTCGGGCCCCCCGGCGCAAGCGTCACGATGGTCGGCTCGACGTATTCCCAGCGCGGCGTGGCTCGGTTCCTGGCCCGTCTCAGCGTCATCCCGTCGCTCAGCGGAGTCCACCTGCTGTCGAGTGCGAACGTCGACATGGAGCCGCGAGACCTCGTCCAGTTCACGATTCAGGCGACCGTCAAGTCTCCCGGAGCGACGCCATGAAGCGGAAGCTCTCGCCCCGCGCGCTCTTTGCTGCCGTGATCGGCGGTGTGCTCGTCTACGCGCTCGTCTTCTGGTTCGTCCTCGTAAGCCCGAAGCGGGCCGAGGCCTCGGCACTCACGGACGAGGTGGCTGCGTTGGAGGTCACGGTCGCGACCGCCCGCGCGGCTGCAAGTCCCAGGAGCAATGAGGACACGCGGCCGATTGCGGTTGCCGACATCTTCCGCCTGGCGAAGGCGATGCCCTCCGTGCCGGACATGCCGGGCATCCTGCTCGAGCTCGACCGCATCGCCGAGGAGACCGGCGTCGAGTTCCAGTCGGTTACGCCGGCGGCGTCCGCAGTCGTCGGCGACTTCCAGACAGTGCCGATCGCACTGTCCTTTGACGGCAACTTCTACGAGCTCTCCGACTTCCTCTTCCGCCTGCGGACGCTCGTCGGCGTTCGCGCGGGCGAGCTCCGTGCGGCCGGCCGGCTCTTCTCCGTCGACACGATCACGTTCGCCGAGTCACCCAAAGGCTTCCCCGACCTTGCGGCGTCGCTCTCCGTCGTCGCCTACGTCTACGGCAGCGACGTCCCGGCAAGCGCCGGCGCACCGGCCGAGGCGCCGGCCGCCGCGCCCGCGCCCGCGCCAGACCCGGATGCACCGGCACCCGATCCGGCCGCCGCACCCGCCGGAGCGGAGGCGAGTCCCTGATGGCGAAGCGTGTCGACCCTCTGAAGGCGAAGCAGGCCAAGCAGAAGAAGCTTGCGATCGTACTCTGCGTCCTGCTCGCCGGCGTCGTGGCGTTCCAGGGGCCCAAGATGCTGAAGATGGTGAAAGGGCCGCAGGCGACGCCCTCCGCGGCGCCGGCAACGCCCACCCCGACGCCGTCCGGCACTGCCGATCCTGCCGCGCCGGCGAGCCCGACTGCGGTGCCCACGCAGGAGGCTGTGCTCGCCGACTCCGACGTCGCGCCGGACGCCGAGAGCGGCCAGCTGCTCTCGATCGAGAGCTTCGCCACCAAGGATCCGTTCAAGCAGCAGCTCACCGAGGCGGTTCCGAGCGAGACCCCGGCCCCCGCTGACGACGACGCGCCGGACGACGCAGCGGCGGCCGAGTCCCCGGACGGCGCCAGCGACGTCCCGCCCGGCACCTTCGACCCGCTCGGCTCGAACCCGCAGGATCAGGATCCGAACGCGCCTCCCGTGAGCACCACTCCGTCGGAAGAAGCACCCGCCACTGCGACGGAGACCACGATCTCGATCAACGGCACGACGGAGAGCGTCGCCCCCAAGGCGGAGTTCCCGGCCGCCGACCCCGTGTTCGTCCTCGAGTCCCTCGCCGCCGACGGCAAGTCCGTCCTGATCAGCGTGGCAGGCGGCAGCTACACCGACGGCAAGCAGACGGTCAAGCTGCAGATCGGCAAGCGGCTGACGCTGCAGAACACCTCGGATGGAAGCCGCTACGACCTCGAGCTCCTGACCGTTGCGGGCTTCGTCCCGCCGAAGAAGTAGAGGCGGACGATGATCGGACTGCGGCAGCGCCTGCGTGCGGAAGAGGGCTTCGGGCTCGTCGAGCTGATGATCTCACTGGTCGTGCTGAACGTCGGCATCCTCGCCATCGTTGCGGGGTTCAATTCGGGCTCCCTTGCTCTCCTGCGCGCCTCGGAAACCTCGACAGCAGCCATGCTCGGAGACAGGCAGATCGAGCTCTACCGTGCGATGACCTACGGGGCGATCTCGCTGAACACGACATCGGTCGACGGGACGTACACCGGTGATGCCGCCTATCCCGGAACGCGGGTGACAGGGGCCTGCACCGCGCCGGTCGCCGCTGCCTGCATTCCGACGCAAACAGTGGACTCGGGCAGCAACCCGCCGAGCCCCGACAACCGCTCTTACCGGATCGACACGTACATCATCCTCCACACTCCCCCGGCGTCCGGCGGATACTCGGACGGCCGCGAGCTCAAGCGCGTAACGGTCGTCGTTCGCCGGTCGAGCCCACTGAAGACGCTCTTTCGCGTGACGTCGAACTTCGACCAGTCGACGGGGTAGTTCAAGTGCTCCGACGACCCTGCCGATAGCCGAGAAATGGCCGCTTACGCCTTCAAAGCGATCAACGCCGCCGGCGTCGAGACGGCCGGCGAGCTGCACGCGCCCGACTCCGCTTCCGCGCGCGAGCAGCTGCGCGTCCGCGGCCTGCTGGCGACCAAGCTCAGCGAGCTGAACGCGAGCGGCGAGGTCTCTGCGCGCACGGCGTTCAAGAAGGTCAAGCCAAAGTCGCTCCAGATCTTCTCGCGGCAGTTCGCCACGATGATCGAGGCCGGCCTGAACGTCGTCAGCGCACTCGTGATCCTCGAGACGCAGACCACTGACGTCTATCTCGCTTCGGTGATCCGCGAGCTGCGCGCAGACGTCGAGGGCGGAATGCTTCTTTCGCAGTCGATGGCGCGCCACCCGAAGGTGTTCAACCGCCTCTACGTCTCGATGGTCGAGGCCGGGGAGGCCGCAGGGATCCTGGACATCGTGCTCGACCGGGTCGCCTTCCAGATCGAGAAGGAGGCTGCGATCAAGCGCCGCGTCAAGGGCGCGATGATCTACCCGACGATGGTGCTGATCTTCGCCACCCTCGTCCTGGCCGGAATGCTCCTGTTCCTCGTCCCGATCTTCGTGAGCATCTTCGACCAGCTCGGCGGCGAGCGGCCGACGCTGACGAAGATGGTGCTCGCCGCATCGAACTTCCTCAAGGCGACCTGGTTCGTTCTCCTGCCGGGCACAATCGGCGGCATCTTCGGGCTGAAGAAGTTCCTGAAGACCGCCACCGGCCGCCGGCGCTGGGACGC
>JAXIPI010000082.1:0-13615 GCA_045403015.1 Gaiellaceae bacterium | reverse complement strand
GCAAACGCCTCGCGCGCGGCCTCGGCCTGTGCGACCCCGCGCTCGGTTAGGGGCACCTGCTCCGGGTTCACGGGCCGGCCTGCCTCGTCCACATAGGAGACGTCGGCATGCCGCATCAGGTAGAGACGGCGTCTCACTCGTACTTCGCGAGATGGCGTGGGTTCGAGACGCGAAGCTTCTCCGCCACCTGCTCCTTCAGCAGCGCGACCGCGTTCTCAGGGATGTCGCCGGCGCGAATGCGGCGCGCCAGCTCCCAGTCCTCCTCGCGCGGAGGGGTCGTAGCCCAGAGCTCCCGCTCGGCGATCCCGAGCCCATTGATCGCGACCAGCGTCCGGAACTTCAGCCGGTGGTCGTCGAGGATCGGAAGGATCTCCTCCTGCAAGAACTCGCGTACGGCCTCTGCCAGCTCCTGCGGGGTTGGACGATCATGCGGGGCGGTCATGCTGCTCTGTCGATCAGGTCCAACAGTTCGTACTCCATCTCGGCGGCGAGGCGGCCGAGGACTGCCAGCTCGACACTCCGCTCCTGGCCGCTGAAATGGCGGCGCGACTGGGTGAGGCAACCGGTCGCCCATTTGACGTTGCCGAACACCTCCCAGACGAGCAGCTCCTCGCGCGTCACCTCGGTGCCGGTCAGCTCGCCGTAGCGGTCGAGGTAGCGATCGAGGTCGCCGATGCCGCCCAGATGCTTGTCGTCGGCGCCGAAGCGCCAGGCCCGCACGAGCGGCCACGCGAGATCCTCGACCGGGTCCGCGAGATGCGAGAACTCCCAGTCGAGCACGGCCACGATCCCGTTTTCGTCGACGGCGATGTTGCCGATCCGCCAGTCGCCGTGCACGACAACGGGCTCGCGATGGCGGGGCAGGCGCTCCTTGACCCAGTGGAGGCCGAGCTCGATTGCAGGATGCGGCTCGCCGACGGAGTCGAGCTCGTCGTAGAAGCGCGCCACCTGGTCGCCCTGCTCGAGGAACGGCAGCCGCTCCCGCGGGATCGCGTGGATCTTCGCGAGCTCCTCAGCGAGTTGGAGGTCGAGTCCCGGCGGTGGGTTCTTCACGATCCGCCGACCGATTGTCTCGCCGGTGATCCGCTCCATCACGAATGCCTCGCGCCCCTCGACCTGGCCGAGGTAGGCGATCGGCTCGGGCACCTTCACACCGGCTTCGTGCGCGGCGCGTAGCACCTCGAACTCGTGCTCGAGGGTCAGCGTTCCCTGGTGGATCACTCCGCCCGCCGCGCGCCGGATCAGGAGGCGGCGCCCTTCCGAGTCGACCGCCCAGGCTTCCTTCGAAGCGCCGCCGGCGAGCAGCACGGCCCGCTCGACCGGGGAGTCGAGCGCGGCCGCGAAGGCGTCCTTCATAGGAGCAGCTCCGCCATCACCGCCAGCGCCTCCTTCTGGCGCGTCTGGATCAGGAGAGATGAGACGCCGGCCTCACGCCAGGCCTCGAGCCGTTCGGCGATGCGTTCCTTCGGGCCGACGAGCGAGATCTCGTCAACGAGCTCGTCCGGCACCGCCATTGCGGCCTCCCCTTTCATCCCGGAGAGGTACAGCTCCTGGATCTTGGCAGCGGCCTCCTCGAACCCGTAGCGCTGGGCGAGCGAGTTGTAGAAGTTCTTGCCGCGTGCGCCCATGCCGCCGATGTAGAGGGCGAGCGTCGGCTTCATCATGTCGCGGCAGGCCTGGACGTCGTCGTCCACGAGCACGGGGCAGAGCGGCGCGATCTGGAAGTCCTCGGGCGCGTTCTCGAGCGACGGCCCATGGATCTCGCGAAAGCGGTATGGCGAGAAGAAGATCGGCAGCCAGCCGTCGGCGATCTCGACCGCGAGAGCCACGTTCTTCGGGCCGAGCGCCGCAAGATAGATCGGCACCTCGCGCCGGAGCGGCTTGAGGATCAGCTTCAGCGGCTTGCCGACTCCCGTCGCATCCTCACCCGTATACGGGATGTCGTAGTGGGCGCCGTGGTGCTCGATCGTTTCGCGGCGGAGTGCGGCGCGAACAATCTCGACGTACTCGCGCGTCCGGCCGAGCGGCTTGCCCCAGGGGACGCCGTGCCAGCCCTCGACGACCTGCGGGCCGGAGGTGCCGAGGCCGAGGAGGACGCGGCCCCCCGAGAGCTGGTCGAGCGTGGCGACAGTCATCGCCGTGGTCGCGGGCGTGCGGGCCGGCATCTGCATGATCGCCGTTCCGATCCCGATCTGCTCGGTCGTCGCGGCGATCCAGGAGGCGACGGTGACGGCGTCCGCGCCCCAAGCCTCGGAGGTCCACACCGAGTGGAAGCCGAGCCGGTCGGCCTCTTGCGCCATCGCGACCGACCCGATCGGGTCGTCGTAGCCGAGCTGCATCCCGAGCTTCATCTGCTGCCGATCCTACGAGACATGTCCGCGCGGGACCGGTCCGGGGACTGTCCCCGGACCGGTCCCGGAGGGGCGGTTGGGGAAGAAGAATGACGCAATTGGTGCAAAGGCCACGTCTGTTGCGGACGGGCGGGAGCGCTCAGAGCTGCGGCACCATGCCCTCGGCGCCCTCGACACGCGGCCCGGGGACGTTCGGAAATGTGAAGCGCAGCGGCTCGCGGCCGGGCTGGCACACCCACGCCTGGCCGGTCTCCGGACTGCTCGCGGCGACGAGCACCGCGTCGGCGACCTGCTCCGGCTCCATCAGCGGGAAGCCCGCGGCGTCGAGATCGGCCTGCGCCGGCTCGGTCATTGGCGTCCGCACGATCCCCGGACAGATCAGATTGATGCGGATTCCGCGTGGCGCGAGTACCGGCGCCATCGAACGCGCGTAGCCGACGACGGCATGCTTGGTGAGCACGTACAGCGGGTCAGACTCCATCGGAATCAGCCCCGCGAGCGACGCAGTGACGACGAAGACGCTCCCCTCGTGCATCCGCGGCGTCAACGCCTGGACGCCGAAGACGACGCCGTCGACGTTCACGGCGAGGATGCGGCGGTAGTCGTCGACCGTTCCGTCGCCCTTCGCCAGCACACCGGCGTTCAGGCACACGACATCGGCAGGCTCGACGTCGAGCCAGGCCTGTGGGTCGGAGACGTCGAAGCCGTCCACGATGTCGAGCCCGCGCACCTCGGCACCCTCGGCCTCGAGCTTCGCCACGATCGCGCGCCCGATGCCGCCGGACGCACCCGTGACGAGAGCGGTCTCAGGGACCAAGAACGACCTTTCCGGTCGATTTGCGGGACGCGATCAGCTCGTGCGCCTCATTCACCTGCTCGAGCGGGAACTCGGCGCCGACGACGGGCCGGAGCGCACCACGTCGCCACAACGCGAGCAGCTCGGCGACCTCCTGCTGGACGAGCTCGGGCCGGAAGCCCATCAGGCGGCCGAGGTAGAACCCGAGCACTCCGACGTTTCGGCCCACGAGCCGAGCCGGGTCGACCGGCTCCCAGGCACCGCCGGCGAAGCCGATTGCGATCGCGGCGCCGAGCGGACGGAGCGAACCGATGCAAGCCGTGAAGATCGGGCCGCCGACCGGATCGAAGGCCACGTCGATGTCGTCGAGCTCGCCGATCTCCTCGTACGAGACCGTTCGCGTGGCACCGAGCCGGCGCGCGAGCTCTCGCTTCTCCTCGGAGCCCGCTGCCGCCGTCACATTCGCGCCGGCGAAGAGCGCGACCTGGACCGCCGCCGTCCCGACTCCTCCCGCCGCCGCGGTGACGAGCACGTTCGAATCGGAATGGAGGCGGACCTGCCGGGTCAGCGGGATCCACGCCGTCAGATAGGTGGTCAGAAACGACGCGCCCTCCTCGTAGCTCGCCGCGTCGGGAAGGTCGAAGATCCACTCGTCGTCGGCCACGACCTTCTCCGCGTAGCCGCCTCCGCTTCCCCGCACGAACGCGAAAACGCGCCTGCCGTCGACGTCGCCGGCCACCTCGTTGCCGAGGACGACGGGCAGCGGCGGCGGCTGCGGGTACTGGCCGTTTCGGATCAGCACGTCGGCGAAGTTGATCCCGGCCGCCTTGACGTCGACGAGCGATTGTCCGTCGCCGGCTTCGGGGTCCGGCACGTCCTCCACCGAGAGCGGCTCGCCGACCTCGTGGAGGACAGCCGCTTTCAACGGCCTGTGAACTCTGGCTTGCGCTTCTCGAGAAACGCGACGACGCCCTCGGCGCCGTCGGCGCTGCCGATGCAGCGGATGAAGCCCTGCGCCTCGCGCCGCAGGCCCTCGGAGAGCTGCAGGTCGCGCGTCTCGGCCGCCAGCTCCTTGATCACGCCCATGGCGAACGGCGAGCGTTCGGAGAGCGTGCGCGCCAGCTCGAGCGCTGCTTCCATCAGCCCCTCGCGTGGCACGGCTCTTTCGACGAGGCCCCAGTCGTAGGCCTGCGAGCCGGAGATCGGGTCGCCGGTCAGGTTCAGGTAGAGCGCACGGCCGTGGCCGACGAGGCGCGGCAGCCGCTGTGTCCCGCCGCCGCCAGGAATCAGCCCGAGCTTGATCTCGGGCTGCCCGAGCTGAGCGTCCTCCGCGGCGATCCGGATGTCGCAGGCCATCGCCAGCTCGAGCCCGCCGCCCAGGCAGTAGCCGTGGATCGCAGCGACGACCGGGGTGCCGCCCGCGTCCATCCGCGCCGCCAGCTTCTGGATCCCGCGGGCGGACCCTGACTCGGCAGCCTCCTCGATCGCTTCGCGCATCGCCGGGAACTCGGTGATGTCGGCGCCGGCGACGAACGCCTTCTCGCCCTCGCCGCGGATCACCATCGCGCGTGTCTCGTCCGAGCGGTCAAGCTCGTCGTACGCCTCCTCCAACTCCTCGAGCAGTTGCGCGGAGAGCGCGTTCACGGGTGGATGGTCGAGGGTGACGATCGCGACGCGGCCGTCCTGCTCGACCTTGACGTACTCAGCCATCTGTCTCCTTTAGCGGGGGCCCATGCGGAGTGCGCCGTCGAGACGGATCACCTCGCCGTTCAGGTACTCGTTCTCGATGATGTGCTTTACCAGAGCGGCGAAGTCCTCTGCGCGCCCCAGCCGCTTCGGGAACGGGATCTGGGACGTCAGGCTCTCACGGATGTCGTCGCGCATCGGCCCGAGCATCGGCGTGTCAGACGGGCCGGGAGCGATCGTGACGACCCGGATCCCCTTCGAGGCGAGGTCGCGCGCGATCGGCAGCGTCATGCCCGCCACGCCCGCCTTCGAGGCCGAGTAGGCAGCCTGGCCGATCTGACCGTCGAAGGCAGCGTTGGAGGCGGTGTTCACGATCACACCGCGCGTTCCCTCCTCGTCAGGCTCGCCCTCGGCCATCTTCGCGGCGGCGACGGAGAGGACGTTGAACGTCCCGATCAGGTTCACCTCGATCACCTTCCGGAAGCGGTCGAGCGGGAAGCCGATCACTCGCGCGCCGCCGCCGATCCCGGCGCAGTTGACGACACCGTGCAGCTCGTCGAGCGGTTCGATCAGGGCGCGCACGGCCGCCTCGTCGGTGACATCGGTCTCGGGCAGGTCGGCGATCACCACGGTTGCGCCCTCGGCATCGAGCATGGCGGCGGTCGCCTCTCCGAGGCCGGACAAGCCGCCTGTGACGACGAATGTCTTGCCGGCGATCTGCACTACGGGGAGACCGGTTCGGTCGCGAACTGCTCCCGCAACGCCGTCTTGCGGAACTTGCCGACGGCCGTCTTCGGGATCTCGTCGACGAACTCGAACGCGTCCGGCAGCCAGAACTTGGCGAAGTTGGGTGCGAGGAACTCGCGCAGCTCGTCCGGCGTCGCCGATTGTCCCTCACGCAGGACGCACACCGCCAGCGGGCGCTCGTCCCACTTCTCGTGCGGGATCGCGATCACGGCCGCCTCGGCGATCGAGGGATGCGCCATCAGGGCGTTCTCCAGGTCGACGGACGAGATCCACTCGCCGCCCGACTTGATCACGTCCTTGGAGCGGTCCTTGATCATCACGTAGCCGAGCGGGTGGAAGGATGCGATGTCGCCGGTCTTGAACCAGCCGTCGTCCGTCCAGCGCTCGGCCTGCTCGGGCGTGTCGTAGTAGCCGGCGGCAACCCAGGGGCCGCGCACCTGGAGCTCGCCCATCGCCTCGCTGTCCCAGGGGATTTCCTTCCCCTCGTCGTCGATCCCCCGCAGCTCCACGAACGGGAGGGGCAGGCCCTGCATCGCGACGATGTCCAGCTGCGTCTCCTCGTCCGCCGTGCGCAGGTCGCCGATGTAGTCGGACGTCGTCGCGAGCGGGGACGTCTCGGTCATGCCCCAGCCGTGCACGACGGTTTTGCCATGCCGCTGCCGGAAGCCGGCGATCATCGCGCGGGGAGCAGCCGAGCCGCCGACGAGCATCGAATGGAGCTTCGAGACGTCCCACCGCTGGGGCTCCTTGTCGAGCATGCCGAGGATGCCCATCCAGATCGTGGGCACGCCGGCGGTGATCGTTACCCCGTGCTGCTCGAAGTCCTCGAGCAGGCTCTCCGGGTCGAGGAACGGGCCGGGGAAGACGAGCTTGCAGCCGACCATAAGGCAGGTGTACGGGTAGCCCCAGGCGTTCGCGTGGAACATCGGCACGACGGGGAGGAGAGTCTCTGCTTCGGTCACGTGCAGGCCGAGCGGCGCCGCAAGCGCCTGACCGAGCGTGTGCAGGACGGTCGAGCGGTGCGAGTAGAGGATGCCCTTGGGCAGCCCGGTCGTGCCGCTCGTGTAACACATCGCCGCCGCCGTGTCCTCGTCGAGCTTCGGATCCTCGTAGTCGTCCGGATCCGAGCCGGCGAGCAATTCCTCGTACGAGTCCTCGACGACGAAGACGTGCTCGATCGCCGTCTTGTCCTTGACCTGCTCCCAGAGCGGCAGCAGCGACCTGTCGACGATCACGGCCTTGTCCCCCGCGTGCGTCGCGATGTAGCCGATGTCATTCGGGTGCAGCCGGAGGTTGAGCGTGTGGAGGACGAAGCCGCCGCACGGGATCCCGAGGTAGGCCTCGAGGTGCTGATAGTGGTTCCAGCAGAGCGTCGCGACGCGGTCTCCCGGCTCGAGGCCGAGTCCCTGCAGGGCGACCGACAGCTGCCGCGCCCGCCGGCCGAAGTCTGCGAACGAGTAGGTGTGGAAGCTCCGGTCCGGCATGCGCGTGACGATCTTCTGGGTCGGGAAGTAGGTCTCTGCCCGCTTGAGGACCGTCGGCAGCGTCAGCTGGAAGTCCATCATCAGGCCCTTCACTGCTGCTCCTTTCCAAGACCCACGCGGAGCGCCAGGTCCTCGTCGCTCGTCACATGCCCGTCGCGCTCGACGTAGCCGTCCTTGCCGCCGATGACGAGCATCACCAACTCCTCGTCGCCGACGCTCGCGATCTTCCGCGGCGTCGTCGACTCGACGTGGAAGAGACCACCGGGGCTGAGGATCCGCTCCTCGCCGTCGACCTCGACCTTCGCGGTGCCGCTGTGCACGAAGTAGAGCTCGTCCTGCGTGTCGTGGTAGTGGCTGATCCCAGGGAAGCCCGGCGGGTAGACGACGCCGTTGACGCCGAAGGCCGTGATCCCCATCGGGACGCGCACCTTGCGGAACCCCGGGCCGTCGCCCAGCTCGTCGAGGGAAGAGAACGCGTGCGGCATCAGGCCGACCTCCTCGGTGCGTCGGTGTAGACCCGCTCTCCCTTGAAGCGGCGCGACTCCCGATCCCACGGGAAGAAGATCGCGTTCCGCCAGGTCATCCTCTCGCCGGTCGGCTCGTTGCCGAGCCATTTCGCACTGTGCGTGCCGGTGACGATCGCCTCCTCGACGACGCCCTGTGGCCCGATCACGATGTTCTGCAGCTCGAAGACGATGTCCGGGAACGCGGTCAGCAGCTCCGTGTAGAAGCGGGCGGCGCCCTCGTGCCCGTGCCACGAGACGTCGTCCGGGTAGACGGTGTAGACGCAGTCCTCGGAGAGCGTCGCGAGCAGGCCCTCGATCGAGCGGTTGTCCTCCGCTTTCGAGTGCTCCTTCCACAGCTCGCGGATCTCCGCGACCTCCTCCGGGTCGACGTCCATCCGCATCAACTCCAGCACTTCCGCTTTCGGGACGGGCATGAGCCTCCTAGTCGAGTAGAGCCGCAGCGACGACCTGGCGCTGTTTGGCGGCGTGGCCGCCGAACGCGTCGATCCACTGTGCGCGCTTGTAGTAACGGTGCAGGACGTGCTCCCAGGTGAAGCCGATGCCGCCGTGCACCTGGATCGATCGCTCGCACGCGGCGACGGCGGTCTCGGCGGCCTGCGCCTTTGCGGCGGCTACGGCGACCGGCGCCTGCTCGTCGTCGACCGAGACGCACCAGGCGGCCCAGTAGGCGAGCGAGCGGGCGAGCTCCGTCTCGACGTAGGTGTCGGCGAGCGGATGCGAGACGGCCTGGTAGGTACCGATCTTCTTCCCGAACTGCTCGCGGTCGGACACGTAGGCGACGCCCAGCTCGAGCGCCTTCTGCGCCACGCCGACCGCTTCGACCGCGAGCGCCGCGAGCAGCCGCAGCCGCACGGGCTCGAACTCGCCGTCCAGCGAGACTTTGTGTTCCTGTAGCACTAACTTTCCGAGCGGCCTGGTTTCATCGACGGTTGCGAGGATCTCGCCCTCGGCCGGAACGGCCGTCATGTCGTCGCGCAGCACCTGGTCGACCGTGTCCAGATGAGGCACGAGACCGTCGACCTCGACCGACCACGCGTTGTCGTCGACCTCCGGTAGAGCGGGGAGGACGATCGCGGTCGTCAGGAAAGGGCCGGAGTAGAGCGCGCGGCCGGCCTCTTCGAACAGGATCGCCTCGTCGACGAACGAGAGCCCGCCGCCGCCGCGGTCCTCTGGAACCGAGACGCCGAGCCAGCCGAGTCCGCGGAGCTCCGAGAGCGGTGCGTCGGGATTCGCCTCGAGGAACGAGCGTGCCTCGCGTCGCAGCTCCTCCTGCTCCTGGGTAAAGGCGAAATCCACTAGCGCGACCTCGGCAGGCCGAGCACCCGCTCGGCGATGATGTTGCGCAGGATCTCGGAGGTACCGGCTTCGATCGTGTTGCCGCGCGAGCGCAGTTGCTGATGCTGCCAGTAGCCCCGTTGGACGTTCCCGTTCGCGTTCAGGAGCTGCGCTTCGGGACCGAGTAGCTCGAGCCCGATCTTCGTCACGCGCTGGTTCGCCTCCGACCACCAGAGCTTCGCACCGGAGCCCTCGGGGCCCGGGATGCCGGTCTTCATCAGCGTCGTCAGCGAGCGGTAGTTGGTGTAGCGCACGGCCTGCAACCCGATCCATTCGCGGGCGATCGCGTCGCGCTGCACTTCGGTCGCGCCCTTCTCCTTCGCGAGCGCGATCAGCTTCCGGATCTGGCTCTCGAGGCCGGCGACGAGCGCGAAGCCGAGGGTGCCGCGCTCGTGCAGCAGCGTCGTCATCGCCACCTGCCAGCCCGCGCCGATGTCGCCCACCGCATTTTCGACGGGCACCTCGACGTCGGTGAAGAAGATCTCGTTGAACTCCGCCTCGCCGGTGATCTGGCGCAGCGGCCGGACGTCGACCCCCGGGGCGTGCATGTCGACGAGGAGATAAGTCAGGCCGGCGTGGCGCTCGCTCTCCGGGTCGCTGCGGGTGACGAGGATGCACCAGTCGGCGATGTGCGCGAACGACGACCAGACCTTCTGGCCGTTGACGACGAAGTGGCCGTTCTCACGGCGGGCACTGGTGCGCACGGCGGAGAGGTCGGAGCCCGCGCCGGGCTCGGAGAAGCCCTGGCACCAGATCTCCTCGGTCGAGAGGATCTTCTCGAGGTGCTTCTCCTTCTGGGCGTCGGTGCCGTGCGCGATGATCGTCGGCCCGGCCATGCCGAGGCCGATCACGCCGAGATGCGGCGGCGCCTCGGCCCGCGCCATCTCCTCGAGGAAGATCGCCTGATGACTGTACGGGGCGGAGGCGCCGCCGTACTCCTTGGGCCAGGTCAGCCCGGCGTAGCCTGCCTCGTGCAGCTTGCGGCTCCAGTCGCGGCCGGCCTCCTCGAAGCGGCCGCGCCGGACCTCGTCCGTGAGGTTGGCCTCGATCCATGCGCGCAGCTCGGAGCGGAAGGCGGCTTCCTGCGGAGTGTCGCGGAGATCCATGCCTATGACTCTAAACCGCTCAGCGCAGCACGGGGAGCTTCGTGACCTCAGTGCTCAGCCATCGCTTCTGCAGCCGCGCGAGCGTGCCGTTGCCCGTCAGCTTCCGCAGCGCCGTGTTGACGCTCGCGCGCAGAGGGCTTCCCTTGGGGAAAGCGATCCCGTATCGCTCGCGGGTGACGATCCGGCCCGCGAACGGTCCGTACCGCTCGGGCGCGGCGGCACGCTCTGCGCCGAGGATGTCCGCGTCGTAGACGACTGCGTCGCATCGGTCGTTGTAGAGGTCGTACAGCAGCTGCGACGGGTCGTTGGCCAGCCGCGGCTTCTTCCGGGGCTCGATCGTGTCGATGATCGTGCGCGCCCCGGTCGTCGCGCGCTCGCTGCAGAGCTGAAGGCTGCGCAGCCCCGCGATCGACGTCGGTACAGGCGGACGCCATCCCTGGCGCATGAGCACGGCCTGGTCGACGGAGAGGTAGGGAACGGAGAAGTCGACGCGGCGGCTGCGCTCCGGCGTGATCGTGATCGCTGCAATCGCCAGGTCCCAGTCGGTGGGACGGCCGCTGACCAGGGTGGAGAAGAATGCTTCGTTGACGAACCGCACCCGCGGCACGCCGAGCTCCTTCGCGACCGCGCGCGCCAGCTCGATCTCGAGACCCTTGGCGAGGACGACATCTCGACCGCGGACGGCTCCGACCTGCAGGCCGGCGACGGGCATCGAGACGCCGACGACCAGCTCGCCCGGCTCCTTGGTGGGAGGCGCAGCGGCGCTCGCGGGCAGCGCGAGCGCCAGCGCGGCGAGCACGGCAGCTGCCGCAACTCTCACCGCGAGCTCCCGAGCACCGTCACGGCCGTTCCGACCGGTGCGTGGTCGTATACCCACTTCGCGTCGTATCTCGGCACCCGCACGCAACCGTGCGAGGCGGCCTGGGGCGGGACGTGCGGAGACTCGTGGAAGGCGACGCCGCCGACGAAGTAGCTCGCCCAAGGCAGCCAGACCTTGTACGGCACAGACCACGAGTTGGTCTCCTTGCGAAAGACGCTGAAGCGTCCGGTCGGGGTCTCGTAGCCCGGAGCGCCGCTCGAGACGTGCAGCGTGCGCACGACTGTGCCGTTTTCGATGTAGAGAACGAGCTGGCGGTCGAGCAGCACCTCGAACCGGCTCCCGGACCCGGTCGTTCGCGGTGTCGGTCGGGTCGCCTCGGCGAGTGCCGCGAGCGTTGCGGGGCCAGCCGTACCGTCCCGTGCGAGCCCCTGCCACTTCTGGAAGGCCATCACCGCGAAGCGGGTCTGCTCGCCGGCCTTCCCGTCCACCGCGTCGGGCGGGAGGAACGAGAGGTCGGCCAGCCTCTGCTGGAGCGCGCGCACGGCGGCTGTCGCGTCGGTGGGCGGCTCCGGCGCCGGCGCGCCGGGCGGCGGGACGTTCGGGCGCCGGGTGTCCTTCTCGGTGATCGGGCGGGACGTCACGTAGCCGGGGTAGAGCCCCAGTGGAGTCGCTCCCTTCACGAGCAGCCGGACGGACTTCACGCCGCTGACGGATGTCGCGGTGAGCACCAACTGGGTCACGCGTGCCGACAGGCTCGCCATGTTCGTGCCGCTCGCGAACTTCTCGCCGAGGTCGATGGTCGCGACGCCGCCCGCGACCGAGACGGCGCGGAGCGGCGTTCCCGGGGGCACCGCGCTTGCGATCTCACGCCGCTGCTCCGCCCTGGTGGGGCCGGCGACCAGGGCGGTGATCGCTTGGCGCAGCGTGGAGCCGCTGCGGGGCACAGTGACGACCTGCTCGCCCTGGAGGAAGGCGACCTTCACTGTTGCCGACTGGGAGCTCGAGCCGCCCGCCGCCGCGGCGAGCGCAGCCGCGGCCAACAATGCCGACAACAGCGCTATCCGTAAGAGGCGGGGCATGAGATGACGAACGACCCGTCGAGGTCGCCCACCGAGCGTATCCCAGCGAGCGCCATCGTCAGGTCGAGCTCCGCCGCAAGCTGCCTGATCACCGCCTCGACTCCCGCGGCGCCTCCGACCGCGAGTCCGTACGCGTAGAGGCGGCCGAGGAGGACGGCGTCGGCTCCGAGCGCGAGCGCCTTCAGGATGTCCGCGGCGCGGCGGATGCCGCCGTCCATCAGCACGGTTGCGTCCGGGCCGACCTCGTCCCGCACCTCGACGAGCGCGTCGAGCGAGGCGATCGAGCCATCGACCTGCCGGCCACCGTGATTCGAGACGACGATTCCGTCGACACCGTGCTCGAGCGCGAGGCGGGCATCGTCGCCGCGGAGCACGCCCTTCACCAGGATCGGCAGGTCGGTGCGGGCGCGCAGCCAGTCCAGGTCGGCCCAGGTGAGCGCGAGGTTCGGGAAGGCGGCCAATGCCATCAACGACGCGGTCTGGACGTCCTCCTCCAGCGCCGTCTCGAGTCGCGCGCGGAAGAGCGGGTCGCTGAAGAACTGCGCCAGCCCCTCGCCGCCGAGGAAGGGGAGGTAGCCGTTTCCGAGGTCGCGCTCGCGCCAGCCGAGCGTCAACGTGTCGAGCGTGACGACGATCGCGCCGTAGCCGGCTGCGGCAGCCCGGTCGACGAGGCTGCCGGCGAGCTCCCGGTCCGACCACCAGTAAAGCTGGAACCACCGCTGCGCGTCTCCGAGCTCGGCGGCGACGTCCTCGAGCGAGGTCGACGCGGCGCTGGAGAGAATCATCGGCACGCCGGTTGCCTTCGAGGCGCGGGCGACGCCGAGCTCTGCCTCCTCGTGGACGATCGAGAGGACGCCGACGGGGGCGAGCAGGAACGGCGCCGGTGAGCGCAGCCCGAGCACCTCGACCGAGAGGTCGCGCTCCGCGGTTCCCACGAGCATCCGCGGCCGGAGCCGTCGGCGTTCGAATGCCTCCCGGTTCGCGCGGATCGTCGACTCCGAGCCCGCGCCGCCCGCCACGTAGTCGAACGGCCCTTGCTCGAGCGTCTCGCGGGCTCGTGCCTCCCATCGCTCGGGCGACACCGGCCATTGCGCGCCGCCGGCGAGGTAGATCGCGTTCTGGACCTGGCTTCCCGGCTCCAACATGTGCAGACTCTCTCTCATGACCGAGCTCGCCATCAAGCCGGAGGTCGACGCGCGCCGCGCCCAGGTGCGGGCGTTCATGGAGGAGCACGTCTACGCGAACGAGTCCGCGCTGGCTCGGGAGGACGAGTCGTCCGACGCGCTGATCGCCGAGCTGCGTGCCAAGGCCAAGGCCGCGGGGATCTGGGCGCCGCACCTCCCACCCGAGGCGGGTGGAACGGGCTCCGGCTTCATCGAGTACGCGTTGCTCAACGAGGAGATCGGCCGCAGCATGTGGGCCCAGCTCGTTTTCAACTGCCAGGCACCCGACGCAGGCAACGGTGAGATCCTCCACCTGTTCGGCACCGACGAGCAGAAGGCGCGCTTCCTGCGCCCGCTCGTCGAGGGGACCGCGCGTTCGTTCTTCTCGATGACCGAGCCGGAGGTTTCCGGCGCCGATCCGACCGAGTTGCGGACGACAGCGGTCCAGGACGGAGACGAGTGGGTGATCAACGGCCACAAGTGGTTCTCGTCCTCGGCGGAAGGCGCGGCGTTCGGGATCG
>JAXIPI010000103.1:0-2710 GCA_045403015.1 Gaiellaceae bacterium | reverse complement strand
AGATCCTGAAGGCGCTCGGATTGCGCGAGCGCGGGCCTGTGATGATCTCGTGCCCCTCGTGCGGCCGCGACAACGTCGGCGTCGAGAAGCTCGCCGTCGTGGTCGAGGACCGGCTGAGGGCCTATCCGCAGGCGTTCGAGGTCGCGGTCATGGGCTGCGCCGTGAACGGACCGGGGGAGGCAGGCGACGCCGACTTCGGGATCGCAGGCGGCCGCGACGTCGGCTTCATCTACTCCCACGGCCGCGTGCTCAAGAAGGTGAGCTCCGACATCCTGATCGAGGAGCTCTTCCACGAGATCGACCGGTGGATCGAGGGCGGGATGCAGCGCCCGAAGCGGCTGAAGATGGCAAAGCCGGCCGCCCTCGCGATGGCCGAAGCCTCACTAATTCCGCTCGACTAGTCTCTCGCGATGATTCATCGCGCCTCCACGCTGCACCTCCCGACCCTGCGCGATGCGCCGGCCGACGCCGAGGCGCTCTCGCACAAGCTGCTCGTCCGCGGCGGCTTCATCCGCCAGGTCGGGGCGGGACTCTGGACGTTCCTCCCGCTCGGCTGGCGCGTCCACCGGAAGGTCGAGCAGGTTATCCGCGAGGAACTGGACGTGATCGGCGCGCAGGAGATGTTCGCGCCCGTGCTGACTCCCGCCGAGCTCTGGATCAAATCCGGCCGGTACGGGATCCCCGAGCTCTTCAAGCTGCAGGACCGCAACGGGCGCGACTTCGTCCTGCCACTCACGCACGAGGAGACGTTCGCCGTCCACGCCGTGGAGCTCCAGAGCTACCGCCAGCTGCCGCAGTCCTGGTACCACTTCCAGACCAAGGACCGCGACGAGCCGCGTCCCAGGGGCGGCCTGCTCCGCGTCCGCGAGTTCGTGATGAAGGACTCGTACTCGTTCGACCGCGACGAGGCGGGGCTCGACGTCAGCTTCCAGGCGCACAAGGGCGCCTACGAGCGAATCTTCGAGCGCTGCGGCCTCGAGACACACGCCGTCCAGGCGGAGAGCGGGATGATGGGCGGCAAGGAGTCGCTCGACTACCTCGCGCCCTCCGGCTCGGGCGAGAACACGCTCGTCACCTGCGAGAACGGCGACTATGCAGCGGACCTCGAGATCGCCCACGGCGTGCCGCGCGCACCGGAGTTCCCGGACCGGCTCGACGCGCCGGTGGAGATCGAGACTCCGGACACCCGCACGTGTGAGGCACTCGCGGAGCTCCTCTCGATCGATCTCGCGGCGACGACGAAGGCGATGCCGGTCGTGAAGGACGACGGAACGCTCGTGCTCGCGCTGCTCCGCGGGGACGACCGACTCGAGGAGGCGAAGCTCCAGTCGGCGCTCGGCTCCGACTTCCGCCCGGCGACTGAGGAGGAGATCGTGGCGGGCTTCGGGGCGGAAGGTGGCTCGCTAGGCCCCGTTGGGTTCAAGGGCCGAGTGGTCGCCGACGAGACGCTCCGTGAGGGGCAGTTCGTCTCCGGCGCGAACCGCACCGGCTGGCATCTCCGCGGCGTCGAGGCGGGCCGCGACTACGAGGCCGAGTTCGACGATCTCCGCCAGCCGAAGGAGGGCGACTCGTGCCCGCGCTGTGGCGGCCGGCTCGGCTTCCAGACGGCGATCGAGGTCGGCCACATCTTCAAGCTCGGCACCCGCTACTCGGAGGCGTTCGGCGCGAGGTATCTGGACGAGGACGGCGTCGAGAAGCCGATCGTGATGGGCTCGTACGGGATCGGGCCGGGCCGTGTGCTCGCCGCCGCGGTCGAACAGCACGGGGGCGACGAGGGGATGGTCTGGCCGGCCGAGATCGCGCCGTACGATGTCCACGTGGTCGTCCTCGGCTGGGACAATCCCGAGCTCGTCACCATCGGCGAGCAGGTCGCCGCGAGCCTCTCGGCGGAGGGGTTGGACGTCCTACTCGACGACCGCGAGCTGCGCCCGGGCGAGAAGTTCGCCGACGCCGACTTGATCGGATGCCCGCTCCGCGTGACGGTCGGCAAGAAGACGCTCGAGGACGGAGCCGTCGACGTCAGGGACCGGACGAGCGGCGACGAGTCCCGGGTCGCGGGTTTGGAGATCGCAAAACGGGTACTCGCGAACTGATGCCCCGGAAGCGGAAATACAGCGACGAGGAGTTCGGCGCGACAATCGAGCGCCTGATGGCCGACGCCGGCCTCACCTATCGAGGGCTCGCTGCCAAGACCGGGCTGTCGGCCGGCTATCTGAACCACCTCGTGCACGGCAACCGCCCCGTGCCGTCGAAGGACGTTGTCGTCAAGCTCGCGGGCGCCCTCGGCGTCGAGCCGGAGCACTTTCGCGAGTATCGCCTGCGGGTCATCGCCGACCGGCTCGAGGAGATGCCCGAGCTCGTCGACCGCCTCTACCGGAAGCTCGCGGTCTAGCTCGTCCCGCCGCCGGTCGCCGGCGTTTTCGCGGAGCCAGGCCCGGCGCGGGACTGCTCGCCTTCACCGGAGCGGATGGAGTCGCTGGCCGGAGGGGGTGCGCCGGTCGCACGGATCCGAGCGACCTTGCTGAGCAGGTCGAACCAGAACGGGGCGCCCAGCAGCACAGCGCCGATCGTCAGTGCGAGTCCGGCGAGCTTTGCAAGCAAGGCCAGCCAGTCGTTGGGGAGCTGGGTCGGCGCGTCACCACGCTTGAGGTCCCAGCCGAGAGGAACATCGAGGCCTTTGACCGCCTCGTCGACCTTGATGTTGCCGGGG
>JAXIPI010000365.1:0-24501 GCA_045403015.1 Gaiellaceae bacterium | reverse complement strand
TCTACTGAAGACTGGACACGCTGAGGGAGACCAATGGACGCTTCCGTGTCAATGTGTCGCTGCCGATCGCATTCGACGGCTTCGGGACACTGGAAGTCGACCTGCTGTGCGCCGACGCCCGCGTAGCTGTCGAACTCGACGGCGGACAGCACCTCGCGGATCCGGTCGCTTATCGCCGCGATAGGCGGAAGGATCAGTTGCTGCAGGAGAACGGTTACTTTGTACTTCGATTTCTTGCCGAGGATGTGGGCAAGGAACTGGATGCCGTGCTCGATGCGATCCTGAGGGTGCTGGCTCGGCGTCGCCAGTCAGCAGCAAAGGTAGAGCCTCTCAAATTCGTACGGCGAGGCAATGAATGAAATCGTCCGTCGAGCGGCTCGATTCTGCGCCAAGAAGAAGCGCATCCAGCTCTTCATGGCGCTGGCCGACCTGACCGCGTTTAGTTCCGCAGCCGTGCCTGGGAGAAGCCGGATGTCCGGTCGCCGCGCTAAAACCGCAGGAACAGGCCAGCCGTCAGCGTGAACTGGCTCCGAAGGCCGCTCCCTTCGAATGTCGTGAAACCGGCAACGGGTTCGCCGGTCAGGTTGGATTGCGGGCCTGTTCCCCGCGGATTGTTGCTGAACTGGATCGCTGGGGTCGAAGCCGACGACAGCGCAAGCGTGGCAATGGGCGGTGTGCTCGACACCGACGGGGTCGCGTCGACGACGGTCTCGACCTTGCCGCTGCCGAGATACACGCGGCCATCCACGCGCATTCCCCAACGCGGTGAGGCGACGTACTTTGCTCCCGCACCGACGACGCCGACAAACACGTTGTCCGGAACGGAGACGCGAAGTCTCACGAGATCGGTTTCGCTCATGGGGAAAGTGCCCACGAGCTGAAACCGGTAGTGTCCTTCCAGGGTCGCTCCGGGCTGGTCACCCAGGTTCGAGATGACTCCCGCCCCTCCGGTCACGTAGGGGATGACGCTCCCGGACGTTTTCAGCGCGACGTTCAGGGTGCCGGTCGTGAAGAGCTGTCCACCAGAGCCATTGTCGAACGTGCTTGTCGACGTGACGGTCCGGTCCGATACTGGCGCAGTAGCGAGCAGCCCATTGAACGTGGACTCGAACGTTCCGCGCGTAGCTTCGACGCCGCGTTCCGTTTCCTGCGTCAACACGAATCTTGCCGGGCTGTAGTCGACTGTGGCCTCCGCAGTGAAGCGGGAATTGATCGATCGGCTCACGCGGAAGCCGAACGCAAACCCGTCCTCCCTCGTCGCCAGAGGCGCATTGATGACGGCGTCCAGCGGCGTGATTCTCTGGCTCGGGCGCGACGGAAAGGCCGCCATGATTTCGTTGAGGAGGCTCGCGCCATCTCCGAAGTACCACGTCGAGACGCGGCGGCTCGGCCTCCCGCCCTGGGTCGAAAAGGGCGCTCCGGCGGGGGGCAGCGAGCTCGTTCCATCTGCAGGGTTGTTCGAGAGGAGTCCGCCGCCGTGGAATTCGATCTCCCACTTCGGCGTGTTCTGGGCCGCAGCCGGCGCTGCGACCGCAACGAGAAGTGTGCCGAAGGCGCACACGAAGCCGGCTAGACGAGCGTTCATGTTGGCCGTCCTTGAAAATGGCTGCAGACGTTATAGCGTCAGCGCGTGTCCGGCGGGCTCATTCCGGCAGCGGCGTTGCCGTCGAACGCGCCGCGACGCGCATGCTGCAACTTACAACGTCGTCCGGTGAGTTGTCCGAAGGCGCGACTGAAAAAGGATGAAAACTCACGTCGCCCGTAGCTACCACCCACCGGTCAGGCGAATTGTGGGACCGACCATCGTGCACCTCGGGCCGCTGAGGTAGCGCTTGCCCACGCGATACCAGAGCACCACGTCGCGCGGCACGATCGACTCAAGCTTGGTTCGAGTGTAGGTAGCGGACGGGGAAAGTCCGAACTGAGCCAAGCTCGTGGACTGTCCGCGGGCTTCGTGAACACAGAAGGCATTGCCGGCCTCTGTCTGCGTTCGGAGCGTATTCAGATAATCTACGAAACGATTGACGTGTCCGGACTGTGCCACTCCACAACTCCCAGCTCAGTTGACAACGTAAGACAGCGACTTAATCAACACCTTCCAGCATCGAGCGCCGTGGCGTCCTTGGGCGACTCTCCGATGCTTAGCATCAGGCTTCCAGTTCAGCCCGGAGATGGCGCGTTACACCTCGAACACCTTCAGTACTTCATCCCCGTAGTGGTTGATGACCTTGACGGCGATCTTGCCGTGCTCCGGCGGCGCGAACGGGCGACTGACCGTGCTGTACAGCGTTGACCACGTCCCCTCGTCGATCTCGGCGCGAAGCGCTCGCTTCAGCTTCTCGTACGGCTCGTCGGCGCCGGTGAAATACGCGTGGCGGACGAAGAAGCTCTCGCCGTTGTAGTTCGTGTCGATGAACCAGCAGCGATGTCGTCGGTCGAGCTCGAGCGCACCTGGCCCGTTGTGGGGTCGTAGACGTCCACCCCGCGGATCTCCACCCGGACGAGCCCGTCAGCCACGCGGCGGATCTCGACATCCGGCTCACCGAAGACCATGAACAGGTTCCCAGCGCCCGTCTTCTTCAGCAGCTCTGCGCCCATCGCGAGGTCGGGGTTCATGCGCACCAGCAGCACCCGCAGCTTGCCGAGCTTGCGCTCCTCCGGGGCCACCGCCCAGGCTGAGCCCTCGGCCGGCTGGAACTCCTTCGCCGTCTCGCCCGCGGTTGCGTCGAACGCGAATGCGCACATGAGCAGCAGGTCGGCGCCCGGTCCCTTGCTCGCTTCCTTCGCCGCCTCGCGCAGTTGATCGGCATCCACGGTCCCATACTCGGGGCCTACACTCACCGCGACGGTGCGCTCGGTGTTCTCCGCATCGGTGAACGCACCCCGGGCGTGTACCCACGTGCCCGCATGCGGATCGAGCCAATCGAAGTTGAGGTGCTCCTGCTTGACCGTGTTCTGTACGCCGGCCTTGCGTAGGTTGTCAAGGATGGTGGGCACGAACTCGACCCCTGACTCGGCGACCTCCTCGGTGGTGTCAGCCGGCTCGAGGGTGCGATGCGGCGAGAGACTCTCCACTGTGAACGGGCCTGTGACGCGTATCTTCTTGCGGTCCTCATCCGGCTGGTCGTAGAGCGTCTCCTGCTCTGCCTGCCGGGCGATCGCCGGCTCGATCTCCTCGCGGCTCATCCCCTCGCGGATGTCCGGGTTCCGCGCGATCGATTTCAGGGTCACGTGCGGCACCGTCCGGCAGACGAACCCGTGCTTCACGTCGGACTCGTCCTGGAGCTCGAACCACGGATACCGGTAGGCCATCAGCCGTGTCCGTGCGAGCGCGAGCGCAACGCGCGATGTGTCAGTCGTGATCCAGCGGCGCCCCCACTTCTCCGCCGCAACAGCCGTCGTACCGCTACCGCAGGTCGGGTCGAGGACGAGGTCACCCGGGTCCGACGTCATGAGAAGACAGCGTTCGACAACCTTCAGGTTCGTCTGCACGACGTAGACCCGTGACTCTCCAAAACCGGAAATCACCGTGTCTTCCCAGATGCTGTTGAACGGGAAGGCAGGGAAGTCGTCGAAGTAGCGGACGTAACAAAGTGTCTTGCCGAGTCCCATCAGCCGATCGGCAACCTTGAGGCGCTCCATACCCGCCTCGTTGGTCTTCCACCCGCCCACACCGGGGAGATACGTCACTCCACCAACCTCGACTGGGAAGACTGTCGTCTGGGCTTCGCGGACCGTCTGTGACGTCAACGGTGCAGGCCGCAGGAACCGGTGCCCACTGTCCGGGCTTGCGAGTTCGCTTCGAACCGCTTTGCGGCGGTTGCCGTCCGTGGTTTCGATCCATGTGTACTGCTCGCCGCCGTCCCCGCCGATTTGCCGCCGCCGGTACAGCGTCCTGTACTTGATCGTCTCGCGCGACCTCGCGTACCAGAGGATGTAGTCGTGGACGTGTGCAAGCGTCTGCGTGCCACCCGACGGACTCCCGGCGCCAGAAGTCTTCTTGAACGCGATCTCTGCGACGAAGTTCTCGCTGCCGAATACTTCGTCGAGAAGCGCGCGCACAAGGTGAACGTTCTCGTCCCCGATCTGGACGAAGATCGAGCCGGTGTCGTTGAGCAGCTCGCGGGCGACGGCGATCCGGTCGCGCAGGTATGCAAGGTACGAATGGACGCCGAGCTCCCAGGTGTCGCGGAAAGCACGGATCTGCTCGGGCTGCCGCGTCGCGTCTTGGAGCTTGCCGTCCTTGACGTCACGCTTCCGCGTTGAGACCTGCCAGTTGGACCCGAACTTGACCCCGTACGGCGGGTCGAGGTAAATCGTCTGCACCTTGCCCCTGAGCGCTTCCTTCTCGGCGAGGCTCGTCATCACAAGTAGCGAGTCGCCGAGGATGAGGCGGTTGGCCCAGTTCTGCTCGTGCTGGTAGAAGTCGACGAGCTCTTCGAAGGCGATGCCGTTGAAGTCGTCGAAGAGCGTCAGCTCCGGCTCAGCCTCTCCCGCGGCGGCTGTGCGGCGCAAGTTCTCGATGATCACCCGCGGTTGGATCTTCTCCTGGATGTAGACGGGGACGACCGGCACCTCGAGGTCGGCGGAGTCCTGTTCGTCCTTTCCCCTCCAGACGAGCTGCGGGTCGAGGCTGGGATCACGCGGGTAAAGCATTGCCTTCGGCGAGCGCTCGTCGTCGGCGAGCATCCCGCGCAACTCGTTCGTGGGGATGTTTGCGCGGCGATCCGTGTGCCGCAGCGCCTCGACGGGGGTTGGCCCGGCCTTGGTAGTGCGCCTGCGCGGGCTCATGCCGCGAGCTCCAGGCGGGAGGCGAGGTGAGTGCGGATCGCGGTCTCGGCATTCCAGGGGTCGGTGATTTCGATGAAGTCCCAGCGGCCGTATCGGCCGAGCGCGTTCACGCCAGGCACCCACTGCTCGCGCGCGGTCGCAACCCGCTCGACCTTGTCGGGACGGGCCTGCCCAGTCACCTCGATGATGAGGTTGAGCAGGTCCTCACCGTGGCCGTCTTCAACTCTGACGACGAAGTCGGGGACATATGCACGCGACTCTGTGTCGAATGTGTACCGGATCGTGAAGCCAAGTCCCTGGTTCTTCACGTAGGCGTGCACCTCAGACATGCCCTCGAGGCGGCTGGCGAGCACGTGCTCCCAATTCGAGTCGGCCGGCACGTACTCCACCTGGCACTTCTCAGCCGACGTGACCATGACCGGCTTGGAGGTGTCGAAGTCGACCGCTGCGGTCGAGCCCTCCGGGTCGGCGCGATCTGGGATCGCGATCAGCCTCGGCGCGCCGCGCTCCGCCGAGAGGATCCCGCGGGCGATGCGCTCGACAGCACCGCTCGCCTTCTCGTGGAGAAGGAGGAGTTGCGGGAATACGCGATCGTGAAGAACGAGGGATGTCCGCATCCAGTCGCGCGTCGCGTCAACGAGCTGCGGGAAAAGCCAGGGCCGGTCGGGGAAGTAGCGAGCGCCGAGCTCGCGGGCGAGGGCAAAGGCAACCTCCTGCTCACGACGCGCCTTCAAGCCATCCAGCCCGTGCACCTCATGTTCGCCGATGATCCCGGCCACCTCGGTCTCTGTCGGTACATCCTGTGTCGAGAGCACCAGCGTGTGCTCTTCGCCGAAGCTCCAGCCGATCCGGTCGCCCTCCAGCTCGTAGCGGTAGCCCACGATGTGGGGGAAGCGAATCTCGCACGCGGCACGCTCCGGCAACGCCCGTACACGGGTCATCACCGGCAGCGGCCGGGGGGTTGTCGCCGAGCCGGAGGTCGGGATGAAGCTGAACGGGACGCCGTAGACCTCGGCGTACTCCGGCTCCAGCAGCCCGTCGTCGTTCGGCACATAGCTGGTGCGGCGGAGGCCGCGCCCGACGACCTGCTCGCAGAGGAGCTGCGTCCCGAACGCACGCACACCGAGGATGTGGGTCACCGTGTTCGCATCCCAGCCCTCGGTCAGCATCGAGACCGAGACGACGCAGCGCACCTGCTCGCCGAGCTTGCCCCGCTTGCCGACGGTGTTCATCACCTCGCGCAGGATGTCCTCGTCGGTGAGCGCATCGGCGTCCCGGCCGGGATACCGCTGGCGGTACTCGCGCTTGAACTCGTCGATCTCGGCAGCGGCGATCGCCTTGAACGCCGGACTCATAGCCTCGCCCGACTCGAGCTGCTGCGAGTCGATCAGGATCGTGCGCGGGCGCTGGCGAAAACCACCGCCCTCCTCGTTCGAGAGCAGCGGCAGCTCACCCGGGACAACGATGCGGCTCCCGTCGTCGAGCTGCTTCTCCCAGCCTGCGAGGTGGTCGTAGACGAGCTTCGAGACGCTCGTGTTGTTGCAGACGACGATGAATACCGGAGGGGTCGTTCCTCGCGGCTCCGCCTGCTCGCCCTGCTCCCACGCCGTGTAGGACTTCTCGTAATTGCCATACAGCGCCTGCAGCGCAGCCTGCAACTCGGCCGGGAGGCGCGGCGGTCCCGAGCGCGCCACGTCTTTCGCGCTCTTCTTCGGCAAGTCAGCCCGGATCTTCGGCCAGAGGTTGCGGAACGTCGGCCCCGCCTTGTCCACCACGTCGTCGGCGACAGGCACGCGCGGGATCTTCACGATCCCGGACTCGATTGCGTCGATCAACGAGAAGTCGCTCACCACCCAGCTAAACAACGTCCCCTCAGGCCAGCCGGAGCCGCGGAGAAAGAACGGCGTCGCCGACAGGTCGTACACGACCTTGACTCCGATCTTCCGTGCCACGGCCTGCAATCCAGTGGCCCACACCCGCGCCTCGCGGTCGCGCTGTTCGGCCTCCTTGCGCTCGTCGCCCTTTAGTGCCTCATCCGGCTCCCCGCCGCCGACACGGTGCGTGTAGCAATGGTGTGCCTCGTCGTTGAGCACGACGACCTGCCTCTTCGTGCCGAGTCCGCGACACACGCGGCGCACCATCTGATCGGGGGTCTCGACGAACGGGCTCGCTCCGCCCCGTGTCAGTAGCTCCTTCGTCGTCTTCGAGGCGACCTGGGCCTCGCGCAGCTGGAACGCGTGGAAGTTCGTGATCACAATCCGCGCCTGCCGCAGCCGCTCGATGTCCGCCGGCGTGGCGATGTCGCGGGCGCGGTAGTAGTTGTCATTGTCCTCGGGCAGCAGCACGCGCAACCGGTCACGGATCGTAATCCCAGGCGTGACCACGAGGAACGCGTCCGTGAAACGGGCGTCCTGCGGGTTCGCCTGCTTGTTCAGCGTCTGCCAGGCGATCAGCATCGCCATGACGACAGTCTTCCCGCTCCCGGTCGCCATCTTGAACGCCATCCGGTACAGACCTGGGTTCTGATCCTCGGCGAGTTTGCGCAGTTCGTTCCCGATCCACACATCACCCTGCCTCGCCGCGCACTCCGTCAGATAGATCGCCGTTTCCAGCGCCTCGATCTGACAGAAAAAGAGAGGGCGCTCACGAATCGCGTCAGTCCAGTACTCGAGTTGCCGCCTCGTCGTCGGTGTCACACCGGGGTAGTGCAGGGAGCGCCAGGTACCGACACGCTCACGGATTTGGTTAATGAGCCGGTTCTCCTCGATCCGATCGCGCGTCCACTGCGTCTCCAGTTCGAGCTGCCTCCCACGCACCTTCGACGCGGGGATCGGCATGAAGTACGAACTCACCCGACGACCCTCGACGATCTCGTTCGTAATGCCCGTGTCGCCAAACGCCCAGTGCCGCGCCGGTTCACGGAACGGCGCATTCAGGATCGGATTCTCGATAACGACGTCAGGCAACTGGGTTGCATAATGCCCTTCCGCTCGCGGAGGCGGCCCCTTAGCTCGTCACCGTCAAGCGCAGGCTCGCCGGTCTGCGCCTCGGAGACGAGGTGCGAGAGTGCGAACGTGCGCGCGTGCGCGCCGCAAACTCGCCCGGGTCGGCAAGCGGACGGCTCAGGAACCGCACTCGTAAGGGGACGCCTAGTAACCGGCGCCGCCCCGGCCCCCATCACTCCTCTGGCAAGGATGCGATCGCTTCAGCGACCCCTCCAACTGGAAGCGCCTCGCGGAACGCGACTGCATTACCACCAACGCACTCGACGAGACGTGCGACCGGCGCCTCGAGCGCGAACCAAGTCAGCTGAAGCGGTGTCCGCCATATGCCTGGGTGGGCGAAGTCGCCGAGCTCTACCGCGACACCCAAGTTCCTCCGATAGAGGCCGGTCCCCACGTGCGTCGCGTGCGCATGTTGCGACGCGATCCGGTAGACGAAGTAGCGCTCCTCGCGCCCTAGTTCCGCGGCCATGTCTCTCAGAGTCGGAAGCCTTCTCGCCGGCGCCTCGACGTGCGCAGGCAGCTTCGCTTCGACGCCGAGCCGAAACTGTCGGTGAGCCTCCGCCACGTCGGCGGCGCGCCGAGCGCCCTCGGTCTCCCCTGCAAGCAAATAGGCATCGGCGGAAGCCGTGTAGAAGCGCTCGGTGTCGCGGAGGTGGGTCAACCAGCGCCGCTCACGCTCGAACGGCTCATCTGGGTCGAGGAGCCACAACGTCCTAAGCGCCCCCTCGTAGGCAGAGCGCGCCAGCGTCATTGCGGCAGGGAACATCGGCGCCCCGTCACGTGCAAGGAGCGCAACCCCTTCGACGTGACGCACGATCAGGAGGATGGCAAGCCTCGCCTCGAGCTCCGCCTCGTATCCGCGGTCAGCGGTAGAGTCGAGTGTCTCAAGGACTACGGCGACACCCGAGTCGAGGGCGTCGCTTGCCCGAACTAGCGCGTTGAGCTTGCCTGGCGCCAAGGCAAACGTCAGGCAATCCGAAGTGCGGCCGACGGGTCACTGGGGCCGCACGTCAGCTGCCGCGATCTGGTGACGCTAGTTGATCGCATCATCATCCGGGTCGAGCCGCGCGAGTCCAAGCTGGGCGCCCACCTCGACCGCGGCCGCCTGGCCGGCCCGCCGGAGCTCCGCCTGGACGATCTCGTCGCGCTGCAGGCGCAGAAACTTGAAGCGGGAGTCGTCCGAGCTCGCGATCAGCCCGTCGTACGTCCGAACGGCATCGTCGCCGCCGATGCGGTAGATCGCTCGTCCGATCGCACCGGAGACGCCGAACGGCGAATCATCCTCGAGCCGGATGGCAAGCGCAAGCGCAGCGAAAAGCGATGCAAGCAGCCCTTCATCGTGCACACCGTCGAGCCACTCGGCATCGTCACGATCGAATCGCTTCCCCTCGCGGAGATTCGCGATCAGCTCGTCGATCAGGAGTCGCGCTGCCTCTTGCTCGCCGAGGCGGGCGCGCCACTGCCGCAGGCCGTCGTCGAACCGGCTGCCTCTTTCGGAGAGCGCCTGCAGTGCGTCGAGCCGACCCTCTCGGACGAACCGATTGCCGAGTGTCCAGAGTTCGAACTCGGCCTCCTTCGGCGTCAACTCGCTCACGTGCGCAAGCAGCGTCTCGACGACCTCGTCAGGCACGCGAACGTCGTCGGGAATAGCGCCGACGAGTTGCGCCCAAGGCCGAACGCTGCTCGACTCGCACGAGCGTGCGGCAAGCAGCGCGGCGTCCTCGCTGTAGTGCCGCTCCAGCCAACTCGAGGTGTCAGTAAGGATCGCTCCGGAGGTCGCGAGGTCAGCCCACTGCTCGGTGGAGGGAGCGATGTCCAGCGCCGGCGCGAGCGTCAGCCAGGCGTGCGCCTCGGCATTGCCGAAGCGAATCTCGTTCTCGTCCCGCTCGACGTTCGCCCGCACGCCGGTTGCCGGCCATGCGCCCCGCACCTCCTCCGCAATCCGGTTCCGGGCCTCCTCGGGGAGCTCGCGCTCGTAGGAAAGAGGACCGGCGTTGTTGAGAACGGCGTTCCTGAAGTCGTCACCGGACAAGCCCAGAATCACTTCGACGTCGCGTCTCATTCGTCGCGCCTCCGCTTCCACTCGTCGAGCATGTCCTTGTGCTCGATCATTGCCTCAGGCGCTCCGGCGGCGACGAGCCGGTCTCGTTCGACATCCTCGAGAATCCAGCGCAACTCGAAGATGCGCGAGGCGTGCGATTCCGCGAGCGCAAGCACGGCTCGAACAGCCGCATCGGGCTTTTGGCGAACGAGCTCCCTGAACTCGTCGCTCTGGAGGCGCCAGGAGCCCGCAATGAAGATGATGCTCTCGACGACTGCTTCGTCATCGAGGGGCAGCTCGGGAAGCAGCTCGAGAAGACGCGAGCGCTCGTTCATCAGCGGCTCTGTCCGTCGCGCCGACCATGCGCGTAAGACCTCGAGTTCGTCGCGGGCGCTGATCCGCCCCTGAATCGCGTGCGCAAGGATCCCGATCGCCGTGCCGCCCTTCCGCGCCGCACGCAGCGCCAGCGGCCCGAGGTCATCGGGAGTGGCCAGGTCAAGCGCCGCGTATGTCATGTCCTGCGCCTCGGTGTCCTCCTCCGGGTGCAGTGCGCGGTGCGCAATCGCGTAGAAAAGCTCACCTAGGTTGAGGTCGCGCGCTGCGATCGCTGCTGTCCGGCGCAGGACGTAGTCCTCATTGCTGTCGAGGATGTGCCGCAACTGCGGTTCTATCGTGCGGTCGCCAAGCGTGGCGAGCACTCTCATCGCGTTGCCGACCGTCTCCCGTGATCCACCAGAGATCGCACCACGGATCTCTGCGCGCTGTTCATCGAGACCTTCGGTGCTTAGAAGGCGCGCCAGCACTTCCTCGTCCTCGACGATCGACATGCGGCGGTAGTCGGAAATCCAGATTCGCCACTCCACGTACAACGCCCAGATCAATCGCGCTGCTTCGATCCGCTCCTCGAGCGGGGCATCACTCGGAGTCGCGCGCGCGGCCGCCAGGGGATCGCGTTCGGCCAGCGCGCGGCGCCAATCCTCCGATCTGACGGCAGTGAGGCTCATCGGCACGAGCCAGTCGCTGCGGAGGCCGCGGATCCTCTCGGTCACTATCGGGGCCGCCACGTCGAGCAGCCCAGATCCGAGCGGGTCGAGTTCGAGTAGCGCTTCGGCAGCCAGAGCTTCCCCGAAGATGCGATGTACGAAGGCGTATCCTCCCTCGCCGGTCGCACGAAGTAGCAGGGCCGACGCGAGCCGCTCCGCGATCGCCGTCTCGTCGCCAAACGAACGGAGTTCGACTGGCAGCGACGACGCGATCTCCTCCAGCGACATGCTGGTACGCCCCGCAAGCAGCATCGCCAGCGCCAATCGGCGCAACCACATCCGGACATCCGCCGCCGGCAGCGTTTCCTCGAGATCGCTCAGCGCAACGTCAACGAACAGGCTGACGAGTCCGAGCAGGTCGCCGGACGACGAAAGGGTGCCGTTCTCGTAAAGGTCGATCGTCTGCGAGAGGAAGAACGGGAGGTCGAGGAGTCCCCGCAGGTCCGCAAGGAGCGGTGCTGCGCGAACCAGTTCGTCCCATGGCACCCCGCGTTTCTCGAGGTACGCCTGCCGCCAGTGCGCTGACGGCTCGAGCAGAACGCGGAGCCACTCGGCGCGCGCGAACTCCTCGGTAGCCGGAATCGCACGCGACGCAACCGTGAACGCATGGTTGGGGTTGGCTGCGGCGACCTCAACGATGCGCGCAGCCGCCTGAGCCTGGCGGGGGTACGGAACTTCGTCGAGTCCGTCGATTAGGAAGTGGAACACCTCGTTCTCTAGCCGGCCAGAATCGAGGATCTCGCCGTCACGAAATGTCTCTGCTGCCTCAAGCCAGCGCGCCACCAGCAGCGTCGGCTCACCGACGAGATCGAGCTCCGACGCATGGATCAGAAGCGGCACGACTTGTCCAGGCTGCCTTGAGCCGATCTCAAGCAGAAGCGTGCTCTTGCCTGAGCCAGGAAGGCCCTCGATCAGGGTGCGAGCGCCAAGGGCCACGACCTGCTCGAGCTGAACGGGTGGATGAAGCCCCAGCGCCACGAGATACGAAGTCCGGAAGTCGTCGTCCTCCGGGCCATGCGGCTCCACCATTAGGGTCTGGACGTAATTGTCCGGCAGCTGCTCCGCGACCAGCGGAAGTGTTGGTCCCGAGTCCGCCGGGGCGACAGCTTCGCCCTCACCCCCGGGGCCGAGAAGCTCGACAAGTGCAAGAAGCGCGCTGTGGTCGTCGTACCCGCGTACAAGGACGCCGTAGGTTTCAGGCACAAGGGCGGCGCGGTCGGATGTGCGCAACGCCTCGGCAACCGACTGCAGCGCAACGAGTAGATGCCGACGGCGTAGGAGCCGTAGCCGTACCAACTCGTTGAGGATGTGGAGTTCATCGAGCCTCGTCCCCATGAAGAGGAGCCGGCCGGTCATGACCGACATAAGGAGCCAGTCCCGGAAGAACGGCGCGTTGGCCAGATTGCTATAGCCCTCAGTGTCCAGCACGATGGTCGAGGGATCCGTCGCGATCCCGTGAGCGTGGACAACTACAAGCCGGTCGCGGCCCGAGTCCGCCTCGAGCGCCGAAAGCGCCCGCGCCCCGTCAACGGAAAGGACCAGCGACTCGCACTCAACGCCCAGTTCCTCCGCCCGCGTCTCAAGCGATAGGTCGTAGTTCAGCGTGACGACCCTCCGCGACCTGACTGCGAGCAGAGCGTCGATTGTGGCGCTAGTGCCGCTCGGAGGTCGTCCGTAGATGTCGCCTATGCGTTCCAGCAGCTCCTCGCGCTCAATGATGCGCCGACCGATCAAGACATCCGCGAGCAGGCGCGGATCGGTCAGATCCAGCGCAGAATCGTCGAGGCCGCCCTGCCGCCCAAGCTCCACCAGGTCCCCAGCGAGAGCCGGGCCTACCGGGTAGCCGACTGCGCCGCTAACCCCGCTACCGACAACCGGCACTACGGACTCGGGTCGCGAAAGGACCTCTCGGTGCGCTGACGGCTCACGAGAATCGACAAGCCAGGCAAGTCGACCCTCGAACTCGTCGTCAGAGAGGGAGAAACTGGTCAAGACGGGCTGATCGTAAGTTTCTCGACCGACGTCGGCCATCGCCGTGCACGATTAGCGCGTGTCGAGCTACATGCCGATCGACGTCGACGACCCGCGGACATGGCCAGACCCAGTAGGCGCACGGATCGAGGAGTTGGTGAGCATGACGGGGCGGGTGGCACCGACGTCGGCGAACGCCTTGCGGATGCCGGCGGCGCTGTCGCGGTTGCGCATCTCGGCGAGCAGCGCGGTGCGGGAGTCCCATCGGATCGTGACGCGCTCGCGACCGGGTGACGGTGACGTAGTCGAGGCGCTCCGGCATGCGCGGAGCCTATCCCTGTTCTCGCGCGCTGGATCTACGGGGTTGGCGCTGAGCTGATCAGTTCGCAGCGATGAGATGGGCGACCACGACCGCGAGAGAGAGGACGGCGACGAACACTGCGGCGATTCCAGCCGTTACGGACATGGACTTTCGGCGGTTGGCCTTCGAGTACGCCTGCAGCACTCTCAGCTGGGTCTTTGCTACCCGGACGTGTGCACCAAACGCGGTGTGGCGGTGGGAGTCGCGTATGACCGAGCTCAACCCTGCGGTGGTCGCGGCCAGATATCGGGATGGTCTGTTCGCGGCGAGGCCGAACGCCACAGCGATCACGAACGAGGAGAGTGAGACGTAGAGCCACGGCCGCGCGTCGTGCGGGATGTCGACGCGGTCGCGAGTCATTAGCGAGATGAGGCCGAACAGAATCGTGAGAAGTGCACCGGCCGTAGTCACCACTTGCAGACCCCGCCGCTCGAGCGACTCTTTGACGGCGCGTTTGTCCGCGAGTTCCGACGCGATGAGGTCCGAATACAGCGCGATCGCGTCGACCGCGAACGGTGGCGTGGTTTCAGGGGGTGCGGTCAGTCGCCCTCGGAGCTCTCACCGCGGTCGCCGGTACGCCACTCTTCGCCGGTCTCGATCCCGAGGATCACGTCGGGGATAGCGAAGTCGTCGTCCGCCGTAATCGGCGCGGTTTCGATCTCGGGAATGTCGTCAGGCTCTTCCTCGGCCACGGCGTGACTGTAGCGCCACTCTCGGTCGTTGTTGGCTTCCCGTTTGAGGCGTGAGTGCGGGCGCGCCGTCGACGCTGTAAGTCCGAGGTAGCTCTCGAGCTCGCGCGCGACAGCTTTGACCGAGCCGCCGCCGGTGTAAAAACATGGCAGTCTGTATGCTAGATTTACGATTGATGTCAGCCAGCCAGACGAAGCGCAGCAGCGGTCTCGTGCGCGTAGGCTCGCTTCTCGTGTCCCCGGACGAGCTCGTTGGGATTACCGAGATTGCGGCCATCCTCGGCGTGCCAGTTCGGACCGCCGCGCGCTACTCCGACCGCTCAGACTTTCCGGCACCGCTCGGGCAGTTGGCGCGTGGCCGTGTGTGGCGGCGCGACGACGTCGCCCGGTGGGAGAAGGAGTCGCTGCCGCTCAAGCCTGGCCGACCCAGGAAGAAGGAGGAGGAGCGGTGAGTGAGGCACCGGAGACACGGAAGCTCGTCAAGACCCGCGAGCCGGGCGTTTACAAGCGCGGCGGCCGCTACGTCGTGGTGTACCGCGACGCGTTCGGGAAGCAACGCAAGCGCGCGGCTGGCGAGACGCTCGCCGCGGCCAAGGACGTGAAGGCGCAGCTGCGCGCGAACCCTGTCGAGGACACGGCAGCGTCGCGGGAGAGGTTCGGCCCGTATGCGCGAAGGGAGATCGAGAGCTACCCCGGCCGTACGAACAAGGGCATCACCGAGGAAACGCGCAACGACTACCGGGAGCGGCTCGAGCAGGACGCGATCCCGTTCCTTGGACACCTGCCGCTCGGGCAGATTCGGCAGTCGCACCTCGACGGTCTCGCGGAGCGCGTCCATAGCCGCGGCGTTTCACCGAACACCGTGCGGCTTGCCTTGGCTCCGATCAAGGCGCTGCTTGCGGAAGCGGTGCGGAAGGGAGAGCTTCGCGTCAACCCTGCCGCGGGTTGGCGCTGCCGCTACACGCAGACGGTCGAGGAGTACGACGAGGACGGGAACATCGTCGAGGAGCAGGTGAAGGCGCTCACGGGCGACGAGCTCGCCAGGCTGGTCGGCGAGATCCCGGAGGAGTGGCGGCTGTTCTACGTGTTCCTCGCGCAGACAGGGCTTCGGATCTCAGAGGCGATCGAGCTGCGCTGGAAGGACGTCAACCTCGCCGCCCGCACCTTCAAGGTGTCGCGCCGGTTCTATCGCGGCCGCGTGGGCGGGCCGAAGTCGAAGTACGGGCGCCGCACGGTCAAGCTGTCCGCCACGATGGCGTCCGCGCTCGCCGCCCGCGCGGACGGTGACACTTCGGGGCTCGTGTTCAGGAGCGCGGAAGGACAGCGTCTCGACCAGTCGAACATCATGGGGCGTGTCTTGAAGCCGGCGGCTGTCCGCGCCGGGCTTGGCCAGTGGGTCATCACGGCGAAGGGGAAGCGCGCCGAGACGTGGGTGGGGCATCACACGTTCCGGCACACCTGCGCGACGCTGCTGTTCGTCAGCGGGTGGAACGCGAAGCAGGTGCAGGTGTGGCTCGGCCATCACTCGCCCGCCTTCACGCTCGCGACCTATGTGCATCTGCTGCCGGAGGATCTCCCGGAGCCGCCGGAAGCGTTCGAGACGCTCGGCCTGGGGGGCAACACCGGGGCAACGCAACAGGCCGAAACCGGCCGAAACGACCGCTTCGCGGATGCTGCCGGAATCGGGCCGGTTGTCGCGGAAACCCTCGTTAGAGTTCGGGCGGTCTGAGCCCGCATAGTGACTTCTAATCCGTTGGTCGCAGGTTCGAATCCTGCCGGGCGCATTTCGATCCTGTTTGGGTCACGTCGGGCCAGCCGGGTCCAAGGCGGCTCCTGTCGGCGGCGACGTCATAGGATTCGGGCTTCATGCTCACTACAGCGCTCGTCGTCGTCACACTCGTCGTGGCGCTGAGGTGCGAAGAGATCGTCTGTAGCAGTCGGAGAGGAGAGGTCGATGAGCACGGAACCTCTGACGTCGAAATCGACTACGGACAAGGGGAACCTCGAAGATGTCGACGGCGAGTCTGGCGAGAATTACTTGAGGGGTGAGATTAAGGAACTGCTCCAGTGGTTCGACGACGAGTCGAAGAAACACAAGAAGCTATTCCGTCGGTTGCGTTACGTCGTCTTCGGTTTAACTGCGTGCTCGAGTGCTCTAGCGGGAGTCGCTCTGGCGTTTCCTACGATCCAGACAGGAATCATCGTAGCCATCATCCTTACGACTGCCGCCATTGGCATTGCCACGTCTGTCGAAGGACTCCGCAAGCCACAGGAGCTCTGGATTCACGAGCGCACAACCTACTATGCGCTATTGGACCTGCAGCGCGAGCTGCGCTACCAGGCGAATCCCGCGCTCACCGACGCGTACTTTGTACTGTTGCAAAGCATTCTCGGAGGCAGTCGAGAGAAGTGGGGTCGAGAAGTCGCTACTAACACGACTGCGGTCGCTCCGCAGGGGTTCGCTTCACCGGAAGGACCGCCTGCGACCTCGCGCACAGACCCAAAATAGAAGCGGTAAAACCTTGCTCACACGAGCGACTGCGCAAGCCGTGCGCTTTGCTGGTGCAGGCTCGCATGCCCAAGTACGATCGACACCTTCCGAGGGCGGCTTTTCACGGCGGACTTCTCACCGCGACGTGACATGCGGATCAAGCTGCTTTGAGTGCCTCCGTCGCTGCGAACGAGTCACGACCTGAGTCACGACCCTTCGATTTGCAGGGAATCGTGCATATCGGGCGCATCGCGGGGGCCGAACTTCGGCGACGGGGCCAGCAAGGTCAACTGAGGGCGGCGCGCCGCCGGCCAGGCGGCTCACGCCCGGCGTCTATGGTCCGTCTTGTGCAGACCGTCGGGATCGTCAGCCCGGGCGCGATGGGCAGTGCGGTCGGTGCCGCCTACCGCGCCGCAGGGAACCGGGTCGTCGCCACCGTTGCGGGACGCAGCGCCCGCACGACGGCGCTCGCCGAGCAGGCGGGTCTCGAGCTCCTTCCGGACCTCGATGCGGTCGTCGGCGAGTCCGAGCTCGTGCTCTCGATCGTTCCGCCCGGCGAGGCACGTGCGGCCGCCGCAGCGATTGCCGCAGCCGCGGGGCGAACCGGCTCTCGCCCGCTCGTCGCGGACTGGAACGCCGTCTCGCCGGCGACCGTTCGCGAGCTCGAGCAGGAGCTCGCAGAGGCGGGTCTCGAGCTCGTCGACGGCTCGATCTCCGGCGGCCCACCGCGTGCCGACTACCGCACGCGCGTCTACTTTTCCGGCCGGTCTGCGGCCGAGCTCGCCGCCGGGGCGCCGGCCTGGATCGATGCCCGCGTGGTCGGCGACACGGTCGGCCTTGCCTCCGCCGTGAAGATGTGCACGGCGTCGATGTACAAGGGCTCGAGCGCCCTGCTCACGCATGCTCTCCTGACCGCGCACGCGCACGGCGTGCTGCCACAGGTTCTCGACGACCTCGGCGGCTGGTTCCCACGGCAGATCGACCGGGCCGCACGCACGCTCGCGGTGTCGGCGACGAAGGCCGACCGTTTCGTCGGTGAGATGCGGGAGATCGCGGCCACACAGGCCTCTGTGGGTCTCACACCCGCCTTGTTCGAGGCGATGGCGGAGGTCTATGAGTCGATCGCGCAGAGTCCGATCGCTGCGGAGGCGCCTGAGTCGATTACACCGGAGCCCGATCTCGTGGGCGTGCTCAACGCGTTGTCCGGTGGCGCAGCGGCCGTTGACTGACCGCTGACCCGTTGCCGGGTTGGCGGCGCCGTCCGGCAGGGGTGCCAGAGTGCGGGCGAGAGGACTTGAACCTCCAAGGGCCGAAGCCCACCGGGACCTAAACCCGGCGCGTCTGCCAGTTCCGCCACGCCCGCGCAGCTCAAGGATAGGGCGCGGGTGGGACGATTAGCCGAAAGTATAGGTTTGCAAACCAGCCGTATCCAACTTTCAAATCATGACGTTTACTGCGAGGTAATGCTGGGAGCTGCGGGTGGGACCGCGGTCGCCCAGAGGGGTTTCCGAAACTAAGGGAGAAAAGGTGAATCTGCGGCTTCTTCTGGCGTTGGCCTGCGCTGTAACGCTGGCCGGCTGGCTGGCGTCCACGGCGGCGGCCTGCCACTCTGAGATTGCGGCGAGTCTGGATTGCCAGGGCAACGTGTCGTTCACGGCGACCGCCTGGAACGGCTCGGATGCGACCACGTCATCACGCACGAACCCGGACGTCCGCGTCTGGGCATCGACCGACCAGGGCTCGACTTGGAAGGAAATCGCGAAGGGCCACTTCGGCACCGACAACGGCTTCAAGTTCTCGGGCACGTTCGCTGCGGGCTCCGCCACCGTTGTGTGGCTGAAGGTGCAGGAGGTCGCGCGCTGGGGGAACGGCGACAGTCCCGCGCAAGCACGACTCACCAAGCTCACGAAGGGCAGCTGCTCGACGCCTCCACCGACCTGCCCGACAGCCAACGCCACGGTGACGTCGTCCAGCTCGATCATGGTCACGGGCAGCACGGCGAAGGTGTCGTTTACCGTCGCCGCCGGCTGCAAGGACATCGAGCTCACACTCGTCAGCTACAAGGCGCCGGGCCCGACGTTCGACGAGCAGACGGCCGACCAGCAGGTCCTGTTCGACCATAAGACGCAGCTCTTCTCGGCAGGCAACTGGCAGCTCGAAGTTGCCGTGCCCGACTGCTACTACCAGGTCGACTTCGTCTACGGGAAGCACATCGCGAAGCTCGGTCCGGCAGGGTCGAACAACTTCTACTCCAAGCAGGGCCGGCTGATCCGCGCGGCGAACGGCGGCACAAAGGGGTGCACCACCACCAACCCGCCGCCGATCTCCACCCCGACCCCGCCACCGACGGTCACCCCGACGCCGCCTCCGGTGGTCGAGATCGCTCCGGCTGTCGTTCCGCCTCCGTCGGTCTCGCTCGTGAAGACGGAGCGAGTTGGCAGCGCCGGCGCCTTCGTCCGTGGCCCGGTCCGCGGCAAGGTGAGGCAGCGGGTCTTCTACCGCCTGACGGTGACGAACCCGGGTACCGCGACGGTCAGCGTCACGGTGAGGGATCCCGGCTGCGACGCCGGCACGCTCAAGCCGGTCGGTGCCGCCGTGCTCAACCCCGGTGCGTCGTTCACCTTCACGTGCTCGCACTTGCTGAAGGCGCGAGACGGCAGCCAGTACGTGAACGTCGCCGTCGCAACCGCGACTGCGAGCAACGGCGCTCAGGCCACGGCCACGAGCCGTGTTCTCGCCAACGTCGTCGCCGGTGAGGTTCTCGGTAAGCAGAAGACCGTCAAGAAGAAGGCGAAGCCCAAGGTCAAGACGGTGACCAAGAAGGCGAAGCCGGCGAAGCCTGTTGTCGTGGGAGCTTCCTTCACCGGATGAGGATCGCGCCCGCCACGCGCGTGGCGGCGTCACTCGCAGCGGCGGCCGCAGTCATTGCGGCCGTCGCTTCCGGGACCGCCTCCGCCTCCTCTCCGCCGGAGAGCATCGTTGCGGAGGCGAGAGCGCCCGTCGTCGCCGTCTACCGCACGCCGACCGCCAAACGTCCATTTCTCCGCCTCTCGAACCCGACGCGCCACGGCGGTCCGCTCGTCTTCCTCGTGAAGGAGCGGCGACCGGGCTGGGAGAAGGTCTATCTCCCGGTGCGGCCCAACGGCTCGACCGGCTGGATCCGAGACCCCCAGGTCACACTCGCACTCAACCCGTACCGGATCCGCGTGTCACTCGGCGGCCATTCGCTCACTGTGTGGAACGGCGCGAAGGTGATCCTCCGCGAGCCGGCGGGAGTTGGGCGGTCGATCGTGCCGACGCCTTCAGGGACCTACTACCTGGCCGAGTTGCTGAAGCAACCGAACCCAAGCGGCGCCTACGGCCCGTACGCCTTCGGACTCTCGGCGCACTCGAACGTCCTCTACAGCTTCGGCGGCGGACCCGGGCAGATCGGCCTCCACGGCACGAACAACCCGGCTTCGCTCGGCACGAACGCGAGCCATGGCTGTATCAGGATCAGCAACGCGGCCATCACCAGGCTCGCACGGATCCTCCCGCTCGGGACGCCGGTGAGGATCGGCTACTAGAGCGAACTGGCCCCGGCGAACTGGCCCCGGAAGGAATCGAAGCCCTGGATCGACTAGCCTCGGGTCCGACGTGCGTCGATCAATCGAGGGGGCGACGATGGCAAAGAAGTCCGACTTCACAGAGCAGGAATGGGAGCAGCTGCGCAAGGGCGCGACCGGAGCGGGCCTGCTCGTCTCGGTCAGCGACCGCAGCTTCTTCGACAGCTTCAAGGAGGCGGGTTCGCTGGCGAAGCACCTCGCCGGCGGCCGCTCGGACGAGAGCGAGCTCGTGCGCGAGCTGGCGGGCGAGCGGGGCTCCGGATTCGGCGTCAGGTCCGCGCCGCAGGAGATCGAGAGCGAAACCGTCGAGGCGCTCCGCGGCGCCGTGAGCACGCTGCAGGCTAAGGCGCCCGACGAGGTCGAGGCCTACAAGTCGTTCGTGCTCGAGGTCGCCGAGGCCGTCGGCAAGGCGGCCGGCGGCGGCGAGGCAGCCGAGGCGGCGACGATCGAAAAAATCCGCGCCGCGCTGGCCTAACCTCGCCCGACACGAGAGCCGCGCGCTCAAGCGAGATCGGCCGGAACGGTCGAATGGCCCCGGGAGGGAGCGAGCCTGCCTGCAAGTCGGCAGCCCCGACCGGGAGGCTCAGTCGTTGCCGGGCTCGAGGGTTCCGATCAGCGTCGCCAGCTCGTCGAGATCGCCGCGTGCGAGCCGGTAGCGGTTGCTTCGTCCTCGCGGCGAGGCGGTCACAAGGCCGGCCTTTCGGAGCTCTTGGAGGTGATACGAGACGAGTGACTGGCGCATGCCCGTGACCTCCTCGAGGTCGCGGACGGTGCATTCGCTATCCGCGAGCCAGAGTGCGATCAGGAGGCGCTCCTCGTTGGCAAGGGCATGCAGGACGGGCGCCCAGGAGGACGCGATCCGCCGACACTCCTCGATCTCCGCTGCGCGCGTGCCCTGGCTCTTCTCAGGCACGGAATCTATGAAAGTTGGTGGCATCAGGAATCATTGATACAGTAGCCAGGTGGTCGAGGCAAGCCTCGCACTCGCACCTGACGAGCGCGGCGCTCTCATCGCCCGCGTGAAGCTCATCTCCTGGCTGAGCCTCGTGTGGATGACCGCCGAGGGAGTGATCGGGACGACTGCTGGGATCATGGCCAACTCGATCGCGCTGATCGGCTACGGGGTCGACAGCACCATCACCGGCGTCGCCAGTGTGATCATCATCTGGCGCTTCAGCGGCGACCGAGTCGACTCCGACTACGCGGAGGCACGCGCGCAGCGGATCGTCGCGGTCACCTTCTTTCTCCTCGCCCCCTACATCATCGTCACTGCGATCCATCACCTTGTGACGGGCAGCGAGGCGCAGGCGAGCTGGGTCGGCATCGGGCTCGCCATCGTCAGCGTGACACTGATGCCACTTTTCGGACGCGCCAAGAAGCGGATCGGCGACCGTCTCCACTCCAATGCGACGACGGGTGAGGGAACCCAGAACATTCTCTGCGCCTACCTCTCACTCGCGATCCTCGTCGGACTCGCAACCAATGCGGTTCTCGGCCTCTGGTGGGCGGACCCGCTCGTGGCGCTCATCGTGGCCGCCGTCGCACTCCAGACGGGCGCACGCACGTGGCGCGGAGGACGCTGCGCCGACGTCTGCTAGCACGCTTCACTTCGACCGTGGACGATCCGCAACCGATGGACGGGTGCCCACTCCGCAGCGGGGGTAGCACCGGGGTCTGCACCGCCTCAGCATGTCGCGATTCAACAGACGCTTGTTTCCAGTATTCATGCGGGTTCCCACTTCCGTCATGCAGGTTCCAAAAGTCGCCGGCAGTTCGAATGGCCCCGGGAGGAATCGAACCTCCGCGCGCAGGTTCGAAGCCTGCCGCTCTATCCACTGAGCTACGGGGCCCTGTGGCGTGTATGGCGGCCAGTATGCCCCACCGCTCGTAGCTATCCTTTGCACGGCGAGGTGGCGGTAGCTCAGTTGGTAGAGCCCCGGGTTGTGGTCCCGGTGGTCGCGGGTTCGAGTCCCGTTCGCCACCCCTCTCCCCGTCGTCTTGTACGTCGGTCAGACTCCACTCTTCGCACGTAGTCGAGAGAGAGGAACACCGACATGGCCCAGCAGATCCAGATCGCGGGTGCAGGCGCGACGGCCAAGGTCCGCAGTCCGGTCGCGGTCGCGATCTTCACCGTCATCACGCTCGGGATCTATCTGATCTTCTGGTGGTACTACATCAACCGGGAGATGGCCGACTACGGTCGTGCGCTCGGCACGAACGAGCTCGGGGACAGCCCCGGCAAGTCCACCCTCGCACTCTTTCCGGGCGCACTCGTGATCGTGCCCGCGGTCTGGACGACGGTGACCACATTCCAGCGCGTGCAAGCCGCGCAACGGTTGAGCGCGCAGACGTCGATCAACGGCTGGCTCGGCGTTGTCCTGTACATCGTGATCTCACCGGTGATGTACGCCTACATGCAGAGCGGGCTCAACAGCGTCTGGAAGACGCAAGCCGTGGACGCTCCGGCACATCCGGCAACGGTCTAGGAAGCGGGTGGCGGCGCGCTGCGGCGGATCCCCGCCGCGGCGCGGTCCAGCCCGTCCTCGTCGAAGAGATAGGGGACGCAGTTCGCGATGTCGTGCACAGGGCCGTCAAGCTCGTCCGAGCCCGACGCCGCGTTGACCGCGTAGCGGATGGGGATTTCGTGGCAGACGACGAGAATCCGCCGCTCGGGGCGTGCGAGTAGGCGCTCGTACGCGAGGGCGTAGCGACGTGCGGCGTCGTCGAGGCTCTCGCCACCCGGAAAGGCGTCGGCACGCGTGTGCGTTCGCTTCCACGCCCGATAGTCGTCGATCGTCTGCCCCTCGAGGTCGCCTACGTAGATGTCGTCCAGGAGCGGCTCGACCTCGAGCGGCACACTGCGTTCCGCCAGCGCAAGCTCGGCCGTCTGGCGCGTGCGGCCGAAGCGCGTGTGAATGCAGAGATCGAGCGCGATCGCGGTGAGCTCGGCTCCAAGGCGGGCCGACTCTGTCTCTCCCTGAGCGGTCAGCTTCACCGACACGGCCGGGTCGCCGTTCACGCGGTGCGTGGCGTTTAGCTCCGACTGACCGTGACGGGCGAGAACGAAGAGCTGCATACGGCTAGCCTACGTCTGCCCTGAACGTCCTCTTCCTCTGCATCGGCAACGCCGGACGCTCGCAGATGGCGCATGCCTTCCTCGAGCGCCTGGGTGGGCACGAGGTCCGCTCCGCCGGCAGCCGCGCCGAGCGCGCTTTGGATCCCGAGGTCGTCGAGGCGATGCGCGAGCGTGGCTACGACCTCTCCGACCGCGTGCCGCGGCAGCTCCAGCCGGACGCCGACGCGGCGTGGGCGGACGTGGTCGTGACGATGGGCTGCGGGGACGTCTGCCCCGTCCTCCCGGGCAAGAGCTACGTCGACTGGGGCCTCGAGGATCCAGCCGGGAAGTCGATCGAGCGGGTGCGGGAGTTGCGCGATGAGATCGAGGCGCGAGTAGCCAACCTCGTCCGAGAGCTCGACTCGACTCGCACTACCTCTGCTTGAATGACCTGATGGAGGCGCAGCTCGAGGAGCTCGGCAGCGACACCGTCCGTCTGACGGTGGACGTGTCGGCACACGACGTCCACCACGCGGTCGAGCATGCCACCTCCGATCTCGCCTCGTCGGTCAAGATCCCCGGCTTTCGCCCCGGCAAGGTGCCGACGCCGGTACTCCTGCAGCGGCTCGGCAAGGAGCGGATCTACGCCGAGGCGGTCGACAGCCATATCTCCGGGTGGTTCTGGAACGCCGCCGCCCGGGCTCGCATCCGGCCGGTCGCGCCGCCGGAGTTCGAATACGAGCTGCCGACCGAGGACGATGCCGCCTGGCAGTTCAAGGCGACCGTGCCTGTCCAGCCCAAGGTCGAGGTCGTCGACTGGACCGGTCTCGAGGTCGGGCGACCGGAGGCCGAGGTTCCTGAGGAGCTCGTCGCCCAGGAGCTCGAAGCGCTGCGTGAGTCGGTTGCCGAGCTCGTCCCGGCCGAGGACCGGCCGGCCCAGGAGGGCGACACACTCGTGGTCGACATCGGTTCGCCCGCCGGCGAGGCCCAGCGCGACACGGTCGTCGAGCTCGGCGCCGGCAGGCTCGTCGAGGAGGTCGAGTCCGCGCTCGTCGGCGCCTCGGCGGGGGAGACGAAGACCGTCCCTTACGAGCTGGCAGACGAATCGACCGCGTCGGTCGAGATCACCGTGAAGGAGATCAAGGGAAAGGTGCTGCCGGAGCTCGACGACGAGCTCGCCCGCTCCGCCAGCGAATTCGACACGATCGGCGAGCTGCGCGCGGACATCGAGGAACGGCTGCGCGCGCACATCGAGGCCGAGATCGAGGACGCGTTTCGCGCGAATGCGGTCGATGCGCTTGTCACTGCGTCGAAGGTTGCGCCGGCAGGCCCCCTCGTCGAGTCACGTACACGCGAGCTCTTGACCGGCTTCATCCGCTCGCTCGAGCGACGGGGAATCGCGCCCGAGACCTACCTGCAGCTGACGGGCCGCACGGCCGAGGAGCTGAC
>JAXIPI010000191.1:0-5375 GCA_045403015.1 Gaiellaceae bacterium | reverse complement strand
CGGTAGTCGAACTTCTCGACTGCGCGGTTCAGGCCGATCGTCCCGTCCTGGATCAGGTCGAGCAGGGGCAGGCCATGGCCCTGGTAGCGCTTGGCGATCGAGACCACCAGGCGGAGGTTCGAGTTGACCATCTTCTCCTTCGCGGCTGCATCGCCACGCTCGATCCGCTTCGCAAGCGCGACCTCCTCGGCAGCGTTCAGGAGCGGATGCTGGCCGATCTGGTTCAGGAAGAGCTGCAGGCTGTCGGTGACGACGCCGGACGGGCGCAGGTCGAGCTCGCCGTGGGCGTCGCCGGCGTCGACCGCCTCCTCGATCTCGACTTCAGCGGCGGCAAGCGCGGCCCGCACCTCGTCGAGCGTGTCGTCGTCGAGCTCGTGCTCGAGCTGGAGCGCCTCGAGCTCGGTAGCTGCGACGACACCGCGGTCGGCGGCCTCGTGCAGGAAGGCGGCGACAGCCGCATTGGTATTCAGGGCATCCGTGCCCAAAGCAACATCCGTACTCATCAAAAAGTTCCTCTCGAAAGCTGGTTCGCGTCAAAAAGCCGCGCGGTTTTCGCGCCGCCCACACATGACAACGTCAAACAGTGCCAAGAACTTGCCAAAAATCGTCAATCCGTACACAACCCTTACGCGAGTTCACAGAAACGCAACCTCAGGACGTCCGAAACCGACGGGTACGCTCAATTCGTGCTCAGCCCGTCGGTGGACAACCTCGTCGCGCAACTGACCCGCCTACCGGGGATCGGGTCCCGTACGGCGCAGCGCTTAGCATTTCACATTCTATCAGCCGGAAAAGATGAGGCAAACGCGTTGGCAGCGGCGATTGCGGAGGTCAAGGAGCGCGTTCGGTTCTGCCGCGACTGCGGCAACCTGACCGAGGAGGAGCTCTGCTCCATCTGCCTCGACAGCCGGCGCGACCGGACAGTCGTGTGCGTCGTCGAACAGCCAATGGACGTCATCTCGCTCGAGCGCACGCACGAATACCGCGGCCTCTACCACGTGCTCGGCGGCTCGCTCTCGCCCCTCGACGGAGTCGAGCCCGAGCACCTGAGGATCAGCGAGCTGCTGCGGCGGGTCGCGGACGGGGAGATCACGGAGGTCGTGCTCGCCACGAACCCGAACATGACCGGCGAGGCGACGGCCGCCTATCTCGCCGACCGGCTGCGCGACGGCGTCACCGTGACGCGGCTCGCAAGCGGGCTGCCGGTGGGCGGCGATCTGGAGTACGCCGACGAAGTCACCCTCGGCCGGGCACTGGCAGGCCGGCGCGAGATCTGATTTCCCCGCAGTTTGCGATGTTTTGGCCAGAAGGACCTTGCGTCCCGAAGCGCCGGCGAGATAGGTTCTGCGGGCTGAACCGGGGGGCCTTCGGGTCTGCCGGTTCAGCATTTTTCGTGGTCCGAGCACCCTGGGCCCCTTTTTCGGGGCCTTTCTCTTTCCCGGAGCCGGTTCCGAGCCCGTGTCTACACTCAGCGGCATGGCTGCGACTGAGTACGAGGCCGTTCCGGCGGTAGACGCAGATGCGGCGGCGCCCCACCTCGGCACCGTAGTAATGAAGTTCGGTGGCACTTCCGTCGGCGACCCCGAGAAGCTGAAGCGCGTCGCGGCGCGGCTCGTCGCGGCGCGTGACGAAGGGCACCGTGTCGTCGGCGTCCTCTCGGCAATGGGCCACACGACCGACGAGCTGCTCGATCTCGCGCACCAGATCTCAGACACGCCCCATCCGCGTGAGCTCGACATGCTGGTCTCCGTCGGTGAACGGATCTCCTGCGCGCTGGCGGCGATGGTGATCCACGATCTGGGCCACGAGGCGATCTCGCTCACCGGCTCGCAGGCCGGCATCGTCACCGACACCGTGCACGGGAAGGCCAAGATCGTCGAGGTACGGGCACGCCGGATCCACGAGGCGCTCGACGAAGGGACGATCGTGCTCGTCGCGGGCTTCCAGGGTGTCTCGACCGCGTTCGAGGTGACGACGCTCGGCCGGGGCGGCTCCGATACGACTGCCGTCGCCCTCGCTGCCGCGCTCGGGGCCGACCACTGCGAGATCTACACCGATGTGCTCGGCGTCTACTCCGCCGACCCGCGCGTCGTGCCCGACGCCCGTCAGCTGACACGCGTCAGCTTCGACGAGATGCTCGAGATGGCGTCTTCCGGTGCCGGCGTCATCGCCACCCGCTCGATCGAGGTCGCGCGTAGTCACAATGTGCGGCTCCACGTCCGTTCGTCCTTCGAAGAAGGAGATGGCACGTGGATCCAGCACGAGGAGACTGTCTTGACTGAAAAAGCGGCGATGCTCGAAAAGGCGCTGATCAGCGGCGTCGTGCACCAGCGCGAGGAGACCGTCTACCGCGTCGAGGGCACCACGGCCGCGCGGCTCTTCGGCGCGCTCGCCGAGGCCTCCGTGAACGTCGACACGATCGTGCAGACGAACACAGAGATCGTCTTCTCCGCCCAGGTCAAGGATCGCGCCGATGCCTCGCGCACGCTCGACGCGCTCGGCGTCGCGTGGACCTCCCGCGACGACCTCGGCAAGGTGAGCCTCGTCGGCGCCGGGATGAAGAGCCATCCGGGCGTCGCCGCCAAGACGTTCGCGACGCTCGAGGACGCTGGGATCGAGGCGTCGCTCGTCTCCACGTCGCCGATCAAGATCGCCTGCCACGTTCCTTCCACCGACGTCGACAAGGCTGTCCAGCTCCTGCACGAGGCGTTCGAGCTTGGGTAGCGCGCCGCGGATAGGTGTTGTCGGCGCCACGGGCGCGGTCGGAACGATCACGCTGGAGCTCCTGCGCGAGCGCGGGTACCACGACGTGCGCCTGTTCGCCTCCGCGCGCTCCGCGGGGAAGCAGCTGGGCGGCAGAACCGTCGAGGAAGCCACGCCGGAAGTGCTCTCCGCCGGAGATCTCGACCTCTGTCTCTTCTCGGTCGGCACCTCGGCCAGCCGCGAGCTCGTTCCGCACGCCGTCCGCGGCGGCGCCGTCTGCGTCGACAAGTCCGCTGCCTACCGGCTCGAGCCGGGGATTCCACTCGTCGTCCCGGAGGTGAACGGCATTCGGGCCGCCGAGCACCAGGGAATCGTCGCGAACCCGAATTGCTGCGCGATCCCGCTCACCTGCGCGTTGAAGCCGCTGCACGACGCCGTCGGCCTCGAGCGCATCCGGGTCGCCACCTACCAGTCGGTCTCCGGGGCCGGCGCGCAGGCGATGGAGCGCCTGCGGGCGCAGACGCCGGAGGACAACGACCTGCGCATGGACTGGAGCTTCGACGGCGTCGAGTTCGACGAGGAAGAGAAGCTGCGCGAAGAGACGCGGAAGATCCTCGAGCTGCCCGCGCTGCCGGTGAGCGCCACGTGCGTGCGCGTGCCAATACTCGTCGGGCACGCCGAGGCCGTGTGGATCGAGACGAAGGAACCGCTCTCCGCCGAGCAGGCAACCTCGATCCTCGGCGGCGCACCGGGTCTCAGGCTCGAGCAGTTTCCCACTCCGGGCGGGGCTGCAGGCGGCGACGACGTCCTCGTCGGCCGCATCCGCAAGGACCCGACGATCGAGAACGGGCTCGCGCTGTTCATCGTCGGCGACAACCTGCGCAAGGGCGCGGCGCTGAACGCGATCCAGATCGCGGAGCTCCTGCTCGCACAGCAGCGCGTCGCCGCTTGATCCTCGCGATCGTCGCGACGGCGCTCTCGCTGCTCGCGCCCGCCGCACAACCCACCTTGATCGCGGCCGGCGACATCGCCTCCTGCCGTTCAACGGGCGACGAGCGGACTGAGGCACTCGTCGCACGGATCCCCGGAACGGTCGCCGTGCTCGGCGACGCCGTCTACGAGAGCGGAACGGCGCAGGAGTTCCGTGACTGCTACTCCTGGGGCCGGTTCCGTGGGAGGACCCGCGCGGCGCTCGGCAACCACGAGTACGGCTCCGGAAGCGCGGCGGCCGCGATCGCGTACTTCCACCTCCCGCGCTCGGGCTATTACTCCTACGACCTCGGCGACTGGCACGTCGTCGTCCTGAACTCCAACTGCCGTCCCGCCGGCGGCTGCGGGCGTGGATCGCCGCAGCAGCGCTGGCTCGCCGCGGATCTCGCAGCGAATCCCGCCTTCTGCACGGTCGCGTACATGCATCACCCGCGCTTCAGCTCCGGCCTGCACGGCTCGGACACAACGCTCGGCGCACTGTGGACGACACTCAGCCGCGGCGGTGTCGACATCGTCCTCGCCGGTCACGACCACCACTACGAGCGGCTCGCGCCGTTCGAGGGGATCCGCGCCTTCGTCGTCGGCAGCGGTGGTCGCAGCCACTACCCCGTGCTGCGCCGCCTGTCGCGGCCGAAGAGCGTCACGCTCGACTACCTGACGTACGGCGTCCTCAAGCTGACGCTGAACGCCGAGAGCTACGACTGGCGCTTCATCCCCGTCGCCGGATCGACCTACGCCGACAGCGGCTCGTCACGCTGCGGCTAACGCGGGCGCGCGAGTAGCTCCCCCGCGCTGCCCGTTCTCACGGGCGCGCGAGGGAGCGGTTCTTGCCTCTAGCCGACCGACGCTCCGGCGAGGTGCTCGTGCTTCGGCGACCCCAGCAGACCGTGAAGCTGAGCCCAGCGGCTCGCTTCGGTCCGGTTGGCCACGTCGAGCTTCCGGTACACGTTGGACAGGTGGAACTTCACCGTCTGCTCGGTCACCCACAGCATCTTTGCGAGCTGCGTGTTCGAGTGGCCCTCCGCGACAAGCTGGAGAATCTCCAGCTCGCGCCGCGTCAGATCGGGCAGATCCTCGGTCGCGACGCGCGACGTCTGCGCCGCGGCCGGCCGGCTGCCCGGAAGATAGACCGAGTGTGCGAACGCCTGCCGGATGGCGGAGCGAAGATCATCCGGATGCGCTGTTTTGATCACGTACGCGACTGCGCCCGCCGCAAGGGCCGCGTCGATGTGCTTCGTGTCGTCGTACACCGACAAGACGATCCCGCGCAGCGTGGGAACGATCTCGTTCCCCCTGCGCACGAGCTCGATTCCGTCGATATCCCCCTCCGGCATCTGAATGCCGGTCACGAGGACGTCGGGACGATGCTCGGTCACGAGCGCAAGCCCATCGCGCCCGGACGTCGCGGTGCCGACGACCGTCAAACCGAGATCCGCCACGACCAGACTGACTGCATCCAGCCATAGCGGATGGTGATCTACGAGTACTGCCGTACGCCCGTTGTACTGGCTCATTCGAAAGGGCCGCCTTTCGGTCTCCATGTCTTGCGTGTGGTGCTACCTCCACGCCCGCCTCTTACCCTGCGCTCAACCTAGCGCAGTTTGTGATGAAAGTGAAGGTTTGCGTGGAATTTTTCTGGGGAAAAGGTGTCGAACTTCTCGCAAACAGAGATCTGCTCCATC
>JAXIPI010000415.1:0-4417 GCA_045403015.1 Gaiellaceae bacterium | reverse complement strand
GGCGGACGGTACGCGCCCCGAGCGGGTCAGAGTTTACGCACCCACGGGTTCTCCCGGAGCCTGCGGTGGCGACGCGGGTCAGGTGAAGCGGTGTGTGAGCACCCTGTCGATGATCCCGTACACGACGGCTTCCTCTGCGGTCATGAAGTAGTCGCGTTCCATGTCCTTGGAGACCTTCTCGAGCGGCTGCCCGCTGTGCTGAGCGATGAGCTCCTCCATCCGCCGCTTGAGCGCGATCGTCTCCCGCGCCTGAATCTCGATGTCGCTCGCCTCCCCCTCGAAGTCGGCCCAGAGCTGGTGGATGAGGATCTTGGCGTTCGGGAGCGCCATCCGCTTTCCCTGCGCGCCGCCGGCAAGCAGGAGCGCTCCCATCGACATCGCGATCCCGACGGAGATCGTCGCGATCGCGGGCTTGACGAACTGCATCGCGTCGTAAATGGCCAGGCCGGCGTAGACGGAGCCGCCGGGGCAGTTGATGTAGAGCGCGATGTCCTTGTCGGGGTCCTCGGACTCGAGATGCAGCAGCTCGGCGATCGTCAGGTTCGCGATCTCGTCATCGACCGGGCTGCCGAGGAAGATGATCCGCTCGTAGAGCAGGCGCGAGTAGATGTCGAACGCACGCTCGCCGTACGCGGTCTGCTCGACCACCATCGGAATCAGCGGACTCATGCGGGCTCCTTGCGGGGTCGACACCTTCATAGCACCGCAGGTCGCCCCGCCCACGCCGCTTCCCACCGGGTCGTCCGCCGCCTCCGGGCGAGACGCCAGCGTGGCGGGTTGCGACTACCTCTTCGGCCGCCCTTCCCACGCAACAAGATCGACCTGAACGCCTTGGCCAGCCCGGACAGCGCCACCATCAGCGATCCACCTCCTTTCCGCCCGCGGCTCATACCGCCCGCCTCGGAATGGAACTAAACGAGGCACTTTCGAACCCTCAACTACAAGTCAAGCTATCGAGGTTGGGCGTAGCCCACGGCCGGCTCGTCGATAAGGCGGCTGCCGCTCCCGGCTGAGCCCGATCCCTGTGGGGTGCATAAATCCCGCCTGAGCTCACGATCGCGCCCACATGCTGGCGCGCGCCCGGGCGGGAGCGCGGGTCGCGCTCTCGGTCGTCTGAGCCTCAGGGCTCGAGGAAGACGGCCAGGGTGGCGGTGAACCCGTGCAGGAAGGCCTTGCCCCCGACCGGGCCGATCTCGCCGCCGCAGAAGAAGCCGGCGACTGCTTCGGTCCGGAGCATCTCGGTGACGACGCGCGCGTCGTGGTTCGGCTCGGGGAACATGTTCGTCCCGCGCCCGTTGCAGGTGAACAGCAACGCCCCGACCGGCCTCGCCCAGCGGAGCGCGCCACCGAGCGCCCGCCGGAGGTCTGCGTCCGCGGAGGCCGCGTCGCGGACGAAGAAGCGCAGGGTCTGACCCGGACGGTGTCGCCGAGCGCGAGCGCGCCGGTCGCCTCGTCGGCGCCGAGGAGACCGCGCATGATGAAGTCGCCCGTGTCGTATTCGGGCCGGTTCTCGTCGATCACGAGCCCGGCGAGGAGCCCGCGCGCCGCGAGCTCCTGCTCCACGGAGGAGAGGGCGACGATCTCCCTGCGCAGATACTCAAGCGCCGCCCTTCCGGCGAGCTCGTAGACGACGCTACCCTCGCAGCGGGTGATCACGGCCTCGTGTCCGATCGGCTGGCAGCCCTGCGAGACGACGGTGAGGACGGGCAGCCCCGAGACGACGGCGCCGACGGCGCCCTCGGCGTGCACCGCGTCCTCGAGGATGAGCGCCTGCGCGCCGGGCCGCCCGCCGACGGCGATCCCGCCTACCAGCGGGATCCGCTCGTGCGCCTCGTTCAGCCGCGTCAGGAACGGCCCGGCCGGGAACGTGAAGGGATCGACGAGCAGCGCGACGAGCCCAGGGGGTCGTCCAGCTCGGGAAAGCCCGCCACGGCGATCCCCTCCTTCGTCTGCACGGCCGCGACATGGAAGCACTCGATCTCCGCGCCCGGCAGCGCACCCGCCCAAACGGCCACCGCGGGACCCTCCTCGAGCTCACGGACGCGCGCGACCACTCCCTCGGCGACGCAGCCGAGCAGGTGCCGCGGCGCGAGTTCCTCGCGTACGGCCTCGGCAGCCGCCTCGGCCTCGACCAGGTGCGCGGGGGAGAGGAAGATGAACGCGAAGTCGACCTCGCCCCGGCCCGGCACGCTGCCGCCCGCCTCGCGCGCTGCCTCTGTCGCGGCCTGCCAGGCCGACTCCGAGGTTGACACACCGGCCCCGATCCGGCATGCGCGCGTCTGGGGCTCCATCGCGGGCCCCAGTGTACGTCGCGCGAAGATCGCCCCGTGATCGACGAGCCGCGCCGCCGGAGGCCCGCGTAGGGGAACTCCTTCGACTTGGCGCCTGGCAGCCCAAGCTACGGCACCGGGAGACTCGTGGGCACGACGGAACTCGAAACCCGCGTCGAGCGAGATCAGGACGCGGGACCAGCTCCGCGCGGGCGAGCACGATGGGGGAGAAAGCCAGCCGGGGCCTAGGGATCGAGCCGAACCGTGACCGCTTCGTCGGTGTCGACGACTGCGTGGTGCCCCGCGGGGGCCGGCCCCGGGTTCACGAGCCGCGCCTCGCCGGAGGGCCGAGCCTGCTCACCCGTGCGGTGTCTAAACGCGGCGTGCGCAGACCTACCGTTGTCTCATGAGAATATGGCGCTGCCGCTTTCGGGCGAGGCACTACGAGACGCTCGCGGGTCGCGCGGAGGACCCGTTCACTCCGCCGCGAGACCGAACGGGCTGCCCTCGGAGTCGCGGCAGATTGCCCAGCGCTCGCCTGGGTGGACGACGCTCCCTTCGAGCTCGACGACGCGCTCGAGCGCCCGCGCGAGATCCGAGACGCGGAAGTACGGCAGCGAGAAGCGATCACCCGGGCCCCGGCCACGGTCGTGCAGCCCGAGCGACGGGCGATCGTCGTGGGTCTGCAGGCCCTGACCTTCCCCCTCGCTCCGCTCGTCGAGCGAAACCTCGAGCAGCATCTCCCAGAAGCGGCGGGCGCGGGCCAGGTCATCGGCGGGGAACTCGATCAGGTCGAGTGGCATGGCGGAGACGATACGGCTTCGCACCACCTCACGCCTCCTCAGGTCGGGAAGTCGATCGTTCCCGGGTGAACCCGCTGTCTGGATCAGCGATGATGAAGCGAAGTCCGTCCGAAGGGTGCGTAAACTCGATCACACGGCTCGGAACCGGGACGCACCCTCCGGGCTCACGCCCAGGAGGGGCCCTGATCAGCTCGTCGATAGCAACTCCTGCTCGCCGGCTGCGGCGCGGACCAGCGGCGCTGCACTCCCGCAACCGCTGGCGCGTCCCGTGCGCGGGCGCTGCTGCGCTCAACCGAGTGGGAGAGTGGGCGCGCCGTGGCTCGGCGGGCTAGCGGTCCTTGAAGCGTGCTGCTTCGTCGGAGCCGCGGGTGGCGTCGCCGGCGCTGTAGGCATGGGCGCCGGCGCCGGCGAGCGTGCCTTGATCGACGATCAGGTATTCCTCGCGGATCGGGCGACCGTCAAACCAGCACTCCAGGATCTCGCGTACTCCGGCCGCATAGCGGGCTTGCGCGGACAGGGACGACCCCGACACGTGTGGCGTCATTCCGTGGTGGGGCATCGAGCGCCAGGGATGATCCCTGGGAGCCGGCTGCGGGAACCAGACGTCTCCGGCATACCCGGCAAGCTGGCCGCTTTCCAGCGCCCGTGCGATCGCGTCGCGGTCGCAGATCTTGCCGCGGGCGGTGTTGACGATGTAGGCGCCGCGCTTCATCTTGGCGATCAGGGCGTCGTCGAAGAGGTGCTCGGTCTCGGGATGGAGGGGGGCGTTGATCGTGACCACGTCGCAGACACGAACCAGTGACTCGGCGTCGGGGTGGTAGGTGACGCCGAGCTCGCGCTCGACTTCCTGCGGGAGTCGGTGGCGGTCGGTGTAGTGCAGTCCCACCTCGAACGGCTTCAGCCGCCTGAGTACGGCGGAACCGATCCGGCCGGCGGCGACGGTCCCGACTTGCATTCCTTCGAGGTCGTAGGACCTGGCGACGCAGTCGGCGATGTTCCAGCCGCCCTTGACGACCCACTGATACGAGGGGATGTAGTTGCGCACCAGCGAGAGGATCATCATCACCACATGCTCGGACACGCTGATGCTGTTGGAATAGGTGATCTCGCAGACGGTGATCCCACGCTCGCTCGCCGCTTCCAGATCAACGTGGTCCGAGCCGATCCCCGCCGTGACAGCCAGCTCCAGCCCCGGCGCCTTCGCGATCCGCTCAGCCGTCAGGTAGGCAGGCCAAAACGGCTGCGAGATAACGATCGCAGCATCCGGCAGCTCTCGCTCGAAGACCGAGTCCGGCCCGTCCTTGTCCGAGGTGACAACAAACGCGTGGCCGCGCTCCTCGAGGA
>JAXIPI010000027.1:0-4772 GCA_045403015.1 Gaiellaceae bacterium | reverse complement strand
AGGTTGTTGGCGACGACCTTCACATTCCCCGAGGCCGCGATCCCATCGAGCGCGTCGAGCTGGAGCTCACCCGAATCGTCGATCGGGATGTGCTTGAAGCTCGCGCCGGTCCGGTTGGCGATGAACTGCCACGGGACGAAGTTCGAGTGGTGCTCGAGCTCCGTGATCACGACGACGTCCCCGGGGCCGAGGTTGTCGACTCCCCAGGCGTAGGCAACGAGGTTGATCGCCTCCGTGGCACTGCGCGTGAAGACGACCTCACGCGCCGCGGGTGCGTTCAGGAGGCCTCGCACCTTCTCGCGTGCCCCCTCGTAGCCCTCGGTGGCCCGCTCGGCGAGCCGGTAGACGCCGCGGTGCACGTTCGCGTAGCTGTGCTCGTAGAAGTCCCGCATCGAGTCGAGCACCTGGCGAGGCTTCTGGGTGGAAGACGCCGAGTCGAGGTAGGCGACAGGCTTGCCGTTGACGAGATCCTCGAGATACGCGAAGTCGGCGCGGATGCGCTGCACGTCGAGCTTCGCCTGGGCCGTTACCGCCATCTCACCCATGGTAGATCAGGGGCGTGGGTCTACCTTGCCGTTCCCCTGGGCGCGGCCGGCGATCTCGCGCTCGCGCTCGACCGCGACAGCCGCCCCGGCGAGGATCTCGGCCAGCAGATGCATGCGCTCGCGCTCCGACGTGAGTTGCAGCAGCCTCTGCTTCAGCTCCGGCGCGAACTCGAAACGGCCCGCGAGCTCGAACGACAGCTGCTCGGCCGAGAGGCGCGGCTCCTCGACCTCGGCGCCGGTCAGCTCCACGAGGCGATGGAAGAGCGTGAGCGCGTGCTCCGAGTCCTCGGGATCGGCGGCGTCCACCTCGTCCTCCACCGGCTCTACGAGCCCCGTCTGAAATGAGCGCCCTTCCGTCAGCTCCACGAGGCGGAAGCGCTCTCCTCCTTCGACGACGATGTTCAGGCGCCCGTCGTCGAAGCGGTCGAGCACTTCGGTGACCAGCGCCCGCGTGCCGACCTCGCGAAGTCCCTCGTCGTCGGCGTAAACGAGCCCGAACTCCTGCTCCAGCTCGAGACACTCGCCGATGAGCTCCTGATAGCGCTCCTCGAAGATGTGAAGCGGGATCTGCTCGGTCGGCAACAGCACGATCCCTAGTGGGAAGAGGCCGAGCTCGCTCATCCCTGAAGCCTACTGAGGGCTGCGACGTGCGAATCGGCCGCGCGAGACCATCGACATCACCGTCACGTCGTCCTGATTCACCATCTCGCCGCGGATGCGGATGGTGCCGCGCGCCGGATGGCTTTCGGACGTCGTCGCCTCGAGCACGATCAGCCGGCCGCTCAGCGTGTCTCCGGGACGCACAGGCGCGAGCCAGCGAAGCTCCTCGATCCCCGACGATCCCTGGCCGGACCCGCCGCCGAGGAGCGAGTCGACGTAGAGCCGCATCCACATCGCGCCGGTGTGCCAGCCGCTCGCGATCAGGCCGCCGAAGACCGAATCCTTCGCCGCCTCCGGGTCGAGGTGGAACGGCTGCGGGTCGAACTGCCGCGCGAAGGCGACGATCTCGTCCTCGCTGACGACAACCCTCCCCAGCTCGTGGACCTGGCCCGGCATGAAGTCTTCGAAGGTGTGCTCCGGCATCCCGGCAGCCTATGGCTATGGTGCCCGCAGGGTGAGCGACTACGTCTTCACGATGTACCGGGCCGACAAGTTCTACGGCCCCGACCGGCAGGTGCTGTCGAACATCTCACTGTCGTTCCTACCCGGCGCGAAGATCGGCGTGCTGGGACCGAACGGGGCCGGCAAGTCGACGGTTCTGCGAATCATGGCCGGCCTCGAGGAGCCGTCGAGCGGAATCGCCGAGCTGGCTCCAGGCGCGACGGTGGGGATGCTGGCCCAGGAGCCCGAGCTCGATCCGGAGAAGAACGTGCGCGAGAACGTCGAAGACGGCGTGCGCGAGCTGCGTGACCTCCTCGACCGCTTCAACACCATCTCCGCGCAGTTCGCCGAGCCCGACGCGGACTTCGATGCGCTCCTCGCCGAGCAGTCGAAGGTGCAGGAGCAGATCGATCGCGCCGATGCCTGGAGCCTCGACGCAACGCTCGACCGCGCGATGGATGCACTGCGCCTTCCGGAGGGCGACCGTGACGTGACGACCCTGTCGGGTGGAGAGCGCCGCCGGGTCGCACTCGCGCGGGTTCTGCTCTCCTCGCCTGACCTGCTGCTCCTCGACGAGCCGACGAACCATCTCGATGCGGAGTCGGTCGCCTGGCTCGAGCGGTTCCTCGAGTCCTACAAGGGCACCGTCGTCGCGGTCACCCACGACCGCTACTTCCTCGACAACGTCGCTGGCTGGATCCTGGAGCTCGACCGCGGCAAGGGGCTCCCGTTCGAAGGCAACTACTCCTCCTGGCTCGAGCAGAAACAGGCCCGGCTCGCGGTCGAGGAGAAGACGGAATCGGCGCGGCGGCGCACTCTGGCACGCGAGCTCGAGTGGGTGCGCATGAGCCCCAAGGCGCGTCATGCGAAGGCGAAGGCGCGGGTGACCTCCTACGAGAAGCTGCTCGCGGACGAGCAGAACGTGAAGCTCGACAAGGTCGAGATCCACATTCCCGCCGGCCCCCGGCTCGGTGACGTCGTCGTCGACGCCGACCACATCGCGAAGGGCTTCGGCGACCGCCTCCTCGTCGAGGACATGACGTTCTCGCTGCCACCGGGCGGGATCGTCGGCGTGATCGGGCCGAACGGCGCCGGCAAGACGACGCTCTTCCGGATGATCGCGGGCGAGGAGCAGCCGGACAGCGGCGCTCTCCGCATCGGCGAAACGGTCGAGCTCGCCTACGTCGACCAGGCGCGGGCCGACCTGACGCCCGAGAACACGGTCTGGAAGGAGATCTCAGGCAACCAGGACATCATCGAGCTCGGGAAGAAGGAGGTGAACTCGCGCCAGTACGTCTCCTGGTTCAACTTCAAGGGCTCCGACCAGCAGAAGCGCGTGAGCGACCTCTCGGGCGGAGAGCGGAACCGCGTCCATCTCGCGAAGCTGCTGCGCAGCGGTGGCAACGTGCTCCTGCTCGACGAGCCGACGAACGACCTCGATGTCGACACGCTGCGCGCGCTCGAGGAGGCGCTGCTCGACTTCGCCGGCTGCGCGGTCGTGATCAGCCATGATCGCTGGTTCCTCGACCGGATCGCGACGCACATCCTCGCGTTCGAGGGCGACAGCCAGGTGACGTGGTTCGAAGGCAGCTACGAGGAGTACGCGGAGTGGGTCAAGGAGACCCGCGGCGCCGAGGCGCTCGAACCGCACCGAATCAAGTACAAGCCGCTCGTCCGGGCGTAGCGACATCGACCCCAGCCGCCAGCACTACAACGTCACGCTCGCGATCCTCACGCTCGCCGGTATCGCGTTCGCGCTGCAGCAGACGATGGTCTTCCCGGCGCTCCCGACGTTCCAGGAGGAGTTCGGCGCAAGCACGGCGTGGACGACGTGGGTGCTGACCGGGTTCCTCGTCTCCGGTGCCGTGCTGACGCCGATCCTCGGCAAGCTGGGCGACCAGTTCGGGAAGGAGCGGATGCTGCTCATCAGCCTCGGGCTCTTCCTCGCCGGCTGCCTGGGCGCAGCCTTTGCGTGGAACATCTGGTCGCTGATCGCGTTTCGCGTCGTCTCGGGCGCGGGTGGCGCACTCTTCCCGCTCAGCTTCGCGATCATCCGCGACGAGTTCCCACCGGAAAAGGTCAAGGTCGGGATCGGCTTGCTCTCGGCTGTGTTCGGCGTCGGCGGTGGCATCGGAATCGTCCTCTCGGGCGTGATCATCGACCACTTCTCGTGGCGGCTGCTCTTCCTGCTCGGCTCGATCCCCGTCGCGCTGTCGCTCGTTCTCGTCGACCGCTACGTACCGGAGTCGCCGATCCGGTCGCCGTCTCGCGTCGACGTGCCGGGCGCCCTCCTGCTCTCCGGCGGCCTGCTCTCGCTGATGGTGGCGCTGACGGAGGGCGAAACGTGGGGCTGGACCTCGATGCGCCTGCTCGGACTGGTCATCGCGGCGGCCGTGTTCTTCGTCCTCTGGGTCCTGGTCGAGCTGCGATCGAGCTCGCCGATGGTGGACATGAGAATGCTCACGCACCGTCCGGTGCTGCTGACGAACATCGCGACGATGATCTCGGGCTTCGCGCTCTTCAGCTGCTTCGTGCTGATACCCACCTTCGTCGAAACGTCGTCCGAGCACGGCTACGGGTTCGGCGCCAGCGCGACGAAGGCCGGGCTCTTCCTGCTCCCCAGCTCGCTCGCCATGCTCTTCGCAGGGCCGCTGGCGGGGACGATCGGGCGGCAGGTCGGCTCGAAGTGGCCGCTCGCCGGCGGGATGCTGATCGTGAGCTTCGCGGCGCTCATCTTCGCCACCGCACATAGCGAGCCGTTGACCGTGCTCGTCGCCAGCGCGCTGCTCGGCCTCGGCGTCGGTGCCGCGTTCGCGGCGATGGCCGCCTTGATCGCCGACAACGTGGACGCGCTCGAGATGGGAGTCGCGAGCGGGATGAACACCGTCGTGCGCATGATCGGCTCGGTGATCGGCGGCCAGGTCGCCGCCGCACTGCTGACCGCACAGACGATCGGCAACTCGTCGATTCCGGCCGAGTCCGCGTTCACGATCACGTTCGCACTCAGCGCGGTTGCCGCTCTCGCCGCGGCCGCGATCGCGGTCTCGATCGGCACGCAGCCGCTGCGCCGGCCGCTCGCGCCGGCCCCGGCCAGACGCTAGTCCTCCTGCGGGCGACGCGAGGTCA
>JAXIPI010000059.1:0-4955 GCA_045403015.1 Gaiellaceae bacterium | reverse complement strand
GCCGACGCTGACGAAGATGGTGCTCGCCGCATCGAACTTCCTCAAGGCGACCTGGTTCGTTCTCCTGCCGGGCACAATCGGCGGCATCTTCGGGCTGAAGAAGTTCCTGAAGACCGCCACCGGCCGCCGGCGCTGGGACGCGCTGAAGCTGAAGCTGCCGATGAAGATCGGCGACGTCGTCTTGAAGGTGACGATGGCACGGTTCTCTCGCACGCTCTCGACCCTCGTCGCCGCAGGCGTGGACATCATCAAGGCGCTCGAGATCACCGGCCAGACCTCCGGCAACTGGGTGGTCGAAAACGCGCTCGCCGGCGTGCGCCAGAAGGTCGGCGAAGGTGTGCCGATCGCGCAGCCGCTCGTCGAGAACCCGGTCTTTCCGGCCATGGTCAGCCAGATGGTGAAGATCGGCGAGGAGACCGGAGAGCTGGAGAAGATGCTCGGGAAGATCGCCGACTTCTACGAGGACGAGGTGGACGCCTCGGTCCAGGCACTGACCTCGATCGTCGAGCCGATCATGATGCTCGGCGTCGGAGTCATGGTCGGCATCGTGATCATCTCCATGTACTTGCCGATGTTCAAGCTGCTGACGCTGATCAAGTAGCCGGTCTGGGCGGACATCGAGCGTGTCGTTCGGACATCGTCGTGTCGCTCAGCGCCTGAACTGTTCTCTCTGAACGTAGGAGGCCGGAGCTCCCCGTCGCGGTCGGACATTGACTCATTCGATACAAGTGGGTTAGTGTCGGACGTTCAGCGGGTCGAGGCGCGCTAGTCGCCTCTCAGGCAACTGCACTTGTTGTGCCTCCGCGACGCCTAGCCCTCTTTCTTCGCTGGAGCACCGTCCCTGCTCCAATCGAAGCCGGGAATCGCGCCAAGGGAGGAAGCATGGAGCGCCCACTGATCACCGACCGTGCCACGGTCAGCCGACGAACTGCAATCGGCGGGGCACTGATCGCGCTGTCACCTCTGGTATTCCCTAGAGGCGTTCGGGCAGGAGGGAAGGCTGCGATCAATGACTCGTTCGTAGTCCTGCTGAAGGGGCTCTATCAGCCCGTGACTCGTGCACCCAACTTTGGCCTCTCCACCGTCGACCTGAGCGACGGGTCGTACTCGACGACGAAGATCTACCCCGTCAGCGGCACTCCGGGAAATAAAGACCAGAACAAGGCGATCGGCAACTTCTACGTGCAGCTCGACGGCAACTTGTGTGCGTACCACATTCCCGGCGGCTCGTTCGCGATGCAATTCACCGGCAGCAATGTCGTCTTTGTCGACGACGGGCAGGGTGGAAGGTTCTTGGAAGGAACCTTCGAGCTGACGGTACTGGAGGGGACGGGAGTCTATCGATCCTTCGTCGGCGGTCACAACCACATGGTCGACAAGCTGCATTTCCTCGCTCCTGGAGACGGCTCCGGCGGTGTCGACGAATACTGCTTCTGCTTTGTCACCCGGTGATGCACGAGCTACACGCGCAGTAAGCCGAACGCTGCGACACGACCACTCCAACCCAAGACAAGCCCACCGAATCGGCATCTGACCCTCGCCGGCCCGAGGGCAAGGCTAGAAGCGGCGCATGATCCCGGTGACGACGCCGACGATCCGGATGGCGGCTCGATCGGTTCGCAGCCGGGATTCTCGGGCTCGCGAAGACCAGGCGTCAGCGGTTCGATCGGCGGGAACTTCGTCGTCGGCCGCCCAGAGCCGGCGGTGGCGAGACTTGCGGCGCCCATCAGGTCCGCTATCGTCGATTGCTCCGAGGCTGGAGGTGTGAGTCGATGAGGCGTCTCATTCTTCTTGCGGCGATGGTTATGGGCGTTTCGACGGTGCCGGTGGCGCACGGCTCGCAGATCGTCGACCGCAACGCCTCCGCGGTGAAGCTCGCGGTGAACGGGCAGGGCGAAGCGCTCGTCACGTTCAAGACTGCGGGCAAGCTGGAGCGCGTGCTCGCCTGGGGCGCCGTGAACGCGATCCCGCCAACGAAAGCGCGGCCGCAGATCGCTTTCGCGCTCGACTACTCGGGCGGCTACGGCAAGTACAAGCGCGACTACTGGAAGACCTTCGGCAGCGCCTGCGGGGCCTACGACGGGCCGGCGCTCGCCTGGAAGGTCGCCGCCTGCCGCGCGCCTGACGGATCGTACTGGGCTTTGCAGGCCTGGCAACGCGCGCTCGCGAATTACGGCATCGCGCCGACGCCGCTGCAGGCGGTCTGGGAGCTCCGGCTCTCCCACTGGACCGGAGATCTGCCTGTGCTGACGATCAAGACGGACTGGTCGTACCGACGATTCGACCACCTGTACGGGTCGTTCACCTACCTCGACAACGGCGTCTACGGATTCCGCTCGACCCCCGCCGGTGTTCCGCTCGACACCTACGGGCGGAACGTCTACCTCGACACCTTCAACGCGAAATACGGCAGCGGCTGGAAGCGCGAGAACAGCTTTCTCACGCACGCTTCTGGAGGAACGTTCTGCTACGGCTTCTTCCCGCACGGCTCAAATCCGGCCGGCAAAGGCACGAAGTACCGGGCGACGATCATCGGGCCGGGTGTGACGCCCGACATCATGTGGCAGGGCGCGTCACCCGGCGCCTATGACCGTACTGCCGATCAGGAGGCGAACGCCGACCAGAAGGCCAACTTCGCCGACGGAGCCTGCAAGAGCAACTGAGCGCGGCGGGGCGCCTCCCGGCCGCATTAAGCACGCGTTTACTTGCGCGCTTCGATCTCCTCGATCCGGGTCTGCACTAGCCTCTTCACCAGGGCGGCGGGGAGCGGCTTGTCGGCCGAAAAGCGAATCGTCGGCCCTTTCCCGGTGGTGTCGAACGGCTCCAGTTCCTCCCTGTGCACGGCCATCACCGTCCTGCTGTAGGGAAACAGGCTGCAGTGGTTCTTGAACGCCGCGAAGCCCAGCAGGGCCTGCCCCTCGTACTTGAAGGTCGGCATCTGGTAGCTGATCGTCTCGGTCGTGTCAGGTGCGGCCGCCTTGATCGTCCTGCGGAGCTGCTCGAGCGCCGCCCGCACGTCGTCGGGGACGCCGGCGAGGTAGTCATCGATCGTGCGTGGTTCGGCCATCTCCATTCAGACTCCGCGCGTAGGACGAAATCATCTGTAGGTTCTGACGATGTCACTCGAGCGGCCGCAGATCGAGAAGCCCGAGGGCGACATCCCCTTTGAGCTCGGCATCGACGACCTCACGGTCGGCGAGGGTGACGAGGCGACGAAGGGCAAGAAGGTGTCGGTGCACTACGTCGGCGTGGCCTTCTCGACCGGCGAGGAGTTCGATGCCTCCTGGAACCGCGGGCAGCCGTTCGAGTTCAAGCTCGGCAAAGGCCAGGTGATCCCTGGGTGGGATGCCGGTGTCGAGGGGATGAAGGTCGGAGGGCGGCGCAAGCTCACCATCCCGTCGGCCATGGCCTACGGCGCGCGCGGAGCGGGCGGCGTGATCGCGCCTCACGAGCCGCTCATATTCGTGGTCGACCTGCTATCCGTGGACTGAGCTCGCGCCGAGCGCCTCAACCGCGTCTTCCAGGTCCCCGCAGACGGCGTCCGCCACGTAGACCGTCCACGGATGCGGGGGAGTGCCGCCCGTGTAGGCCACCACCCGCTTTCCCAGGGAGTGGGCGTAGTAGGCCTCCATCGCCGTCCCCTCGTCCGGAGCGTGGAAGGCCGCGAGAACCGCGTCGCAGGTAGCGATGTCGGCGAGGTCGCCGCCGACGATCTCCGCTTCGTTGCCCTCCGTTCGACCCCGGAAGTCACGTCGCATCGGGTCGATCGGCTCCCACCCGAGCTGCTCGACGAGCGTTGCGGCGCGGCGCCGGTACTCCTCGGCAAACGGGGGACCGGCGAGATACACGCGCGGCATATCCCTACAGTACGAGTTGATGGAATCGGACACCCGCTCCACCGAGTTCGTCGCGCTCGGCCACGCAGGCTCCGAGCACTACGCCGGCCTGGAGACGTTCGCGAATCCGGGCGTGTCCCACGTCGAGATGACGAGCGACGAGCTCGTCGCGGTCTGCCCGATCACCGGCCAACCCGACCTCTACGTCGCGACGATCGAGTACTGGCCGCAGGCGCTGTGCCTCGAGTCGAAGTCGCTCAAGCTCTATCTGAGCGGCTACCGAAACGAAGGCGTGTTCTGCGAGGCGCTCGCGGTCAAGATCCGCGACGACACCGCCGAGGCGCTCGATCTGCCGGCGGATAAGGTCCGGGTGACGCTGAAGCAGAAGGCGCGCGGGGGCATCACGATCACGGCGACGTCCTGAGCATGGATACCGCAATCGGAATCCTGATCCTCGCCGTTTCGGTGGTCTCCATCGTCGTCGTCGGCGTGGCTTTTGTGTGGGCGGCGCGCAAGGACGGCGAGGAGGACCGGGCTCTCCAGAAACGGCTCGGCATCCGCCGCAAGACGCGGCTCGGCCCCTAGGTCCGTGCGCTACATCGGCCGGGCCAACCTCGCGAAGCGTCTCGCGCCGCTCGAAGGCTCTGCTGGACGCTCCGCCTACCTCGAGGGCAGCGTCCGGCTCGAGCTACCGGAGGAGACGCTCGCCGTCACACCGCCGTTCGGGCTCGAGCACGAAGGTGAGTACGAGCGGGTCGTCGTCCAGCCGCTCCTCGACGCCCTCCGGGCCGATCACAGGGTTGCAGTGCTCCTGGTGCGCCTCGGCGGCTACGCGCTCGGAGTGCTCGAGGGTGAGGAGCTGGTCGCCTCGAAGGTCGGCACGCGCTTCGTCAAGGGACGCCACAAGAAAGGCGGCTCGTCGGCGAATCGATTCCGTCGCCGCCGCGAAGAGCAGGAGCGCGATCTGATCGAGGCTGCGGCCGGCGAGGCGGCACGGGTTCTCGGCCCCTGGCAGGACAAGGTCGACCACGTGGCGCTCGGAGGCGACCGCACCGCGGTCGGCCGCACGCTCGCCGAGCGTCCCGATCTCGACTGGCTGGCGCCGCTTGCCCTCGAGCG
>JAXIPI010000281.1:0-11472 GCA_045403015.1 Gaiellaceae bacterium | reverse complement strand
CCCGGACATGCCGGGCGCGCTCAAATCGGTCGATAGGAGTCAGCGATGAGTTACCCATGGACGCCGAACACGGACCAGCTCAAGACGTTGCTGGTCGGCGACTACGAGCGGATCGTCAGCGGCGGCAGAGTCCACTTCGTCCTCGTGAGGCCTCGGTGATGCCTCACCGCTCCCCGCCGCAGACGCAGCCACGCTTCGCGCGCGGGCAGAACCGTTCGCACACGATGCGGCTTCAATTGGCCCTTTATGCCTCCTCGGCCCGCCCGGCTCCCGCCGGTGGAGTCACGGCATTTTGCGGCGAGAAGTATTTAGGCGATCGGCTTGGCCGTTGAGGCGCTTGTCCTGGCGGTTCGCGAATTCTGGGCGATGAACTTCTCTGTCGCCTCGTACGCCTCGTCGTCGACGATCTGCACCGGCGGCGACTTCATCAGGTAGCTGGACGGACCCTCGAGCGCGCCGGCGATGCCGTTGTTCAGCGCGAGCTTTGCCATCCGGACGGCGTCGATCACGATGCCGGCCGAGTTCGGCGAGTCCCAGACCTCGAGCTTGAGCTCGATGTTCAGCGGCACGTCGCCGAAGGAGGTGCCCTCCATGCGGATGAAGGCCCACTTGCGGTCGGTCAGCCACGGCACGTAGTCAGAGGGGCCGACGTGCACGTTGCCCTCGCCCATGTCGTAGTCGAGCATCGAGGTGACGGCGTTCGTCTTCGAGATCTTCTTCGACTCGAGGCGCGTGCGCTCGAGCATGTTGAGGAAGTCTGAGTTGCCGCCGACGTTCAGCTGCATCGTCCGGTCGAGGTGGACGCCACGCTCGCGGAAGAGGCTTGTGAGCACGCGGTGCGTGATCGTCGCGCCGACCTGCGACTTGATGTCGTCGCCGATGATCGGCAGGCCCTTCTCCTCGAAGCGCTTCTGCCAGTAGGCCTCGCGCGCGATGAAGACGGGCATGCAGTTGACGAGCGCGACGCCTGCCTCGAGGCACTGCTCGGCGTACCACTTCGCGGCGGCCTCGGAGCCGACCGGCAGATAGCTGACGACGACATCGGTCTTGGTCTCCCTGAGGATGCCGACGATGTCGTCGGTCTCGCCCGGCGCCTTCGTCACGACCTCCGAGATGTACTGGCCGAGGCCGTCATGCGTCATGCCGCGGTTGACGGTGATGCCGGTCTTCGGCACGTCGGCGAACTTGATCGTGTCGTTCGGGTGTGCCCAGATCGCGTCGGCGAGGTCCTTGCCGACCTTGTCCGTCGTGACGTCGAACGCGGCTGTGAACTCGATGTCGGAGATGTGGTAGCCGCCGAGGTTGACGTGCATCAGGCCGGGGACGAACTGGTCGTCCGGCGCGTCCTTGTAGTACTGCACGCCCTGGACGAGGGAGTTGGCGCAGTTGCCGACGCCGACGATTGCGACGCGGACCTTGTCCTTACCGCGCGCCTTGCCGTTCGTCGAGCCGTTGCCCGATCCGTTGGTGGAAGCCATTGTGTCCTTTCGATTGCTTGCGAAGGGGACCTCGAGTGCGTCACTGAGCGTGAGCAGCACGAGGTCGTTGACGTTGAGCTTGCGGCGCCGCGCAGCTGCCTTGAGCTCGTGGCGGAGCTCCGGCGGCATGCGCAGCACGACCGCGCCGGCCGCACCGGGAATCGCCTTGCGGCGGCGGCCGCTGGGGGAGAACGGAATGCCGAAGCGCTCCGCGAGGAGCGCGACGGCGACGTCGTTCAGATTCGACTCGCGGCGAGCGACCTCGCGCACAACCGCCCGCTTGATCGCGGGCGGCATGCGCACGAGGACGCTCGTGCGGTCATTCTTGAAAGTGCTAGCAGCCAAACTGCTAGCACTATAGCGAGAGCGAGCGCTGAGCGTTAGAAGTCCAGCGCTGCCCTCACGGCTCGGCTCTCGGTCAGTGTGACCGTGCAGGCGGCGGTGGTCGTGCCGACGCAGGCGTGCGTGGGCGTGGACTGGTACGGCGCCTGCCAGCCCAGGAAGATATTGGGCGTCGAGGCCGTCAGCGTCACCGTCGTCCCCGGTGCGAACAGGAAGGAGCACGTGGCTCCGACGTTCGCGGACGTGGTGTTGTCGTAGAACGGCAGCGCGCAGGACGACTTCCCGGTCAGGTCGGCGGGGCTCACCGCGACCGTGCCCGTTGCCTGGTTCGAGCAATACGCGGTAGGCCCGAAGGGGCCGCTGCAATTCCAGACCTCATTCCGAGAGCTCAGCGCGACCTGGAGCGTCATCCTGGCGACCGGGTGCTCGCAGGTGATGCTGACCGCGTCCGAGTCGAGGGCGGTCGCGTAGGTCACCTTCGTCACTCCCTGGACGCCGCCGACGGCACCGCACGGCGTTCCGTCCAGGCTCGTGAGGGACACCGTGCCGCCGCCGGGCGTCCCAGGAGGCCCTTGCGGGCCGGTCGCGCCCGGCTCGCCCGGCTCGCCCTTCTCGCCCCGCTCGCCTTTGGCGCCGTCGACGCCGGCTGCCCCCGCTGCTCCGGTCTCGCCCTTGACCCCGGCGAGGCCGTCGGCGCCCGGGAGCCCGTCCTTGCCGTCGACGCCGTCGGCGCCGCGCGCTCCGGCCGGCCCGGGGTCGCCCTTCTGCCCGCTCTGGCTCCAGGTGATCTGCGTCTCGAGACTCGTGCAGCGGCTGAGGAGCGAGCTGCTCGGGCCGGAGGGATCGATCAGCCTGATCGTGCCGGTGGCTTTCAGCTTGCAGGCCGTGTAGAGGCCGTTGTCGGCAGGGATCGTCGCCCAGGCGACACCTCCTGCCAGGGCGGCGCCGAGCGCGAGCCCGGCGAGCATGATGCGCGTGCGAGTTTTCATGGTTCTCCTTGTCGAGGGGTCACGTGATCTCGCCAGGTGGTGCCGGGCCGCCGGCACCACCTGCGAGAACGCGCCAGTTCTGAACGTAGGAGAAGGCGTGGTGGCTCGCGCCGGGGAAATCCCTAGGGTTGGGGGAAGATGCTGATCGGCCGCGAGGTGGAGTCCGCGAGGCTTGCGACAGCGCTCGCCTCCGCGCGTGCCGGTTCCGGCGCGGCGCTCGTGCTCGTCGGCGAGCCCGGCATCGGCAAGACGACGCTGCTCCGCGGCCTGGTCGAGGAAGCCGGAACGATGGCGGTCCTCGAAACCGCCGGGGTGGAGTCCGAGGCCGACCTCCCGTACGCGGCGCTGATCGACGTCTTGAAGCCGGTCCTGCATCGCCTCGACGCCCTCCCTGAGGCGCAAGCAGTCGCTCTGTCGAGCGCACTCGCGCTCGGCCCGCCCGGAGTCGTCGATCGCTTTGCCGTTGGAGTAGCGACGCTCGGGCTCCTCGCCGCGGCCGCCGAGGATGGGCCGGCGCTGATCGTCGTCGACGATCTGCAATGGGTCGATTCCGCCTCACGCGACGCGCTCTCGTTCGCAGCGCGGCGTCTCGCAGGCATCCCGGCGCTCTTCGTTGCCGCTCAACGGGCCGGCGCTCCGCAGGTGCCCGGGCTCCGGGTCGTACCGGTCGGCCCGCTCGACCGTGAAGATGCGACCCGAGTGGTGGCGGAGAACGAGGGACGGATTGCGCCCGAGGTGCTGGCAAGGATCCTCGATGCCGCTCACGGAAACCCGCTCGCGCTCGTCGAGCTCCCCCACCTGCTGACGCCCGGACAGCTTGCAGGGACCGAGGCGCTCGCACACCCGATCCCGACCGCGAACGGCCTCGAGCGCGCCTTCGCTGCGCGGCTCGCGCCCCTCTCCGCAGGCGGTCGCCTCGCGACCGTCGTCGCCGCTGCGGACAGCTCCGGCACTGCCGGGGTCGTGCTCGGCGCGTTCGGCTCGCTGGGGCTCGACGAGCGGGATCTCGGCGAGGTCGAGTCACTGGGCTTGTTGCGCATCGAAGCCAACCGGCTCGAGTTCCGCCACCCTCTCGTTCGATCTGCTGCCTACCACGGCGCCGACCCGGCCGAGCTGCGGCGCGTGCACGCTGCGCTGGCGGAAGCGGACGCCGACCCCGATCGCCGCGCGTGGCATCGCGCCGCCGCCACGCTCGGACTCGACGACGTGATCGCGGACGAAGTCGACCGTGCCGGTGCCCGGGCGCTCGCGCGAGGCGCCTTCGGTGCCGGCGCGGCGGCCCTTGAGCGCGCCGCCTCGTTGACGGAGGCGCGCGCGGCGCGCGGCGCTCGACTGCTGCGAGCGGCAAACGCCATGGACGCCGCCGGAAACCTGGTGCGGAGCGAGAGCCTGGCTCATGAGGCGGCGCACCTGATCGACGACCCGCGCCTCCACGCGGAGCTCGTGATCCTGCTCGGCCGTTTGCGGATGGCGGGCGGGGACGTGGAGGCGGGACACTCAATGCTGCTGGAAGAGGCAGAGCAGGTCGAGGCGCTCGACCCCGCGCTCGCCGCAGCACTGCTCAGTTTCGCAGTGAACCTGCCGGTGTTCCGGCTTGAGGGCACTGCTGCTGTTGAGCTGACCGAGCGCGCCTGGAAGCTTGGCGATCCCACACGGCCGCGGATGCCGGCGGAGCGCAACGCCTACGCGCTCGCCAAGACGATGGCCGGCGACGTCACCGGTCCGGCCCTCCTCGTCGAGCTCGCGCTGGAGGCCGGGAAGGACGTTGAGACCGGGCACCAGATGGGCGCCGCGGTCGGGTGGCCGCTGGTCTGGGTCGAGGAGTACGCCATTGCTCGCACGCTGCTCACCTGGGCGGTCGGGGTGCAGAGGTCGGGCGGCTCGCTGCGGCACCTGCCGCAGTCGCTGATCGAGCTGGCCGAGCTCGACTTCCGGGTCGGCCGCTGGGTGCCGGCTCTGGCAGGGGCGTACGAGGCGATCGCGTTGTTCGAAGAAACGGCCCAGCGGACCGAGCTCGGGTTTGCGCAGGCGACGATCGCTCGCATGGAGGCCGCGCTGGGTCAGGACGAGGATTGCCGCCGCCGGGCGCAGGCGGGCTTCGCCGCCGACGCCGCATCCGGACTCTTGCTCGCGAGCGTCCTGGCAGGCGCGGCGCTCGGATTGCTGGAGCTCGGGCGCGGCGATCCAGAAGCCGCGGTCGTGGCGCTCGAGCCGGTGGAGCGAATCGCGCGTGAAGGGAAGCTCGGCGAGCCATGGCTCGTTCAGTGGGCGCCGGATCTGATCGAGGCGTACAGCCGCCTCGGACGCACCGATCGCGCCATCGAGGTCCTCGAAACCTTCGAGCGTCAGGCGCAGGCCACAGGCCGCGTCTCAGCCCAGGCGGCCGCGGCTCGTTGCCGGGGCCTCCTCTCTCCGGACGACGCGTTCGAGGGCCGTTTCGATGCCGCGCTCGCGTTGCACGAGCTGGTGCCGACGCCGTTCGAGCGAGGCCGGACCGAGCTCGCGTATGGCGAGCGGCTGAGGCGAGCGCAGAAGCGGACGAAGGCCCGCGAGCGGCTGCAGATCGCGCTCCAGACATTCGACCGGCTCGGCGCGGAGCCGTGGGCGGAGCGCGCACGCGTCGAGCTGCGCGCTTCAGGCCAGTCGGTGCGGACGCCCGAGCAGCAGGCAGGAGATGCCCTCACGCCGCAGGAGCTGCAGGTCGCCGCGCTCGTCGCAGGTGGCGCGACGAACCGGGAGGCGGCTGCCGCACTGTTCCTCAGCGTGAAGACGATCGAGTTCCACCTCGGGCACGTCTATCGCAAGCTCGGCATCCGCTCCCGGACCGAGCTTGCACGCGTCGTCGGGTCGACGGTCTAGCCGGACGCAGAGGACCGAAGCTCGCGGCGGACGTGCAGGATCCGCTGCAGCACGGTGAACCACGCGGTCACGGCGAGGACGCCGATCGCCCACGGCAGCACACCCCAGGGCGCGAGGGCGAGCCCGGCCGAGATCACGACGACCCGCTCCGCTCGCGAACCGATGCCCACGTCGCCCTTGATCCCGAGGCCCTCGGCCTTGGCGCGGGCGTAGGGGACGAGGAACGAGCCGCCGATCGCAGCGACGGCGAACGCGAGCGCGAGCTCCTGGCCGTCACGCATGAAGACGAGCGCGATCGCGCCGAGCATCAACCCCTCGCCGACGCGGTCGAGCGTCGAGTCGAGGAAGCCGCCGAAGGGTGTCTGCTTCCCGCCGGCGCGGGCGAGGGCGCCGTCCAGGATGTCCAGCACGGAGCCGACGACGAAAGCGAGCGCACCGGTCCAGAAGAAGAGCACCTCGTTCCGGTACTCGAAGTAGACGAGGACCGCGCCGACCGCGCAGAGGCTGACGCCGGCCGCGGTGAGCATGTTCGGCGTCACCCGCGTCCGGGCGAGGCCCGTCATCGAGCGGGCCGCGATCACTCGCGCACCCGACGTGTACACGGTCTTGACGCTCATGCCACGGCGTGCGAGCGGAGACGCCGCCACGGGCGGTAGACGACCGCCGCTGCGATTCCCGCGACCACGATCCCTGCGGCGATGTCGAGCCAGAAATGGTTGCCGGTCGCCATCACGCTGAACCAGACCCACGGGGGCCACGCCAGCCAGAGCGCCTTCGCCCACCGCGAGCGCACGACGAGCGCCATGACGACCCCGACGATCAGCGCGTCGCACGAGTGGAGGCTCGGCATCGCGGCGTAGGGGTTCGCCGAGAACTGGACGACGCTCGAGTTGTGCGTCAGAGCCGCATGCTGGGCGAGCGTGTCGGCGAACCCGGCCTGCGGGAACATTCTCGGCGGCGCCGTGGGGAAAGTGATGTAGCCGACGAGGCCGATCAGGTTCGCGAGGATCAGCGTGTTCCGGAACCGTAAGAAGCGCTCGTGCGCGCGGAAGTAGACGTAGAGCAGCGCGAATCCGACGATCGCGAACTGTGAGAGCCAGTACGTGTACGACGTCGCCTGGACCAGCACGGACGAGCGGTCGACGAGGTGTTGGAGGGGCAGCTCGATCATCGAGCCGAGGCGGCGCTGAAAGTCGATGACCCACTCCCCGTTCGCGAACGCGCGGCTGACACTTTGGTCGGCCGCGCCGCGAGCGACCTGGTAGAGGGCGTAGAAGCCGATCCAGATTGCGAACTGGAGGCCGAGGTGCGCCCAGCCACGCGGGAGACGTCGGTCGGCGGTTGCGGTGACGGCGGTCATCGAACGGCCGATTCTACCCCGCGGTGTCGGAGCGAACCGATTCCCGCCCCGCGGACTTGTGTCCACCAGGCTGGAGGGCTACATTGCTGGGGCGCCGCCGTCGTTCGCGCCTTGGCGACGCTGTTCCTACATCCGTCGAGGGGGAGGAATGGCTAAGACAGTGAAGCTGACGGTGAACGGCAAGCGCCACACCGTCGCGTCTGCGCCGGACACGCCGCTGCTCTACGTCCTGCGCAACGAGCTCGACCTGCACGGTCCGCGCTTCGGCTGCGGGCTCTCGCAGTGCGGGGTCTGCACCGTGCACGTGGAGGGGCAGGCGCTCCGCTCCTGCGTCGTACCCGTCTCGGCCGTCGCCGGCAAGAAGATCACGACGCTCGAGGGGCTCGGGACGGAGAAGAACCCGCACCCCGTCGTCGAGGCGTTCATCGCCGAGCAGGCGGCCCAGTGCGGTTACTGCATCAACGGCATGGTGATGCAGTCGATCGTGTTCCTCAAGAAGAACCCGCGCCCGACGGAGGCGCAGATCAAGCAAGCCCTCAACGGCAACATCTGCCGCTGTGGCACGCACTACCGGATCGTCAACGCCGTCAAGCGCGCCTCGCAGGCGATGGCCTAAGGGGGAGAGATGACGAATCTGATCGAGACACCCCATTCCCGCCGCGACTTCCTCAAGGGCGGCGGCGCGCTCATCGTTGCGTTCAGCACGCCGCTCACGCTCGGCACCGCCCGCGCGAAGGCGGCGACCGGCGCGATCGGTCCGGCACTGATCGACGCGAACCTGATCGACTCCTGGGTGGTCGTCGCCCAGAGCGGTCGCGTCACGATCCACACCGGCAAGGTGGAGCTTGGCACCGGCCTGAAAACGGCGCAGATGCAGATCGCGGCCGACGAGCTCGACGTGCCGCTCGACATGATCGACGTCATCATGTCGGACACGTGGCTCACACCCGACCAGGGCACGACGGCAGGCAGCCAGTCGGTGAAGACGAACTTCGCCGGCGGCCTCCGCCGCGGCTGCGCCGAAGCGCGGCAGGCGCTGATCCAAATGGGCGCCAAGAAGCTCGGCGTCCCGGCGAACACGCTCGTCACGCGTGACGGCGCGGTTGTCAGCTCGACCGACTCCTCGAAGCGGGCGACGTACGGCGAGCTGATCGGCGGGCAACGGTTCAACCTCAAGTCGACGGGCCGGGCACCGCTGAAGAAGCCGTCCGAGCTGAAGGTCGTCGGCAGATCTCTCAGCCACGTCGACATCCCGGAGAAGGTGCAGGCGAAGCTGGAGTACGTCCAGAACGTCAAGGTGCCCGGAATGCTCCACGGTCGCGTCGTGCGCCCGCCGGGGATCAACGCGAAGCTCGTCAGCGTCAACGGCTTCAAGAAGAAGATCCCCGACCTCGTCAAGGTCGTCGTGCAGAAGGACTTTGTCGGCGTCGTTGCCCGCTCGGAGGCTGGTGCGATCCGAGCCGCGCAGGAGTTGAAGGTCACCTGGAAGGACGCCGGTGGCGTGCCCACCGACTACGACGCTCTCTACGCGGACATGGCCAAGCGGCCCGCGTCGTCGCGGCTTCTCGTCAGCGACGGCAACGTCGACAAGGCTCTGGCCGGCGCGGCGAAGGTGGTCGAGGCCACGTACTACTACCCGTACCAGCTGCACGGGTCGATGGGCCCGTCCTGCGCCGTCGCGGACGTGAAGACGGACGAGGCGACGGTCTGGTCGCCGACGCAGGGCGTCTATCCACTCCGCGCCGCCGTGGCGAAAGTGCTCGGCTTCAAGGACCAGCAGGTGCACGTGATCTACAAGGAGGGCTCCGGCTGCTACGGCCTGAACGGCGCCGACACCGCCTCGATCGACGCGGTGCTGATGTCGAAGGCGGTCGGAGCGCCGGTGCGCGTCCAGTGGATGCGTGCGGACGAGCACATCTGGGAGCACTACGGCACGCCGATGGTGCTGAAGGCCAAGGGCGGCCTCGATGCCGACGGCAATCTCATCGCCTGGGACTACGAGAGCCTCCAGGCGGCGAGGGGCGGTCGCCCCGGCAACGTCGGTGCGGCGAACCTGCCGACCGGTGCCCTGATCGGGCTCACGCTCGCGCCTGTGCGGGCGAGTGCTCCCACGTTCCCGCCGCTCGGTGCGGACAACTCGAACACGGTCGCCGGCTACCTGCTGGAGGAGGAGGGTCTCGTCCCGAACGCCCGCGTGGTCGCGAAGACGGTCGACTCGCCGTACTTCACCGGCCCGCTCCGGTCGCCGGCACGGATCCAGAACTCGTTTGCCAACGAGAGCTTTATCGACGAGCTCGCGGCGGCGGCGGGGGCGGATCCCGTGACGTTCCGGCTGCGGTATGTCGGCGACGAGCGGTTGCGCCACGTGATCGAGGTCGCGGCGAAGGCCGCCGGCTGGGAGCTGCGCAACTCGCCTAAGCCGGCCTCGAAGGGAGACATCGCCACCGGTCGCGGCTTCTCCGCGATGCAGTACGAGGGCGAGGACGGCTACGCCGGGACGGTGTGCGAGATCGAGGTGAACAAGAAGACCGGCAAGATCCGCGTCACCCGCGTCGTCGTCTCGCACGACGTCGGGATCATCATCAACCCCCGCGGGATCAAGGCCCAGATCCAGGGGAACGTCGTGCACGGCGTCTCCCGGGCGCTCAAGGAGGAGGTCGCGCTCGACCCGAAGGCCAAGAGCACCGACTGGGACAGCTACCAGGTACTCCGCTTCACCGAGCTCCCGGAGGTCAAGATCGCGCTGATCAGTCGCCCGAACTTCGCACCGACCGGCTCGGGTGAGAATGCGATGACGGCGATTCCGGCCGCAATCGCGAACGCCCTGTTCGACGCGACCGGCGCCCGCGTGCGCCGGCTGCCGCTCACGCCCGCGCGCGTCAAGGCGGCGATCGCGGCGCTCTGAGCAAACGTGAGGGGCGGCCGGCTGCGGCCGCCCCTCACCTCTCAATTCCTGGATTCACCAGGGGAAGCCGCGCTCCGCGACGGCCTCCTCGACGAGGCCGCGGGCGAGGGAGAGGAACGGCCGGTCGTGCGGCGGGTACGCCGGCATCGGCTCGGCGAGGATCCGGTCGATCGTCTCCGCCGTGAGCGGAAGGTCGATTTCGACTTCCTCGGCGACGACCGCGAGGAAGCGCCGCATCGCCAGCCGCGCGTCGTCGCCGTCGACCGTCATCCGCCGGGTCAGCCAGGCGGAGGCCTTGCCGACGACGTCGACCCCTTCAGAGCCCTCCGGCGGGAAGGTCGCGACGTAGCGATAGCCCTCGTCCTTCAGCAACTCGACGTCGACCGCGAGCGCCGGTACTGCCGCGCGGGCGAGGGCGGGGCCGCGCTCCGCGAGCTCCTCCTCGGTCAGGTCCTCGAGCAACGGCTCGACCTCGGCCAGCGTGCCCTTGACCGCTTCGTGTCGCGACAGGTAGGGGAGAGCGAGCCGGTACGCGACGGCCTGCGCAAGTCGCACGTCTGCTTGAGCGTGCTCGGGGACTACCGCCTCGGCCGCCTCGTTCAGCTTCTCGGCCAGCGTCTCGGCCGGCTCTCGCGCCGCGAGCGCGTCGGCGACCGCTGCGAGCAGCTTCCGCGGCTCTCCGCGCGGCACGTCGACCTCGACTGCGTCGGCCAGCTCCAGCGTGCGGGAGTCGGTGAAAGGCGAGAGCGGCTCGAGCGTGTGCTCAGAGTTCACGCCAGCAGCTCCTAGCCACCGATGTAGCTCATCTCCACCTTCGGCAGCGAGGCGGTTGCCTCGGAGCGGCGTTCGGAGTAGCGGTCTGTGCGCTTGCCCCAGATTCCCGCGACCGCCTCGGTCAGTTCGTCGTCGGACGCGCCGCCGCGAATCAGCGCACGCAGGTCGTGCCCGCGAATGCCGAAGAGACAGGTGTAGAGGCGGCCCTCCGCCGAGATGCGCGAACGCGTGCAGTCGCCGCAGAACGGCTGCGTGACCGACGAGATCAGGCCGACCTCACCGCCGCCGTCCGCGTAGCGCCAGCGCTTCGCGACCTCGCCGCGGTAGCCCGGGTCGACGGGCTCGAGCGGGAACACGGCCGAGATGCGCTCGACGATCTCTGCGGCGGGGACCACGTCGTCGAGTCGCCAGCCGTTCGTCGTGCCCACGTCCATGTACTCGATGAACCGGAGCGTGTGGCCCGTGCCGCGGAAGTGAGCCGCCATCTCGAGAATCGAATGCTCGTTCAGTCCCCGCTTGATCACCGCGTTCACCTTCACCGGCATCCCGGCTGCAGCCGCGGCGTCGATCCCGTCGAGCACCCGCTGCACGGGGAAGTCGACGTCGTTCATTGCGCGGAACGTCTCGTCGTCGAGCGAGTCCAGGCTGACGGTGACGCGATCGAGCCCGGCGGCGGCAAGCGCCGCCGCCGTGGGTGGGGGCAGCGCGGCGTTGGGGGTCAGCGTCAGCTCGGCGCCCAGCGGCGCGGGCCTGGCGGTCAGGCGG
>JAXIPI010000067.1:0-15358 GCA_045403015.1 Gaiellaceae bacterium | reverse complement strand
CGCCTTTTTGCGTTTTGTGCCCGCCCACCGGACGAACCCCCGGGCCGCCCGGGAGCGCACCCCCGCGCGCCAGCGGGGGGGTGGGGCGGCAGCCCCCCCCCCCCCCGCGGCCGTGGGCTACTGGTCGACCCAGTAGGCCGCTGCGCCCAGGCTTGGCCATTCGCGCTCGGGATCGGCGCGGTAGAGCGGATTGTTGGCGAAGAGCGTCACGCGTGCCGTGCCTGCGGCGTTCGTGCCGTGCGCGATGACGGCGGCGCCCGGCGCGGTCGCCGACAACGGATCCATCAGCCAGAGCCCCGCTGCGAGGATCGTGCCGCTGGCCGGCAGGCGAGCGTCCGCAGCGAGCGTCGTCGGCAAGGTGCTGAACCACGTCGGCGGATCGGCGATCAACGTGTCCGTCGTCGGATAGGCACCGACGATCGGGCTCGCCGCTCCGAGGCCGTTCTCCCAGAACAGGATCCCGCTCCGACCGTTCCCGCCGCGGGTCAGTGCAGTGAGACCGACGAGCTCAGCCCCGGTGGTCAGGAAGTTCCCGCCGTTGGCGCCGCCGCCGAGATAGCCGCCGCCGCGTGCGAAGAACGCCGTCAGCCGGGTCCGCGCGAGCGGATTTGCGGCCGACGGCCAGTTGCCCGTGTTGAAGACGACGTCGTAGGCCTCGAGCGGATCCGTGAGCGCCGTGTTCAGCGTCGCGGTCGAGACTGGATCGGCCGTGAAGCCGAGGTTCCGCAAGGACCAGACGTCCTGATTGATCGCGGTCGTCAGCACCGCGATCCGGGGCGCATGGTCAACCGAGTCGAGCGCTGGGAGCGACGCGGCCAGAGCGGGCCTGAAGTGCAGTCCCCGCTCCGTCCCGAGCGCCGCGAGCGTCGCCTTCGTCGCATCGTCCGCCGCGAAGACCGCGCTCCCGGCGGGAAGCGTCCCCGTCGAGCCGGCGAACGGGTCGAGCGCGATCTGCGCCGGCACACCCGAGCCGACGAGCTCGTTGAGCGCCCGGACGGCCGTCGCCGAGTCGATCTCCAGGACGTACCGGTCAGCCTTCCCGCGGTCGACGCCGCCGGTCAGCTTCCCCGGCTTCTTGATCTCGCGGCGATCGGGGTAGAAGCCGTCGGCGCCTCTGGGGATCGTGACGATGTCCGCGCCCCACAGGTAGCCGTGGCTCCAGGCGGCGGGCGGCGCATACAACTGGGTGATCGAGGAGGAGATGTCATCGCCGATTCCGAGTGCCGTGTTCGCGAGCCCCCGGTGCGGCTGTCGCATCGAGACGACGTATGACCCCTTCTCGAACGTGTGCGTGCCCCAGGTGAAGTCGGCTGTGGTCTGCGTCACCTCGATGCCGTTGACCAGGAGCCACTCGACAAGGCGATTCGCCTCGGGGTCACTGCGCTGGCCCTCTCCAATCGGGATCACGTGGGCGTCTGGGTACTCCGTCATCCAGTTGTTGGCGACGTCGAAGGGCGCCGGGCAGCACGCCGGCCGCGGTGCGTTCTCGGCGCCACGGATGTAGATCTCCGCCTCGTCCCAGATCAGGTCGTAACGGTTCGTGGTGTCGTACAGGAGCGTCGACCAGACGACGGTGTACTGCGCTGTGCGTGAGCCGACGCGACCGCGCGGGTGCGTCGTCGACCCGGGGACGCCGCAGGCCGTGCCCGTCGAGTTGCACATCTCGACCGTGGAGCCGTTGAGGCCGATGTGCTGGGAGTACATCGGGGTGTAGAACGGCCCCCAGTCGTCCCAGCCCTCGGCGACGGCGGGTCCCGGCTGGATGCCGCCCGCGCAGAGGCCGGTCGAGGCCGGCGGGAGGTCGCCGTTCGGGCACCAGTCATTGATCGGGCGCGTCACAGCCAGCCCGATCGCGTTCATCGCGGCTTCGTTCGCATCGATGCGCGCCTGGTTCCACTTCAGCCAGAGGTCGTACTCGATGCTCGGGTTGTGAGGCTTGGTCGTCGCCTCGATCAGGGTCGGCGTCACGTAGCCGTGCAGATCGAGCATCTCGGGCGGCAGCCACTTCTGCATGATCGCGATCGACGCCTTCGTCTCGGGCTGCGACTGGGTCAGGAAGTCGCGGTTGAGGTCGAAGTTGTTCCCGTTCGCCCGCAGGTTCGCGATGTGGCCATCCGGATTGTGGATCACGTTGAAGAGCACGACAGCGTTGTCGAGAATGGCGTCGACCTCGGGATCGGTGCCGTAGGGCGTCGTCGCGAGGCGCTCGATGATCTGGAGCGAGGCGTCGATGCCCTCCGACTCGTTGCCATGGATCCCGGCCTGAACGTAGATCGGCACCTTGATTGCGTCGTGCATGCTCCACAGCCCGATCTGTGCCTGCTTCGGCGACTTGAGTGCGAGCGAGCGGAACTTCTGCCAGTTCTTGAAGCTCTTCGTCTGCTTGTTCGAGTCGAGGGCGTTGATGGTTGCGAGGTACATGTCCCGGCCGAGCGCGGACTGGCCGATCACCTCGACGGTCAGGCGGCCGTTGCTCTGCGCCGCGATCGAGTCGAGCGTGCAGCCGATCGCATACCAGGGGATGTGCGGATAGCTGCCGACGGGATGGGACGGATCCGATCCGTCGGGATACGCGCCGACGAGATCCGGGATCGGTGTGCCGCACCACGGCGGCCCGATTTCCGCCGAGGCGGCGGGCGAGCTAATGAGCGCGACCGCGAGCGCCGCAAGGATCAACGAGAACGAAAGCCTGATTCGACGCGCCACGGTGTGCCCTCCCTGGAAGTACGACCGGTCCCGATCAATCGCCTCTATACCTAGGGTGTGTGGACAAAGTCAAGCGTCTGATAGAACAACGGCATGGCCACCTCCGAGACACGAGTCGTCGAGCATCTGGATAGCGAGCAGCTCGAGGCGGGACTCACCGAGATCCTGCGCTCGCCTGCCGACCAGGGCACCGTGGAGCTGATCGTGCGCCGTCCGATCGTGGACGAGCGAGAGCTGCTCGAGGAGGCCGAGCTCGACCTCGAGCGCGGTCTCGTCGGCGACGACTGGTACGCGCGGGGCAGCAAGAGCACAAACGACGGGTCGTCGAACCCCGATGCGCAGCTGACGCTCGCGAATGCGCGCGCGGTCGACCTCGTGGCGGCGGGCGACAGGGAGCGCTGGGCACTCGCCGGCGATCAGTTCTACGTCGACTTCGACATCTCGGAGGCGAACCTTCCGGCAGGCACTCGGCTCTCGCTCGGCACGGCGGTGATCGAGGTGAGTGCGCTGCCCCACGACGGGTGCGTCAAGTACAGCGCCCGCTTTGGAAACGCCGCGCACCGGTTCGTGAACACAAAGGAGCACCGGCATCTCAATCTGCGCGGGATCAATGCGAAGGTTGTGGAGTCGGGCACCGTCCGCCGCGGCGACGCGATCCGCAAGCTCTAGCGCCTCTAGCGCCTCGCGGGCCGATCGCGGCAGGGCCGGCCTGCTCCTTCGCGGGGGAACGATCGTTTCGGTTCTGGTGCGAAGGCGTCACACACGTGTTGCACGTCGCTCCGTAGCGTCTGCAGCATGAAGAGCGGAGAGACAACGACTACGGCCGCGACGCCCTGGGGCGCCGCGACGCTGCTCGAGGAGCTGAAGCTGCCGCAACAGGCAGGCGACAAGCGCTTCGCCTCGCTCGTACAGCTGCTCGAGACGGGCAAGGGCGAGCGGCTCGTTCGCTTCGCCTATGCCACTGACGGCGTCGTCCGGCGCGGCCCGGTGACACTTCGGGCCAAGGATCTCGAGCGGCTTCGAGCGGCGCTCGAGAAGCACCCCGGGCTCGAGGAAGCGCTTCGGCTGTGAGGCTGGACGGATCTGGGTCAGGCGGCCGCGAACGTGCGCTCACGCGCGGCGTCGACGAGCGCGGCGAGCAGCAGCGCGCCGTCGCCGGAGCCCACCAGCGTGTCGACCGCGTGCTCCGGATGCGGCATCAGGCCAAAGACGTTTCGCTCCTCGTTGCACACGCCCGCCACGTCACCGACCGAGCCGTTGCAATCCTCGGCGTAGCGCAGCACGAGCTGACCCGAGGCCTCCAGCTGGCGGTAGAGCTCGTCGTCCGCGTACCAGTTCCCCTCCCCGTTCTTCACCGGGATCGTCAGCTCCTGTCCAGGCTCGCAGCGGGTGGTGAAGAGCGTGTCGGTGCGCTCGACGCGCAGCCGGACGTCCCGACAGATGAACTCGAGGTCGCGGTTCCGGCGCAGCACGCCGGGCAGCACTCCGGCCTCGCACAGGATCTGGAAACCGTTGCAGATGCCGAGCACCGGACCGCCCGCGGCCGCGAACTCGCGCACAGCGTCGAGCACCGGCGCAAACCGGGCGATCGCGCCGCAGCGCAGGTAGTCGCCGTACGAGAATCCACCCGGCAGCACCACGGCTTCCGTGCCGCGAGGCAGCTCGTGCACCGCGTGCCAGACGAGCATCGGGTCCGCACCGAGCGCGCCGAGTGCCCAGGCCGCGTCCCGCTCGTCGTTCGAGCCGGGGAAGACGAGCACTGCGATGCGCGGCCTGACGGTCACGTCTCCGCGACTTCGATCTCGAAGCTCTCGATCAGCGGGTTCGCGAGCAGCTCCTGGCACATCCGCTCCACATCGGCCTTCGCCTCGTTCGGAGACGCCGCGTCGACCTCGAGATCGACGAGCCGGCCGACGCGCGCTCCTCCCACCGAGAAGCCGAGCTTGCGCAACGACCCCTGGACCGCCTCACCCTGCGGATCGAGGATCCCCTCCTTCGGCCGAACGAGGACGGTGACCCTCACCGCAGCACGACCTGCGGGTCGGCGAGGTAGTCGTCGAACGCAAGCCCCGTCAACAACTCGAATGCCTCGACGTAACGGGCACGGGTGCCGGCGACGACGTCGGCCGGAATCTCAGGGCCGGGATACGTCTTGTCCCAGCCCAGGCTCACGCAATAGTCGCGCACGAACTGCTTGTCGTACGACGGCTGCGGGCCGCCGGGCGCGTACTCGGCCGCGGGCCAGAAGCGGGACGAGTCCGGCGTCAGCGCCTCGTCTCCGAGCACGAGCTCACCGTCGTGGTCGAGCCCGAGCTCGAACTTCGTGTCCGCGAGGATGATTCCGCGCTCCTCGGCATGCGCCGCAGCGAAGCTGTAGAGCGCGAGCGCGACCGATTCCACCTCGGCCCAGCGCTCGGCGCCGACGAGGGCGGCGGCGGCGCGCCCGTCGATGTTCTCGTCGTGGCCGGACTGCGCCTTCGTTGCCGGCGTGACGATCGGCTCGGGCAGGCGTTCGGACTCGCGCAGGCCCCGCGGTAGCTCGTGACCGCACACGGCGCCGGTCTCGAGGTAGTCCTTCCAGCCTGACCCCGACAGATAGCCACGCACGACGATCTCGACCGGGAGCATCTCGAGGCGTCGGCACTCGAGCGACCGGCCGTCGTTGCGAAGAGCGAGCAGATGGTTCGGGACAAGCTCCTGCGTCCGGGCGAACCAGAACGCCGAGAGACCCGTGAGCACGCGGCCTTTGTCTGGAACCTCGGTCGGAAGGATAACGTCGAAGGTCGAGATCCGGTCGGAGGCGACGAGCAGCAGGCGCTCGTCGTCGAGGGCGTACAGCTCGCGCACCTTGCCGCTGGCGAGATGAACAGCAGCCTCAGGCATGGACCTGCTCTCGGCTGAGCGCTCGGAGCCGCTCGAAGACGACGTCGATGTGACGCGTGTAGGCCCCGAGGTCGAAGACGGTGGCCAGGTCGACGCGACCGGCGATCTCGCTGTCGGCGCGGACGAGGTCCGGAAAGTCCAGGCCTTCGTCCCACGCGCGCATAGCGTGACGCTGGACGAGCCGGTAGGCATCGTCGCGAGAGAGGCCGGCCTCGACGAGCGCCAGCAGCAGACGCTGGCTGAAGTACAGCCGATGGCTCGCATCCAGATTCTCGCGCATGCGCTCGGTTCGGACCACGAGCCCTTCGAGCAGCCAGGCGAGCCGGTCGAGCATGTAGTCGACTGCGAGGAACGCATCTGGCAGCACGATCCGCTCGGCGGAAGAGTGGGAGATGTCCCGCTCGTGCCAGAGCGCCACGTTCTCGAGTCCGACACTCGCGCCTGCGCGGACGACGCGCGCCAGCCCGCAGATCCGCTCGGAGACGATCGGGTTCCGCTTGTGCGGCATCGCCGACGACCCTTTCTGTCCGCTTCCGAAGGGCTCCTCGACCTCGCGTACCTCAGTCCGGGCGAGATGGCGGATCTCGAGCGCGAACCGCTCGAGTGACGTCGCAAGGAGCGCGAGCACGTTCAGCACTTCGGCATGCCGGTCGCGCTGGAGAATCTGCGTCGAGCTCGGAGCAGGCTCGAGCCCGAGCCGCTCGCACGCGACCCGCTCGACTTCGGGGTCGGCCGCGGAGTAGGTGCCGACGGCACCGGAGAGCTTGCCGACCCGCATCCCTTCGAGCGCCCGGACGACGCGGGTGCGGTCACGCTCGAGGGCGAAGGCCCAGCCCGCGAGCTTGAGACCGAAGGTCGTGGGCTCGGCGTGAACCCCGTGCGTGCGGCCGATCGTCAGGGTCTCGCGATGCTCCTCGGCGCGAGCAACGACGGCGGCGAAGGCGCGATCGATCCCGGCGAGGGTCAACGCCCCGGCGTCGCGGATCTGGAGGGCGAGGGCGGTATCGAGGACGTCTGACGACGTCAGCCCGTAATGGAACCACCGCCCTTCCTCGCCGAGTCCCTCAGCAACCGCGTCGACGAAGGCTGCAACGTCGTGGTGCGTCCGCGCCTCGATCTCCGCGACGCGCTCGGGCGTCGGGACGACGGCGCGCTCGCGGATCGCGTCGATCGCCTCACGCGGCACGACGCCGGTCTCCGCCCAGCCCTCGAGTGCAGCGAGCTCGACCTCCAGCCAGCGCGCCAGCCTCGCTTCGTCCGACCAGATCGCCGACATGGCCGGACGGGAGTAGCGCGGAATCACCTGAGCCAGTCTACCGCCCGCTCCGGAAGATCAGCCGTGCTCCCCCACTGCCGCCAGGGCGATGTCGGTGCGATACCGCGCGCCGGCGAACGTGATCCGCTCGCAACCGGCGTAGGTGCGGTCACGCGCCTCGCCGATCGTCGCCCCGGTGCCGGTGACGCCGAGGATCCGCCCCCCATTCGTCACCAGCTGGTCGCCGTACAGCGCGGTGCCGGCGTGGAAGACGAGCGCACCCGCCGCTTCGGCTTCCGCGATTCCCTCGATCGCCGAGCCGCTGTCGGAGCTCTCCGGGTAGTGCGCACCGGCGAGCACGACGGTGACCGCGGCCTCGTCGGAGGCAGTGAGCTCGACGGCCTCGAGGTCGCCCCCTGCAGCCGCCGCGAGCGCGCCGAGGAAGTCGCCCTCCAGGCGCGGGAGGATCGACTGCGTCTCGGGATCCCCGAAGCGGCAGTTGAACTCGAGCACCTTCGGTCCGTCAGCCGTCAGCATCAGCCCGGCGAAGAGCACACCCACGAACGGTGCGCCACGCCGCGCGAGCTCCTCGACGACCGGCTTGTGGATCCGCTCGACGAGTTCCGCGACCTCGGCGGCACCGATTCCCGGCACGGGGGAAAAGGAGCCCATGCCGCCGGTGTTCGGACCGGTGTCCCCGTCGCCGATTCGCTTGAAGTCCTGCGCCGGCGCGAGCGGCACCACGGCACGGCCGTCGGCGAGCGCGAAGACGGACACCTCCTCGCCCACCAGCAGTTCCTCGATCACGATCGGGCCCGGGAAGTTCGCCGCCGCGCGCAGACCCTCGTCGAGCTGTTCCACGGTCTCGCAGACGAAGACGCCCTTGCCCGCCGCCAGCCCATCGACCTTGACCACGCACGGCGGGCGAGCGACGGCGAGAGTCTCGGCCGTCGGAACGGCGGCTGCGGCCAGAACCGACTTGGCGAAGCTCTTCGAGCCCTCGATCCTCGCGGCCGCGCGGCCGGGGCCGAAGACGGCGACTCCGTTGCGGCGCAGAAGGTCGGCAACACCGGCGACGAGAGGCCCCTCCGGGCCGATCACGACGAGATCGATGCCGAGGCTGCGCGCAAGGCCGAGCAGGCTCTCGCCGTCCTCGGCCCGAACCGGGTGACAGTCCCCGAGCCGCGCGATCCCGGGATTGCCGGGAGCGGCATGCAACGATTCGAGCCCCGGCGCCTGCGCGAGCTTCCACGCAAGCGCATGCTCGCGCCCGCCCGACCCGACCAGGAGCACCTTCACGGCGGCCGAGTCTACTTCCCGTCGGCGACATCGCCGCCGCGATCGAGAACCTGCGCCCGGCTCGGAAGATCCTGCCCTGCCTAGTCCAGGCGCCCCAGTAGCCTCCGGGAGTGCTCGGCCAGAGCCTCCTCCTACTCGTCTTCCTGCTCGCCGGCGCCGCGGTGCAAGTCGCGGGCGCGCCGTCGGGACTGCGCGATGCCGTCTGGATCACGTTCTTCTGGACGTTCTCGCCGGTCCTCGTGTTCGTCACCTTCTCGACCGTCGAGCTGGACGAAGGACTCGGCCGCGCGCTCGCGGCCGCGATCCTTGCCAGCTGGCTCGTCGGCCTGGCCGGCTACGGCTACGCCCGTCTCGTCGCGGCCGAGCGGGATGAACGCGGCGCGCTGACCCTCGCCGCGGGCTTCGGGAATACCGGCTTCGTCGGCTACCCGCTGGCCCAACTCGCCTTCGGCTCCGACGGCCTCGCGCTCGCGGTGCTCTACGACCGGCTCGCCTGGCTCGTCCCGGCCTCCTCGATCTCCACGTCGATCGCCCGCCTTCACGGCCGCCGCACGCCCGACGTAACCCCGCGGCACAGGCTCCGAACCCTCCTTGCGAATCCCCCACTGCATGCCTTCTGGCTTGCGCTGACCCTACGAGCCCTGGGTGTCGAGGTCCCCGGGACCGCCGCCGCCCAGGATCTCGTCGGCGCCGTGATCGGTCCGTACGGCTTCTTTTTGCTCGGGCTCTCGCTCTCGCGCGAGCGCGATCCGCAGCGCCCGCAGGAGCTGCGGCACGCCCTCGGCGCGGTTGCCATCCGCTTCGCGGGCGGGCCGCTGGCGCTCCTCGGAACCGCAACCCTCCTCGGTGCAAGCGTGCCCGGCGTCTTCTTCCTGCTCGCCGCGATGCCGAGCGCGTTTCATCTCTTGATCCTCGCGCGCGTTTACGAGGTCCGGCCTGCGTTGATGAACCGGATCGTCGTCGGCACCACCCTCCCCGCGGTCACGCTCGTGGTGCTCGTGACGGGGATCGTGCGCTAGATGGGCTTGGCAGCGACGCGTGCAAGCGCGTCGACCACGTCGGGGTCGAACTGCGTTCCCGCGCAGCGGCGGAGCTCCTCGAGCGCTTCCTCGGCGGAGCGTCCGGCGCGGTATGGCCGGTCGGTCGTGATCGCGCTGTAGGCGTCGCAGCAGCAGACGATGCGGGCCACGAGCGGGATCTCGTCGCCGACGAGCCCGTCGGGGTACCCGCCGCCGCCGAAGCGCTCGTGGCACGACCGCACGAGATGGCCGACGTTCCCGAGCACGCCGCCGACCCGGTCGAGCATCTCTTCGCCGACGACCGTGTGCGTCTCGACGATCGCCCGCTCCTCGGGCGTGAGCGGGCCGGGCTTGTTGATGATCTCGTTCGGGATCCGGATCTTGCCGACGTCGTGCAACAGCGCCACGAACTCCGTATCGCGGCGGCCGCGGGAGTCGAGCCCGAGCTCCTCGGCCACGGCGATCGAGAGCGAGACGACGTCGCGGCTGTGCGAGCCCGTGTACGCGTCGTCGGCCTCGACGACGTCTCCGAGCAGAAGCGCGGTGCCGCGGTACGCGTGGCTGAGCTCGAGCGCGTGATCGACGCGGCTGCGCCGCTCGCGCGCAAAGGTGCGCAGCAGCCCGGCGAGCGGAAGGACGAGGAGGAACGCGGCGGCATGCTCGACGGCTGCAAGCGCGGCCAGGAACCCAATTGGGGCGAGCGTCGCGTCCACTCCCCACGCGACGGCGAGATCCCGGATGAAGAGCCGCGGCGAGATGCCGAGCGCGATCCGGGCGTGCATCGTGGCGATCGCAAAGTCGCCGGCGAACTGCGCGGCGAGCGCCGCGAGCAGAACGAGCACTGCGGCGTCGCCGGGTGCGGGACCGCCGGCCGCGACGAGGACGAGCACCGGGCCGAGTGAATAGCAGGCCTCACCCAGGCGTCCGAGCACGCGTTCGAGCCGGATCCGTCCCTCGACCAGCTCGAGCACGTTTCCGAGCATCACGCCGGCGGCGACACAGACCGGCACGAGCTCGAGCGGAACGAGAAAGAGCAACGGCACGAAGACCAGTTCCGTCGCGGGGGCGAGTCCCGGCCCGACCTCGAACTCGACGTTGTAGGCGAGCGCGTAGGCGCCGACCAGCATCGCGACCACGAGCGGCGAGGCGGTCTTGCCGGAGTCGTAGAACACGAGGAGCGGAAGCGCGACCGCAACGAAGACGCCGCCGGTGAGCATGCTCGCCCAGAGCCCGCGACTGCCGAGACGCTGGCGCCGGCGTGCGCGGCCGTCCTCGATCGGCTGATCGCGGGCGGGGTCGAGATCGATCCCGGGGCGGGTCGATGGCTCAGCAGACCAGGCTTCGTTTCCCGCCGCGGTGCTCACGTTCGAGTATCGGAGGCCTCTGAGGGCGTACGGTCACTCGATCGGGGGATTAAACCTAGCCTCGCCCTGGCCTCCCCCTCACCCAGAAGGGGCATGCCGGTTACGCGCAACCACAGAGACTGAGATCACTGCGGTTCGACGAGGGAGACGGCTGAAAATGAACGTTGCGGCGATTTCACGCAAGAGCGCTCGGAACCTGCTGGCGCTGTTTACTGCGCTGGTTGCGGTGGCTGCTGTGTCGGCCTCGCCGGCGGCCGCGGCGGACGGATCGCTGCTCGGGTGCGGCTACGAGCCGGTTCATCCGTTCATGCGCTTCCTCGACCCGCTCCCCTACTCGCTCCTGCCGGGTGGCGACTTCGAATCGGGCGCCCAGGGCTGGAAGCTCTCCGGCGGCGCGCGCGTCGTCAGCGGCAACGAGTCCTTCTACGTGACCTCGGCGCGAGACTCGCATTCGCTCCTCCTGCCCTCGGGCAGCTCGGCCACGAGCCCGCCGATGTGCATGGGTCTCCTGCTCCCGATCGTTCGCTACTTCTCGACCGGCGGCGCCGCGCTTTCCTATCTGAGGGTCGAGGCGGTCTACAAGGACGCGTCGGGCCGCGAACGCTCGCTCGATCTTCTTCCTATGGGGCTGCCCAGCAAGTCGTGGTCGCCCGGACTGCCCGCGCTCCAGCTGCTGGGTACGGTGAACACGCTGACGCTGAACGGGCTCACCTCCCAGATCGCGCTTCGTTTCACGCCGAAAGGTCTCCTCTTCGGCAGCGGCACGTGGCAGGTCGACGACATCTACGTCGATCCCTGGAAGGTGATCTAGAACCTTTAGGCCGTCGCGAGCACCTGCTCGCGCGCAGCTCCCGTCCCGACGAGCCGGACCGGCACGTCGAGGGCGCGCTCAACCAGCTCCACGTACGCGCGGGCGGCCTCCGGCAGGTCGCCGATGGTGGCGCAGTCGTCGAGCGGCTCGCCCCAGCCTGCAACGGTCTCCATCACCGGCTCCGCATGATGGAAATCGCTCTGGTGCGCCGGAAAATTGGGAGTCTCCGTCCCGTCCGGCAGCCGGTAGCGGACGCAGACCTGCAGCTCATCGAAGGCGGAGAGAACGTCGAGCTTCGTCAGCGCGAGCGATGTGATCCCGTTCAGCCGGACGGCGTAGCGGAGCGCGACGAGATCGAGCCATCCGGGCCGCCGCTCGCGGCCGGTGACGGTGCCGAACTCCTGCCCGAGCTCCCGCACCTGTCCGCCGATCCCTTCGTCCATCTCACTCGGGAATGGCCCGGCGCCGACGCGGGTCACGTACGCCTTCGAAACGCCGAGCACCTCGTCGATGCGCGTCGGCCCGATCCCGATCCCGGTCGCGGCCGCGCCGGCGATCGGGTTCGACGACGTGACGAACGGATACGTGCCGTGATCGAGATCGAGCAGCGTCCCCTGCGCGCCCTCGAGCAGGACGCGCTTGCCGGCGCGGATCGCATCGTCGACGAGGAGGGACGTGTCGGCGACGTAGGGGCGAAGACGCTGCGCGAAGGCCTCGTACCGCGAGGCGACATCCTCCAGCTCGAAGGGCTTGTGCTCGTAGACGCGAACGAGCCAGACATTCTTCTCGGCGAGTGCGACCTCGATCTTCTGGCGCAGGATCTTCGGTTCGAGCAGGTCCTGGACGCGAATCCCGATCCGCGTCGCCTTGTCGGCGTAGGCGGGTCCGATCCCGCGCCGCGTCGTTCCGATCTGAAGCTTGCCGAGCCGCTTCTCGCTCGCGCCGTCGATCGCGATGTGCCACGGCATGATCAGGTGCGCGTTACCCGAGATCTTGAGCGGGTCGGCGCTGATCCCCCGCGCTTCCAGATCGTCGATCTCGCCGAGCAGCACCTCCGGGTCGACGACGCAGCCCGCGCCGAGAACGCTCACCTTGCCGGAGAGGATCCCCGACGGAAGCTGGCGGAACTTGAACGTCTCGCCCGCGACGATCACGGTGTGACCGGCGTTCGGCCCACCCTGGTAGCGGCAGACGACGTCCGACTCCTGCGCGAGCAGGTCGACGATCTTGCCCTTCCCTTCGTCGCCCCACTGCGCACCGACGATGACGGTGGCAGGCACTAGGAGAGTGTGCCCAATCTAGACGGTAGCCACGCCGATGGGCGACCGGTTCGCGCGCTCGACCCGGATCTCGTGACCTCGCACGCACGTGACGGCGGTGTGCTCGCGGTCGAGCTCGAGCCGTCCCTCCACCTGCGCGCCGAGATACCCGTGGTCGGCGGCGCACTCCTCGCAGACGACGGTGTACGACGTTGCCCGCGGCGAAAGCCAGATCGTCTGGTCGATCATCGAATCCCCTTTCCGCTTCCATCAGAGGTGCGGTCGCTGGCAGGCACGCTCGTGAGCGGTTCCTGGCGCCCCGCTCGCGGTGCGTAGGCCGGTGGAACAGTGCTGTAGCACGGGCCGCCGGGTGGAGCGCCGCGAGAAGCGAGGCCGCGCCGGAGCCCGATGTGCTGCAACCGCTTGGGCCGGGCGGGAGGCGTAGCCGGCCAGGGGCCGCTCACGCGGCCGCCAGGTCGGCGAACTTGGCGTAGCGCTTCAGGAACGAGAGCTTGATCGTGTCGGTCGGCCCGTTCCTGTGCTTGGCGAGGATCAACTCGGCGATCCCCTGGGAGTCGGACTCCTCGCCGTTGTAGTACTCGTCGCGATAGACGAAGCCGACCAGGTCGGCGTCCTGCTCGATCGAGCCCGACTCGCGCAGGTCGGACAGGTTCGGGCGCTTGTCGTGCCTCTGCTCGACCGCCCGCGAGAGCTGCGAGAGCGCGAGGATCGGCACCTCGAGGTCGCGCGCGAGGATCTTCAGCTGGCGCGAGATCTGGGAGACCTCCTGGACACGGTTCTCGGAGTTCCCGCCCGAGGTCATCAGCTGGAGGTAGTCGACGATGATCAGGCCGAGCGTCGGCTCGCGGGACTTGAGCCGGCGTGCCTTCGAGCGGATCTCCATCATCGTGATCGAGCCGGTGTCGTCGACCCAGATCGGCGCCTTCATCAGCTTGTCGCACGCCGCGGTCAGCCGCGGCCAATCCTCGGGCTTCAGCTTGCCGGTACGTAGGCTCTGCGACTCGACCTTCGCCTCGCTGCACATCATCCGCTGCGTCACCTCGCTCTTCGACATCTCGAGCGTGAAGAGCGCCACCGGGACGTCGTGCCGGACCGCGAGGTTCTGGGCCATGTTCAGCGCGAGCGCGGACTTCCCCATCGACGGCCGGGCGGCGACGATGATCAGGTTCCCGGGCTGGAAGCCGGACGTGAGCTTGTCGAGCTCCTTGAAGCCGGTGGGACAGCCCGTGACGTCGGCACCTGCCTCGTACAGGTGCATGATCCGCTCGAAGCTCTCCTTCAGCAGCCCCTCGATGTGGCTGAAGTCGCTCGTGACCCGCTGCTGGGCGAGGTCGAAGACGATCTGCTCGGCCCGGTCGACGAGGTCGGTGGTCTCGCCGGGCCGGTCCTGTCCGAGGCGTGCGATCTCGGCGCCCGCGCGGACGAGCCCGCGGAGCGTCGCCATCTCCCGCACGATCCGCGCATAGTGGGCCGCGTTCGCTGTCGCGGGGACGAGCGCGGCGAGCTCGTGGATGCGGGCGCGGCCACCCACCTGTTCGAGCTCGCCGCGCTCCTCGAGCGAGTCGACGAGGGTAATGGCGTCGACGGGCTCGCCCTGCTGGTACAGCGCAAGGCAGGCGCGGAAGATCATCCCGTGGTTCTCACGGTAGAAGTCGGTGGCGGAAAGGATCTCGGTGACCGCGCCGATCGCGCCCGGCGAGAGCAGCATGGCCCCCAACACCGACTCCTCGGCCTCGAGGTTCTGCGGCGGGACGTGCGGCGATTGTGCCGGCGGGGGCACGGCGGCGACCTGGGACATGGCTACCCATTAGAGCCGCAGCGGCGGACGGCCTCAAGGCTTGGGGATTCACAGGCGGTTGTGGGAACCTGCAGCGGCCATTTGCAGGCAGAAGGAACGCGTGTTCGCGGTGTTCTCCACGAGTCGGAGCCACACCGGTCTCCGCCTGTCCACAGGGGACATGGCCGCTTCTGCCGGAGAGAGCGGGAAGTTCACAGCGTGCTCCACAGGCCTGTGGAGCACGCTGTGGAAAACTACGGCTCCTCGGTCTCCTCGGGCTGCGGGGGAGCAGCCTCGGCCTCGGGCTCGGCCTCGGCCGTATCGTCCTGCTCGGCCGCTGCTTCGGCCGGTGTCTGCGCCGGTGCCTCCGGCTCGTCCTCGAGCTCGACCTCCAGGGCGGCCTCGGCCTCGGCGCGGTGCGCTTCTGCCTCCGCCTGCGCGGCCGCCTGCACCTCGGCCTCGGCGGCCTCCATCGCGGCCAGCTCCTCCTCGGGCGGCAGCTCGCCACCCTCGGGGACGACCAGGGTCCGAACCTCGACCGTGACGTTCTCGAAGAGCTGGATCGGAATCGAGTAGCGGCCGATCCGCCGGATCGAGTCCGTCTCGATCTTCTTGCGGTCGACCCGGATCTTGTGGTCGGCCCAGATCCGGTCGGCGATGTCGGTCGTCGTCACCGAGCCGAAGAGCGCACCCGTCGGGCCCGACTTGACGTCGAAGCTGAGCTCCGCCTGGCGGAGCACGTCGGCGATCTGGTTTGCCTGGTCGACCGTGCGCGCCTCGTTGCGGGCACGCTGGTCCTCGATCCGCTTCAGCTCCGTGACGCGGCCCATCGTGGCCGGCTCGGCGAGCTTGCGCGGGAGGAGGAAGTTGCGGGCGTAGCCGCGGGCGACGTTCACGACCTCGCCGCGCAGCCCGACCTTGTCGACGTCCTTGAGGAGGATGACCTCCATCGCTAGCGCGCCTC
>JAXIPI010000380.1:0-2752 GCA_045403015.1 Gaiellaceae bacterium | reverse complement strand
GGTCGGCGCCCAGGAGGCCATCGATCTCGTACGACGGGAGGCGGACGACGTCGTTTGTCCGTACACCGCTGACGACCTCGGCGCCGTGGGGCTCTGCTATTTGAACTTTCCTGAGGTCGACGACGAAGATGTGGCTGAGCTTCTCCGAGCCGCGCGCCAGACGCTCCCGACTCTGGTTGCACGATGAGAGCGGCGCCGGCGAGTGAGCTTGCGCGAGCAGGGGACAGCGTCCTACTCGCCAGCTCTGGACATGTGTCGACGAGCCCGGATCGTCGCGGTCGGATCGTCGACGTCCTTGGCGAGCCTGGGCACGAGAGCTATCTCGTCCGTTGGCTGGACGGACGCTTGAGTGTTCTTCCTCCGGCGGCGATTCGACTCGCTCCCAAGGGTGCAGCCGCGCTTGTGCACGTCATCGGCTCGGCCCAAAGCTCAACGAACGTCGACCTCGTCCGAGAATGGGCAAGGCATGGACTCGACGCGGTCGTCGTTTCCGCCGAGGAGGCCCTGCATGTGCTGGGATCCGGGGACGTTGCGATCGGGAGACTCGACGTGCTGCGTACTCTCGACGGCGTAGAGCCTGGGCTGCTCTCCCTCCTGTGGCTCGAGTGGCGCGGAGTTCGCGTAGTGAACCGCGCTGCCGCAGGTGGACGTGCGGGACGAGCATGTCGAGAGCAAGCAGCGCCGTTCCACCCACCAGCACTCCGGCGAGCACCTCTGCGAGCGTGCCCTCGTCGAGCGCCGGCACCAGGAGACTGAATGCCGTCGCGGCCAGCATGACTCCGGCGGTGAACCCGAGCAGGACGTCGAGGAGGTACTCCGAGGGTCGCGGCACGAGCAGCAGGGCGAGTCCACCCACGCCGGTCGCGAGGCCGGCCGCCAGGACCCAGAGCAACGTCTCGGTGTCCACGGCTGCTTCTACCCGTGCAACCGCCCGGATCCTGCACCTACCACGCGAGCCGTCAGCGGTCGGTCACGGATGGCGAATCAGTATTGCCCCGATTAACGCGCCATGCGCGGAAGGCATCGTCGGCTCAACCCCACGAAAGGAGGGTGACGTGATCAAAGCCGCACATGCAGCCGAGGTCGGTGATTTGATCGTGGTCGCAGGGCACCACGTTTGGCGAGCCCGAGCGAATCGCCGAGATCCTCGAGGTCGTGGGTGAGCTGCCGCACGAGCGGTCCCGCATTCGTTGGGACGACGGGCACGAAAGCGTCTACCAACCGGGGAGCGACGCGACGATCAAGCACTCGACGCGTCAACCTCGTGAGCGAAAGGCCAAGCCATGCGTCGGCTCGGCTCGGTTCGGTTATCAGGAGACGAGCGCCAGGACGCGCATCGCGGCATCTGCGAGCGGCCCTGGGACGTGCGTGCGATCGATGTCGGCGAAGCTGCGCCAGGCACGCTCCGGCTTGTGGCTGTGGCCATGCAGGCCGGCGGCCGCCTCGAAGTCGGGCACGAGCACGACGGCTCGCTCGGGAGGCACTATCCGCCCAATCGCGTCGTTCACGGCCTGCTCGCCGGCGATCGGCTCCCGTCCCGCCGGTGCGTCACGATCGTAGACGGCGACGTAAGGGATGCCAGTCATCGTGCAGATGCGCGCAAAGAGAGGGATGTTCGGCTTGCCGCCGCACTCGACGATCGAGATCCCGTCCCGGTCGGGATCGGCGCCGAGCGTCCGGAAGACGAACGGAAAGACGAGCTTCTCGGTCCTCCCTTCGACGAGCAGCGCCGCACGCGCGAGGAAGAGCTCGCTGCGCTCGGCGTCGAACTCGCTCAGTGCCCGGAAGCTCTCGTCCGGCGTGAGCGGCTCGGGCTGCACGATCACCGTCCCCAGCTCGTGCCGCTGCTCAACGAGCGCGAGCTCCTCGATGCGGGCGACGTTGAGGAAGGCCGGGGCGTGGGTCGCGTACAGGACCTGGTTGCCGGCCGCCGCGAAGGAGCGAAGCAGCCGGTACAGGTAGCGCTGCGCCTGCGGGCGGAGGAAGAGCTCGGGCTCCTCGATCAGGAGCACGAGGGGACGAATGCCCTCCTCGAGGCACCCCTCCAGCCACCCGCTGAGCGCCAAGGCCGCGGAGGCCGCAGACGAGGTCGTCCGCTCCCGGCTGAGCGCACGGCGTAGGAGCGTCGCCGCTTGCAGCGCGGGGCCTTCGGTCGCTGCGGTGGGGGCGAGCACTGTCCGGCTGCGTTCGGCAGCCGGGAGGAAGAGGACGGAGGGCGCGGCTTCGGCGCTCGCGAGCGCGATCCGTGGCGGAGCCGTCTCCAGCTCCAGGGTCTGCCCGCCGCCGACGTCCGCCTCGATCCGGATGCGCCCGTCGCCGCCGACCCAGGCATCTCTCGAGGCGGGCGCGGGCGCACCCGGCTCGAGCAGCGTCCAAATCGCGGCCAGCACATTGGACTTGCCGGCGTTCGCCTCGCCCACGAGGGCGCAGAGCGGGCCTGGTGCAAGCGTTACGTCGCGCGCCGAGCGGAAGCCTCGGATCCGCACCTGGACGAGCCCGACCTCCGTCTCGTGCATGTCGCCGATCTTGCCAGCGCTGGGAGGCGCCGCGCCCGGCAACACGCCGAGTTGGATTTCGGACAACGGGTCGACGCGAGCTCGAACCGGAGCCCCACCGTCGATGAGTCGAGGCAGGGGGGAGTGCTCAGGCCGGCGCGCCGCCTCGGCGACGCAGGTGGGCGCGCCGCAGCTCATCGGCGCCCCAGACGATGAGCGGGAAGCTCGCGAGGAGCGCGAGCTCGGCCGGGCCGAGC
>JAXIPI010000319.1:0-14115 GCA_045403015.1 Gaiellaceae bacterium | reverse complement strand
ATCAGGCCCACCTCGGTGAGCAGAGCCCTGGCCACCGACGCCGCGCTTGCCCGGCTGTGGCCGTAGAGGCGGGCGTAGAAGCGAAGGAACTCATCGCAGGTCTGTTGCTCCGGGTAGCCCGCGCTCTCCGGCAGCACGCCGATGGACTTCCTGATCTCGGTCGGCCGGGTGTGCGGCATGCCCGCCACGTGGAAGCTCCCCCGCGTGGGCGAAAGGATCGTCGTCAGGACGCGGATCGCTGTGGTCTTTCCAGCCCCGTTCGGTCCGAGGACGCCGAGGATCTCGCCCGCCTCGACCGCGAAGCTCAGATCCTCGACGGCCACGAGCGATCCGTACTCCTTGCGGATCCCCTGAGCCTCGACAACGGCGGTCATGACCGGCGCCTACTCATACCGCAACGCCGCGATCGGATCGAGCCGCGCCGCCCGGCGCGCTGGGTAGAAGCCGAAGAAGAGGCCGACAGAAACCGCCACGGCGAAGGCCAGTACGAGCGACCGCGGAGCGACGAGCGTCTGCCAGCCGGCAAACATCCCGATCAGCCGCGTGGTCACGATTCCCGCGAGCAGTCCGGCGACGCCGCCGGAGGTGCTGAGCACGACCGCCTCGATCAGGAACTGGGTCCGGACAGCCCGCGGATCGGCTCCGACCGACTTGCGGATCCCGATCTCCCGCGTCCGCTCGCGCACCGACACGAGCATCATGTTCATGATCCCGATTCCGCCCACGAGCAGCGCGATCCCGCCGAGGGCGAAGGTCAGCAGGCGGAAGGTCCCGGTCGCCTTCTGCGCCTCCTTCACGAATTCCGCCTGATCCTCGGTCGAGAAGTCGTCGGCGTACGAGGCGGGGAGCTCGTGCTGGCGGCGGAGGAGCTCGCCGATCGCGTCCATCGTGGCCTCGATCTCCGTCTCACTGCGGACGCGGACGCCGACGCTCTTCGTCGTCGTGCCGCCGAGCAGGACTCGAAGGACGAGGGGAAGCGGGACGAAGATGCGGTTGTCGAGGCTCTCGCCGCTCAACTTCCCCTTGCGGACCTGGACACCGATCACCTCGAACTCGTGGCTTCCGACGCGGACCGTCTCGCCGATCGGGCTCCGGCCGGGAAAGAGCTTGGCCGCTGGGACGGTGCCGAGCACCATGACGCTGCGGCCGAAGTCGATGTCCGCCGTCGAGAGCAGGCGCCCACTCGCCGCGGACTGGTTGTAGATGTCGGCGTAGGACGGAGTGACGCCGAACAGCCGGGTAACGGTGTTGTTGCGCCCCGCCGAGACGGTGAGGCTTTCGATGTCCTGGTGCGGTGCAACGGCGTCGACGGTCGGCAGCTTCGCGATCGCCGCGACGTCCTCCGGGGTGATCGTCCGCTCGCTCGCCGACTGTCCGCTGCCGATCGTGATGAACTCGCCGTCCACGAGGACGACGTTCGCGCCGAGCCGGCGGATGCTGTCCGCGACCTCCTTCTGGGCGCCGGCGCTGACGGCGGTGACGGCGACGAGGGAGGCAACGCCGATCACGACGCCGAGGGCGGTCAGCATTGCGCGGAACCAGTTCGCACGCAGCGCCTCCAGCGCGATCCGGAAACTGCTCGAGCGTCGCCGTCATCGCACCGCAACCAGCTCGTCGGCGACGAGCAGCCCGTCCGCTACCCGGAGGATTCGTGCGGCGCGCTGTGCCACGTCCTGCGAATGCGTGACCATCACGATCGTGCTTCCCTCGGCGTGAATGCGGTCGAGCAGGCCGAGCACCTCCTCGGCGCTGGCGGAGTCGAGGTTCCCGGTCGGCTCGTCTGCGAGGAGGACGCTTGGATGCGTGACGAGTGCGCGGGCGATCGCGACGCGCTGCTGCTGGCCGCCGGAAAGCTGGTTCGGCCGGTGGCCGGCCCGATCCGCGAGGCCGACGGCGGCAAGCGCTTCGAGCACGCGGTTCCTCCGCTCGCGCGCCGGCAGGCCTGCGTAGACGAGCGGCAGCTCGACGTTCTTGGCGGCGGTCGCCCGAGGCAGCAGGTTGTAGGCCTGGAAGACGAATCCGATCCGCAGGCCGCGGACCCGCGCCCGGTGGGACTCCGAGAGGCGCGTCACGTCCTCACCAAGGAGCCGGTAGGAGCCGGTCGTGGGCCGATCGAGGCAGCCGAGGATCCCGAGCAGCGTCGTCTTGCCGGAGCCCGACTCGCCCATGACTGCCACGAAGTCGCCCTCCTCCACAGCGAAGCTGACGCCTCGGAGCGCCTGCACGAGCAGGTCGCCGGCGCGGTAGGACTTCGTGACCTCCTCGAGCTCGAGGACGGTCATTCGCCGCCTGTCTGGAGCAGCACCCGGTCGCCCGCCTTCAGACCGTTGCGGATCTCGACGATCTTGTTGTCCGCCAGGCCGAGCCGGACCGTGCGAACGGACTGCGAGTCCGCCGAGTCCACCACGGTCACGGTCGCCTCCTCGCCGTCCTGGGCGACCGCCTCGAGCGGGACGTGGACAACGCCGGACCGTTTCGCGACGACGATCCGGACGCTCACGTTCATCCCCGGCTTGACGCCGTCGACTCGTGGGAGCCCGATCCGGACTGGAAAGGTGACGACGCCGCCGTTCTCGACGCCGGTCAGCGCCTCGAAGAGCACGGTGCCCTTGAAGCGCCTGCCGCCGAGGGCGTCCACGCTCACGACGGCCGCCTGGCCGCGCCGCACCCGGGCAACGTCGAACTCGCTCAGATCGACGTCGACCGCGAGGTGGTCGAGATCGGCGACGACTGCGATCGGAGTCGCGGGATCGACGGGCGAGCCGGCGACGCTGAGAAGCGCCGTGACGGTCCCGGCGAGCGGCGCGGCCACCGTCAGGCGTCCGGCCTGTGCCTGCCCGGCGGCGACACGAGCCTCGGCCGCACTGACCTTCACGCGGGCCAGAGCGAGGTCGATGGCGCCGGCAGGCCCGCCGCGGCGTCGCAGCGCGTCCAGGTCGGCGAGAGCCTTCGTCAACTCGACACGTGCGGCGTCGCGAACAGTCGGTGTGGGATGACGTACCTGCGCGAGCTTCTGCTTCGCGAGCGCCACCCCCAGCCTGCCCGCCCTCACCGACGCTGCGTCGGCGCGAAGCCTCGCGGCCTGCAGGTCGCTCCTGGCCTTGTCGAGCTCAGCCCGAGCCGAGGCGACCGCGAGCGGACTCTCCGCATTCGCGAGCTTCGCGGCGGCGACGTCGACCGCCGTCCGCGCCGCCGCGACCGCTGTGGCGGTGGGTGCCTGCTGGAGTGCCTCGAGGTCCGCCTCGGCCTTCGTCACCTCGAGCTTGGCCTGGGTCACCTCGCTCGGCAGTGAGCCGGTCGGGAGCTCGGCGAGCTTCTGCTGGGCGAGCGTCACCGCCAGCTTCGCCGCCTCGAGCGCCGTTGCGCTCGGCCCGGCCTGCAGGGCCTCCAGGTCGGCCTGTGCCCGCGTCAGCTCCTGCTGCGCCGCGAGCACTTCGGCCGAGGTTGCCGGGCCAGTTGCCTGCGAGAGCTTCTGGTAGGCGACCCCGACCGCCCGCTCCGCGGCCGCGAGGGTGACCGGGGTCGCCACGCGCAGGAGAGCGGCAAGATCCGCCTCGGCCTTGCGCACCTCGAGCTGCGCTGCTGTGACGTCGGTCCTGGGAGGCCGCACGAGCAGCGCGAGCTTGCGCTCTGCGGCTGCGGCTGCGACGCGGGCTGCGGTCAACTCTGGAGCCGTGGGCGGCAACCCGCGCGCGGGGTCGGCGGCCTCCTTCTGACGCAGCTCGAGCCGGGCGGTCTCGAGGTCGCTTCGGGCCTGGTCGAGCGCGACGCCGGCGGCCCCGCCGTCGTCGAGCACCGCGATCGGCTGGCCGGCCGAGACCCGCTCGCCCGGCGAGACGAGGTATCGCGACATCCGGCCGCTGGCGGACGCGAAGACGGCATCCGCGGTGCCGGCCGCAGATGGCGACGTGGAGGTCGTCGAGCCCTGGGTCGCGGGCGCGGCAGGTGCGGCGGTCGTGTTCACCGAGCGGGCCGAGACGATCCTCCCGACACCGCCGACTGTGCGGACGACGTCGCCGCGGGCGGCCTTCGCCGTCGGTGACGTGGCAGCGCGTCCGCCACCGCCGACCGAACAGCCGACCAGCGCCGTCGCGACACAGATCCCCACCAGCACCAGGGGCACGAGAGCCCTCCGCAGGCCAATCAGCCCGTTCATCGCACCGGAACGTACGGACCGAAGATGAGAGGGAGATGACAACACATTGGCGGGCTGCGTAAGGAATCGACGTCACCCGGGTTGGAGGAGCAACGGATCTCGTCCACCAACCAAAGGAGATCGTCATGAGAATCCGCATCCCCAGCCCCGCCACCGTCATCGCCTCACTCGCGCTTCTGCTGTCGCTCACGGGCACGGCAGTCGCGGGCGCGCTGATCACGGGCGCCCAGATCCAGAACAACACGGTAAGCAGCCTCGACCTGACGAACAACGGCGTGAAGAGCGTCGACCTCACGGACAACGGAATCAAGAGCATCGACGTGATGAACGGCCAGCTCAGGGCAGTCGACTTCGCGCCTGGGCAGCTTCCGCCCGGCCCGGCCGGCCCCGCAGGCCCCGCCGGAGCCGCTGGTCCGCAGGGAGCTCCCGGCCTCGCGGGCGTGGAGATCGTTACGGCCGCGACCGCAAACGCCTCCAACCCGAGCGATCAGGTCGACGTGTCGTGCCCTGCCGGCAAGCGGCTGGTCGGCGGCGGCGGGCAGGTCTACGGCGCCAACGGTGACGTCGCTCTCGACGAGAGCTACCCCGCGGATGACACCAAGTGGCGTGTCACGGCGTACGAAATCAACGCCACCGCCTCGAACTGGCATCTCGTCGCCTTCGCAATCTGCGCAGTCGCCTCGTAGCTCAGTCCATCACCGAACGGCCCCGGAGGGTCCTCACGACCTCCGGGGCATCCGCCAACCGAACGGAGCACCCCATGACCCTCGCCACAACCGCACTGAAGCTCGCAACAGCTCTCGTCGCGATGCTCACGCTCGCCGCGGGCAAAGCCTCGGCGGACGGCGGCCCGATCATCTCCGCCGGCACGGGATGCGCCGTGCAGTGCATCAAGAAGGCGCTCGTCACGCCGACGTCCACCTCGGCGACAGTCGAGCTCGAGACGACGGTGCCTGCCCGCCTCACGGTCTCCATCGCCAAGCAGACGGGAGCGACGACGACCGGCGGCCTTACGGCCTCGCTCACGCAGACGGACCACATCTGGGCGTTCGCTCGCCGTCCCAAAGCCTCTTTCACAGGTCTCGAGCCGGACACGACCTACGCGATCGTCGTCAAGGCGACCGACCTCAAGCAGCAGACCGCGTACCAGAAGGGAACCTTCAAGACGCTGCCGGTCAAGACGCAGGGGCATGCGGGCCCGACGACGATCGACTCCGGGCTCGGCTGCTCGGTCGACTGCATCGAGACCGCCCTGTTCACGCAGGTGAAACCCGCCGCGTCGATCGCGAATGTCGATCTACGCACGTCGACTGACGCGAAGATCCAGCTCATCGTCTCGCGCGACAAGCCCGTGGCGACTGCCGCCGGGCCGTCGCAGTTCGACGTCGTCTCCAACCAGTCCTGTCCGGGGATGGCACGGTCCTGGCGGACCCAGATCGGCGGCCTCCTCCCTGGAACGCGGTACTGGGTTGTCGTACGCGCGAAGGACTCGCAGGGACGGATGTCGATCCGGCAGGGATCGTTCCAAACGGTCTCCGCGCACGCGCTCGTCACGCTGCACAAGATCAAGGTCCTGAACGACGGTGACAAGAGGAGCAAGGGAGAGCTGCAATTCAGCTACACAGGCGGCGAGCTGGCGACCGGGTCAAGTGGAACGTTCCAGAAACTCGACGATGGAGACGTCGTCGGCGTCAAGGTGGTCGGGCAGAGCCGACCCGGCTTTATGTTCTCTGTCCCTGCGAACGGCGATGCGAAGCTCAAGGTTGGGGTCTTCGCCGAGGAGTGCGACGAGCGGAAGTGCATCACGGAGTCCGGCTCCTCGTCGGGCTTCCAGACGGCCCTGGCAGGCGGTACGTTCGACCTCTCGACGATCCTCGCTGGCGGCGCGCTCCATCCGTGGTACGGGACGGGCGTCTCGGCACCCGCCGGTCACGACGGCTACTTCGTCCTCAGCGCGACCGACGACTACGTCAAGTTCCACGTGCTCGCGACCGTCGACATCCAGATCGACTGGCCGTAACCCGACCTGCAACCCTCAACATGCGCCCCGCTCCGGCGGGGCGCATCCGCGTAAGGAATCGACGCCACCCCGGTTGTACCGACATGAACACACACCACACCCACCTCGTATCTCTCTCCGTCGACGAAGCCTGGATCGTCGAATGGGCCGCCGACGGCGTCCTCGCGATCGAGCGCTACCTCGCCAAACATGCCGCGTTCGCGGATTTTCTCCGCGCCCGGAACGGCCTAGACTGGTGCGATGGCGACGGTTGCGCGGACGTCTGACGCAGAGCTCCTGCTTCGACTTCGCAGCCGCGATCGCGAAGCCTGGGAGGAGCTCTACGCGGAATACCAGCCGCGCCTGCGCGCGTTCGGCTACCGCCTGGCCGGGAACGCCCACGACGCGGACGATCTCGTGCAGGAGACCTTCGTTCGCGCCGTCCCGCGGCTCGACAAGCTCGACCCGGCGACGGCGGACGTCGGCGCGTACCTCTTCACCACCCTGCGCAATCTCTTCCTGAAGCAGGTCGAGCGCACGAAGCGACAGCAGCCCATGGCGGAAGTGCCGGAACCGGTGCTCCCGACGCCGATCGAGGACGACCCCGAACGGGGAACGCTCCTCCGTGGCCAGCAGGACGAGGTGCGGCTCGCGAACGCGAAGCTCCAGCCTCGACAGCGGCTCGTCTTGGCGTTGCGCGAGCTCGAGGGCCGCTCATACGCCGAGATCGGCGAGCTGGTGGACATGAAGGAGAACGCAGTCGCGCAGCTGATCTTCCGGGCGCGCGAAAGCCTGCGCCTGGAGCTCCGGCTCGCGCAGGTCGATCCCGACCGGCTGCCGGAGGAGTGCCGGCGCTACCTGCCGCTGCTCGCGGCACACCTCGACGGTCAGCTGAAGGGAGCGCGCCAGGAGGAGACGCTCGCGCACCTCGAAGGCTGCGAGCGCTGCCAGGACGCGCTCGCGAGCATGCGCGAAGCCTCGAAGCGCTACCGGACGCTCTTCCTGCCGGGCCTTCTGGAGACCGACGAGGCGCGGGCGGCCGTGGAGCGCCGCCTCGATGCCGTGCACTACTGGGATCGCCGAGGCGGCTGGTGGCTGGCGGGGCGCACGAAGCGGTCGATCGCCGCGGTCGCAGCGATCCTTGCCCTCAGCAGCGGCGGCACTGCCCTCGGCGTGGCGCTCTCGCGAGACCGCGAGCCCGCACCGGCCGCGGCGGCACAGACAACGGAGGCAGAGGTCGAGGTAACGACCGGAGAGGAGATCGTCGCACCCGTGACGCTGCCGACGACCACAATCGCTCCCAGACGGCCCACGACGAAACCGCCGCCACCCAAGGTGACCGCGCCGAGCACGACGACCGAGACGGCGACTGCGCCGGCAACGACCGCGAAAGAGACGGTCGAGACCACGCCGGCTCCCCAGACGACGGCGCCGGAGCCGACGCCGAAGCCGAAGGTCGTCGTGCCGCTGCCGGACACGACAGCGCCGACCGTCAAGATCACACGGGCTCCTGGAGCATCGGTCCCATCCAGCGGCGCGCAGATCAGGTTCACGGCCAACGAGGCCGGTGCGACGTTCGCCTGCAAGCTCGATGCCGCGGCCTACTCCGCGTGCACGAGCCCGAGGATGCTCGCCGGACTCGCCCCGGGGAACCACGCGTTCTCGGTGCGTGCGACCGACCGAGCAGGCAACGTGGGGAAGCCGGCAAGCGTCGCGTGGCGGTACATCCCGCCCGACACGACGGCGCCCACGGTGACCCTTGCCTCGACGCCGCCGGCCTCGACGACGGACACGAGCGCGAGCTTCACGTTCGCCGCCAGTGAGCCTGCCGTCACCTACGAGTGCTCGCTCGACGCCACTGCCTACGCCGGTTGCGCAAGCCCCGCCTCGTATCTGTCACTCGGCGTCGGCGCGCACTCCTTCGCGGTCCGCGGCCGCGATCCGGCCGGCAACGTGGGGCAGCCGGCGACCTTCGGCTGGTCGATCGTCGCGCCGCCACCGCCGCCGCCACCGCGCCCGGATCTTTACGTGGCGTCGCTCACGAGGAACACGATCGTCGTCAGGAACGGCGGGAACGCTGCGGCCGGCGTGTCGATCCTGAGAATCATGGTCGGAAGCGCACTGGTAGGAACGTTCACCGTGCAGGCGCTTGCGCCTGGCGCGACGGCCACCTTCACCTTCGCATGCCGCGTCGGCACGTATGTCGCGACCGCCGACCAGACGAACGTCGTCGCCGAGTCGAACGAGACGAACAACACCGCGAGCCTCTTCAACCGCTCCTGCGCCTGATCGCATGGGACTCGACCGCGGGCTCGAGCTGATCGCCGCAGGCGAGTTCTTCGCCGCGCACGAGGAGCTCGAAGACGAGTGGCGGGATGCGCCGCCCGAGGAGCGCGACTTCTTGCAAGGGCTCGTCCACGTTGCAGTCGCCTGGTATCAGGCAGGGCGCGGGAGGCGTCCAGGCTGCGAACGCCAGCTCGAGAAAGCGGCCCGCCGGCTCGGGCCATACGCGCCACGCCACCGCGGCGTCGACGTCGAGGCGGCGCTGCGTTCGGTCGCCGCGGCGCAGGTGCTCGTCGCTCGTGGCGACCTTCAGCTACCTGCTCCGACGCTCTAGCGAAAGTCCGTCGCAATTTTGTAGGGTCGCGCCAGGGCCATCTGCGGCGGCCCTTCAACCCGAAAACCCCGTGAAGGGAGAGCCGCAGATGTCAGCAGCCCGAAAGCTCGAGCAAATCGGACCGCTTCCGAAGCTTCGCGCCGAGGAACTGGAGTTCCGCGTTGGGGCGGCGCAGCCGAACCCATCCGAGGTCGGGCCGCTCTACAAGGCGGCGTACCGAACATCGCGGACCCAGGGACTACGGGTCGCGACCGCTCTGGCGAAGACGCTGCCGGACATCGACCACCACCGCCAGCTCTTCCAGGCCGTCGCCCTCCGCCCCGCCAAGGAGCGGCGCACGCTGATCGACGGCTACCGGAAAGCCGAGCAGGACCGCTGGGTCGTGCACGCGATCGGCGAGCTTCCCTCCGCCCAGGGGCGGGCGCTGATGAAGGACTTCGTGCTGACAGAGACCGGAAAGAAGGACACGAAGGCGCTCCGCGAGGTGCTGCTGTACCTCGCGGATCTGGGCGCGACGATAAAAACGCGCCCGGTCGAAGACGACCCGAACGACTCCGCCATCGTCGACCTCGTCGAGGACATCGTCGACGCGGTCAAGCAGGCCGTGGACTCGGTCGTCGACGCGATCAAGAACGCGCTCAAGTCCATCGCGGAGGCGTTCGTCGCGGCGGTCAACTTCACCGTCGCCCAGATGGCGAACCTGGCCAAAGCGCTGCTCGCCGCGGGCGAGACGATCTTCAACATCGTCAAGGGCGCGCTCGAGGCCGCCGTCGCGGACACGCTGGCGTTCGTGAAGAAGGTCATCCAGGGAATCGTCGACGCGGGCCGCGCGATGTTCCAGGTGCTGAACGACATCGCGAACCTCGTCGGCGCCGCGCTCCAGACGGTGCTCCGTGCGATCGACCAGCTCGGCCACCAACTCGGCGAGCTGCTCTCCTGGATGGCGACGCAGGTCTACGCGACCGTGAAGGAGTTCGCCAAGGCACTGATCGCGATCGGCAAGACGATCGGCAACCTGATCAACCAAGCGTTCCAGGCGGCTGCCGCTCTGCTCGAGAACATGGTCCGGGCCCTCCTCGAGCTCGGACGCGCGGTCAGGGATCTCCTCGAGGAGGCGGCGCGCTTCGCCGCCAATGTCGTCGCGGGCGTCGTTCGAGCGCTCCGCGCGATCGGAAAGGCGGTCGCTGAGCTGATCGACGCGGTCAAGAACGCGGCGGCAGCGGTGCTCGACGCGGTCGTGAAGGCTCTCGTCGAGGTCGGGAACGCCCTCCTCGAGGTCGCGGAATACATCGCGAACGCCGCCGTGGCGCTCGCCCGGAAGATCGCCCAGGCGGCCCTTCGCTTCGGTGCCGCGCTCGCGGACCTCGTCAGCAAGATCGCCGCCTGGGGCTTCAACGCGATCAAGCGGATCGTCGAGGCCGCGTTCGACCTCGGGCGGAGGCTGCTCGACGTCATCCGCGAGGGGCTCCGGCTCGCCGGCAACCTCCTCCGCGACATCGTCAAGGCGGCGGTGCAGCTGGGGAAGACGATCGTCGAGTTCGTCGGCTCCGTGATCGCGTTCACGTACCGGACGGCCGCGCGGCTGATCGACGCGATGATCGAGGCAGGCTTGAAGGTCGCGGACCTGCTCGCGCAGGCTCTGGCAAAGAGCTACTTCGTCTTCCGCAAGATGGTCAACGGCGTCCTCAAGGCGCTTGGCCCGGTTGGCGACATCCTCGACTGGGTCTTGACGCAAGCCGCGTCGGCGGCCGACCGGCTCTACCGCGAGGCCGTGCTCGCGATCCGGTACGTCAAGAAGAGCGTCGACGAGATCCTCGAGTGGGCAGCCGCAAAGACGGCGGCGGTCTTCGAGGGGATCGTGAAGGCGATCGAGGCGGCCGGGATCGCGCTCACTGAGGTGTTCCGGTGGGCCGCAGCCGCAGGCGACGCCGCGCTCGAGTTGCTCGGCGAGGTGACGCAGCGGCTGAAGAACTCGATCAGCTACGTCCTCACCTGGATGGCGACGGACGCGATCGACGGGCTGCGGGCAGTGGTCAAGGGCCTGCTCAAGGCGGGAGCCGCGGTCGCAGACCTGATCGGCTGGGCCGTCACCAGGGCGTTCCAGATCGTGAAAGAGGTCACGGCGGAGCTGCTTGCCGCGGGCACCACGATCGCTCAGCTCGTGAGCGACACGATCCGGCACCCGCAGCACGCCCTCGACAACCTCACCAAGGCGCTGCGCGAGCTCGGCAAGACGGTCGGCGACATCGTGCAGTCCGCGTTCATCCAGCCCACTCGCGACCTGCAGAAGAAGGTGATCCAGTCGCTGAAGGACATCGGCGAGGGATTGCTGGACGTGCTCAAGGGCGTGATCGAGGCCGGCGTCGGCGCTCTCGACCTGGCGATCGCCATTCTGCTCGAGGTCTTCGGCAAGTTCCGTCCGCTCCGTGCGGAGGAGAAGGCCGACGCGAGGATCGTCTACAAGTCGACCGTGCCGCTGGACGACGTCCAGGTCTTCGAGGGCTCGTTCGTCTCGGGGATGAGCGACTGGTTCCGCGACAACGCCGTGCCGGTGACGACGATGCGGATCATCCACCTGCCCGAGAACTTCGATACGACGACCAAGGGCAACCGGCACACGTTGATCCACGAGCTCGGCCATGTCTGGCAGGGCGAGAACACCGGCCCGTACTACATGGGCCACTCGCTCTTCGCCCAGGGAACGCAAGGAAACGCGGCGTACGACTACGGCGGAACGTCGGCCTTGACCGCGAACACAACCGCCGGCGGCAAGCTCGACCACTTCAACCCGGAGCAGCAGGCGCAGATCATGGCCGACTACTTCCAGGCGAAGAAGGACGCGGCGACCACCACGCCGTACGACCCGTACATCGCGGAGGTGCAGGCGGCTTGACGTTGGTCGTTGCAGCGCCAGGAGCGGCCCTCGGGCCGCTCCGCCCGCTCCTCCGCGAGCACGAGCGCTCACGCGAGGTGCGGGTGGTCGAGCCCGGCTCCGTCGAGGCACTCGGCGAGGCGGCGGCCGGCGCCGAGGGGCTGTTGCTCGTGGACGACCGGCGGCGCGCTCCGCGTACCGCCTTGCCGGGACCGTTTCTCATCGACCCGTCGGGGCGGGCGGTGCCTGCCGGCTGGCTGCCCGACCTCGGCTCGGGTCTCGACGTCTTCGCCAGGGCGGCGGTGCGCGTCCAGCGCCGCTCGGGCCCGCCAGGCCCGCTCGCGGTGCTCGGGCAATGGGAGCCGCGGTACCTCCAGCTCGCCGGCCGGCTCGAGGCGAACCTCAGCCGCGGCGGCGAGCCTCCCTTCCCCGTCCTCCGCTGGACGTCCGAGCGGATCACCCGGGCCGACCTCGTCGCTGGGCTACGGCTCGGGCTCGGCGTCGGCATCTACTTCGGTCACGGCCGTCCGTCCGGCTGGGCTGGATACCACGGCCTCCGCGCCCGCCACCTCGTGGAGGCGGGCGGCGAGCCGATGGGAGCGCTCGTCTCGGTCACCTGCTTGACGGCAAACCGCTGGCGAGTCGGCCTCTCGTTCTCGGAGGCCGTCGTCGCAGGCGGAGCCGCTGCAGCCGCGGTCGGTGCAGTCGATCTCGTTGCTCACGTGGACAACATGCGCTGGATGCTCGGCCTCGCCGACTCGCTCCGCTCGGGCGAGTCCCGCCTCGGACCCGCGCTGCTCGCGGCCTCGACGGAGGCGGTCTCGCAGACGCCGTACCGCATCGTCGGCGACCCGCTCGCACTCCTGGCGGGCACTGCAGAGGGCGCCCGCCGCGCAGAGCGTGTCTTCGCGCCGGCTCCGGAGCTGGCAGCTTGAATGAGGTCGTGATCGAAGACGAGCTCCGCACGATCGTGGCAGAGGTCGCGGAGATCGACCCGGGCTCGATCGACCTGAGCGGCACGCTGGCCGACGCGGGCGTCGACTCGCTGATGGCGATGGAGATCGCCGTCGACGTGGAGCGGCGCTACGGGCTCAGCTTCACGGTCGAGGAACTGAAGGAGATCACCACCTTCGGCAGCCTCGTCGCGCTGACACAGGCACGGCTGGCTGAGCAGGAGGCCGCATCGAGCGGGCGGTAGTCACCGGTCTCGGCGTCGTCTCGCCCATCGGGGTGGACGTCGAGACCTTCTGGACGGCCCTCCTCTCCGGCACGACAGGAGCGGCCCAGGTCGAGTCGTTCGACACCTCGTCGTTTCCCTCACAGCTCGGCTGCGAGGTTCGCGGCCTCGCACTCGACAGCGCGAGCGACCCGAGGCCGGGACGCGCCGCCCTGCTCGCGGCGGCGGCGGGGCGGCAGGCGCTCGCGCAAGCCGGCCTCTCCGGAACGGACATCGGTCTTTCGATCGGCACCACGATGGGAGAAAGCTGCTGGCTCGAGGCGTGGGATCCCGCGGACGTGCGGTCGGGCACCGTCCCGGCCGAGGAGCTCGTCCGCTCCGGCCCCGACCAGGTCGGCCGTGACGTGGCGGCCGAGCTCGGCCTCGCTGGACGCGTCGTCGTGCTCGCGGGAGCGTGCGCGGCAGGGAACTACGCGCTCGGCCACGCGCTCGACCTGGTCCGGCTCGGACGCGCCGACGCGGTTCTCGCCGGCGGAACCGACGCGTTCTCGCGCGTCGCCTTTACGGGATTCGCACGGCTCGGTGCCCTCGCCACCGAGGCGTGCCGGCCGTTCAGCGCAGATCGCGACGGGCTCGTTCTCGGCGAAGGAGCTGCGATGCTCCTCGTCGAGTCGGCAACGGCGGCCGCCGCCCGCGGTGCTGAACCGCTCGCGGAGCTCGCCGGGATCGGCTTCTCCGGCGACGCGTTCCACATCGTCAGTCCGGACCCGCAGGGGCGCGGGGCGGCACGGGCGATGCAAGCAGCGCTCGAGGATGCCGGAGCGGACCACGGCGAGATCGGGTACCTCTCGGCCCACGGCACGGGGACGCCCGCGAACGACCGCGCGGAGGTCGCCGCCGCCCGAGCCGTCTTCGGCAAGAACGGCCCGCCGATGAGCTCGATCAAGGCGATCACGGGTCACGGGCTCGGAGCGGCCAGCGCGCTCGAGGCCGTCGCCTGCGTGCAGGCGCTCCGGGAGCAAATCGCGCCTCCCACCTGGAACTTCACGCGGGCCGATCCGGAGTGCGACTGGGACGTGACTCCGAACGAGCCGCGCGAGCTGGAGCTCGACGTCGTCCTCAGCAACGCCTACGCCTTCGGCGGCGCCAACGCGTCGCTCGTCCTGCGGGCGGCCGGCTGAAGATGGTTGATGCCATGAGATCGGCTGTCTCGGGGCGTGGGCTGGCTGCTCTGGGACGCGGCGGCAGGACGCCGCCGATGCTGGTGGCGTCGCCAGGCCACCACCGATGCCAC
>JAXIPI010000073.1:0-2883 GCA_045403015.1 Gaiellaceae bacterium | reverse complement strand
CAACCGCGAGCGCGCGCTTTTCTGCAACGCGCGCCACGCCGCGTTGATGATCCGGATCCATGCCGACGGGTCAGCTGACTCTTCGGTACGCGGGATCTCCACGCTCGTGCCGGCCCTCCGGCGTGGCTGGACGGACGACATCTACGGCCCGAGCCGGCGCGCCGGTCTGCTGCTCCAGCGTGAGCTCGTCGCCTCAACCGGCGCCCGAGACCTCGGCGTGGTCGAGCGCAGCGACTTGACCGGGTTCAACTGGGCCGACGTGCCGGCGGTGCTCGTCGAGACGGGCTTCATGTCGAACCGGAGCGAGTCGGCGCTCCTGCGCTCAGCGGGGTACCAGGAGAAGGTGGCGGGCGCGCTCGTGCGCGCGACTCAACGCTTCCTGATCCGGTAGATCACGCCGCGGCCCCAGTCGCCCGCCAGGACACCACCGTGCGGTTCGACCGCCAGGCCTAACGGGTGCTCGAAGCCGTCGGCGAACGTCGACGAGCGACCGGTTCGCACGTTCACCTGGACGAGCTTTCGACCCCAGCGCTCGCTCAGGTACTGACCCCACTCGGCCACGATCATCGTTCCGGCCCAGAGCGCGAGCGAGTCCGCCGACGAATGCGGCTCGAGATAGGCAACCGGCGGCGTGACGCCGCGGCACGAGCCCTGGAGCCTCCGGTGCTGCCAGCTCGCCCAGCATCGCGGCCAGCCGTAGTCGGCGCCGGGCTTGATCCGCACGATCGTCTCGGCCGGCTCGCTCTTGCCGAGGTCGTCGCGGGCGTTGTCGGACACGTAGAGCACGTCGCCGTCGAAGACGAGGCCGAACGGGTTGCGAAGCCCCGTCGCCACGATCCGCAGGTCGCTTCCGTCGGGCTTGAAGGAGAGGATCGCGCCCCTCCGGCGATCCTTCTCGCGGCAGACGTCGCAGGTCGTGCCGCTGCCGAGGTAGAGGCGGCCGTCGGGGCCGAGGACGATGGTGTCCTGCTGGTGCCGGCCGAATGGGAGGCGCTTGACGATCGTCTTCCGGGAGACAACCCGCTTCCCCGCGACCGCGAGCCGCTGCACCGAGCCCTGCGCGGAGACGAAGAGCGTCGAGCCCGACCACATGAGGCCGAGCGGCGTCTTGAAGCCGCGGGCGAGCACACGCGGTTTCGAGGTACCTGCGCCGACAGCGACGACCTCGCCGCTCTCCTGCGTCGCGTAGAGCAGACCGTCCGGGCCGAAGGCGAGCGCGGTCGGGCGCTTCAGCCCCGTCGCGTAGACCTCGGCCACGAGGTTGCAGCAGACCTTCAGGGCCGGCGCCGGTCCCAGTTCCGGATCGAGCGCCGAGGCGCCGGGCACCGTGACCAGGAAGGCGGCTGCGACGGCAGCCGCGAGGCTACGCCTCCCAGGGATCGCCGGCAGGGTCGGCGGCACTCGTCTCGGCAGGCTTGCGGCGGCGGCGGAGCCGCGAGCGCTTCGGTGCCGGCTTTGCCTCCGAAACGGCCTCCGGCTCGACGGGGAGCTTGGCGACGATGGTCTTCGACTCGGGGTCGGGGCCGCTCTCGACGACCGTCGCTTCGACCACGGGCATGTCCCACGGGCCGGTCGTGTCAGCCGCCGGCTTCGAGCTCGCATCGGCCGGCGGCGCGATCTCATCGAGGCGCCAGCGTGACCGCTTCGCAGCGGCGGCCCACTCGGTGACGACGACGAGGGCCCACGCGACCGCCATCACGAGCACGATCCAGGCGGCAGCCAGGTCGGCCAGCCCGGCAAGGACCGCGACGAGCAGGAGGAACGAGATCTCGACCACCAGCCGAGGCACCGCCGGATGGCGCGTGAACGGCGGCGGCACGGCGGCGACCCAGTCAGGGGACGGCGCGAGACCGGCGCTCGAAAGGCCCCTCTCCGCCGGCCAGTCCTCGTCCTCGTAGCGTGGCGGCGCGGTTCGCTCGGCGCGGACCGCCTTGAGCTCGGCGCGCAGCTCGGACGCGACGGACTCGAGCTCACGCACGCGGTCGGCGAAGGCCGCGAACGCCTCTTCGACTCGGGCGGGGTCGTACCCTTCGTCGGCGTGCGGCAGCTCGTCGGCCTGCGGCAGCTTGCTCATCCCCTTGAAGTATGCCGCGGCCGCGAAGAAGCCTGCTCAGTCGGTTTTTTCCTCTTCGGCGGGGTCCGACCCGTGCATCTCGCCGAGTGCCTGCTGCGCCTTGTCGTGGATCGCCCGGCGGCGCTCCTCGATCGAGCGCGGGGCCTCGACCTCGTCGACCGGCTGACCCTCCGAGGCGTCGAACTCGTCGCGATCGTCGGCGGCCTCGCGCGCCTGCTCGAGCCTGGCGCGTAGCTCCTTGGCGGGATCCAATTCGGCCGTCTGCGGCTCCGGCGCTCGGCGGAGGAACCGCCAGAGCGCGGCCAGTCCGAGGGCTCCGCCGAGCCCTGCCAGCAATCTGCGCACAGGGCGATGCTACTCTGTGCGCGCTTCCTGCCTCGTCTCGCGTGCGCTGTTCCCGCCCACGCTTGCCGGCGAGGCCGCCTAAGACCGAGGGAAGCCCGACGGAAGGAGACCGGGAACGTGAACGACTACGAAATTCTGCTGATGCTCGACCCCGACCTGCCCGAGGAGCGGCAGGAGGAGATCGTCAAGCGCACACGTGACCTCGTCGAGAAGAACGGCGGCACGTGGGACGGCCAGGACGCCTGGGGCCGCCGCAAGCTTGCGTACGAGATCAACAAGAAGTCCGACGGTGTCTACCACCTGCTTTCGTTCAGCGCCGACGGCGACACCCTCGACGAGATCGCGCGCGTCCTCAAGATCGACGACGACGTGATGCGGCACCTGGCGACTCGTCGCTACAAGCCTGGTTCGACCCAGCCAGTAGCGGTGGGCGGGCCGGCGCGCGAGGATGTCTCCGAGCCCAT
>JAXIPI010000087.1:0-5712 GCA_045403015.1 Gaiellaceae bacterium | reverse complement strand
CGGGCGCCCGAGCCCTGATCTACCTCAGGCGGAAGGATGGCGTCGGTGCCGGCGCCTTCCGGAAGCTCATCAACAAGGAGCTCGTGCCAGCCCTCGTAGGCACCGGCGTGCTGAGGGAACTGCGAACCCAGACCTTCCTGCCCTGGAGCAAGAGGCTCTGGGACACCCCGAACGTCGCGCACGACAACCCGGCCGACCAGCGGTTCCACGCATCGCTGATCTTGGGCTTCACAGACGCGCAGGAGCGGGCAGGCTTCCTCCGCAGCAGTGAGATCGAGAGCCTGTCGAACACGCTGGCTCCACTCGCTTCGGCCATCCACGCATACGACGTGTCCGCGGCGCTGACCTACGTCAAGGACGCCACGATCCTCCCGCACTATCAGCAGTAGCCAGGCAAGAGGAGAGCGTGGCCGCAAGGCTTGTGGGGCACCCGAGTCACCGCCCCACAGCCTGGGAGACGCATGCGGAGATAGAAAACGGCAACCAGCAGGCATCAGACCATTCCGCTGTGTTCATTGATCTCAACGTTTGATCGCGGCGTCGCGGCTCGGAGAGCGTGCTGACCGGTCGCGAGCAGGAACCTCGAGCCGCCCGACGACGCGCCTATTTCGCACCGCCCGTGCGCTCCGATCGGAAGCCGGTCGCGGGATGCCCGCGGTATACGGGGCAACGCCGTTGCCTGCCTAGACGAAAGTCCCTGCGGACACAGCTCTGATGTGACCCGTCTTCCGCACGACCACCGGCTTAGTGGCCGGAACCACGGACTGCGGGAATTATCGGCTAGGGCGGGGTTCGAGCGGGGATTCCCGTGCGGGATGTGCGCGCGATACATGGACGCCGGAGGTCGTTTGCGCCTAGCTGGACAACAAAAGATGCTGATTTACAGGGATTTTTACGGGAGCGACGGGACTCGAACCCGCGACCTCCGGCGTGACAGGCTTGTTCCACGGATACGACGATAGGCGACGATGGACGCGCTATCGCTCTATTCATGCGGGCTTGCGAGCCCTTCGCGCTGATTTGCACACAATTGCTCAGACCCGATTTCGAGCGTTTGCTGCCCTTCTGCTGCCCGGACACCTGCAGGCTCAGGCCGAGAGCGGTCGCCGGCAGATCGCGAACCGCGTTCCGGTGACGACAGTTGCAGCTCGGGACACTCGCGCAAGAGCCCACGCTTGACACACCTACGTGCAGGTCGTAGTTGACGAGCAAAGGTGACAGAATGCGTGACCCTGAGCCGCCTGGGATGGGGCGGTCGACCGACGAAGGAAGGAAGGTGGCTCCTATGGCTGGGCTTGAAGTCCGTGCCTTCAACGCACCCGACGAGAGTCGGCGGCCTGACAAGACTCAGGTCGACGTCGTCAAGATGGGCGCCAATACTGCAGCCCGCTTGACGCTCGAACCCGGATGGAAGTGGTCGGAGTGCATCAAGCCGATCGTCGGGACCAAGAGCTGTGAGGTGCGGCATGTTGGTGTCGTTCAGTCCGGCAGGATGCACGTGATCCACGACGACGGCGCCGAGGGCGAGATCGGTCCAGGCGAGGCTTACGTCATCGAGCCCGGTCACGATGCATGGGTGGTGGGCGACGAGCCCATGGTCGGCTTCGAGTTCGAGTCGCCGACAGCCGAGGTGTTCGCGAAGGGCTAGGCGTCCTCGGCCCGCGCCGCGTGGCGGCATCCCGCGTGCCGGGGCTCGCGTTCCGTTCTTGTTAGCGCGGCGCCCTGCTCGTCACCGCGTCGAGGACGAGTTTGGCGATCTCTCCGGGCTGCTGGTTGAGGGTGAAGTGTCCGGCGTCGGAGACCCGGACGATGCTCACGTGAGGACTCGCCTGGAGCACGTCTCGCTCGTCGTCGGTGATTCCGACGTCGTCGCTCTCGCCGTACACGACCCATGCCGGCACGCCCGAATCGGCAAAACGCGGGGCGAGCGAGCCGTGGCGGTCGAGGTACTCGAGATATAGATGGGTCTGGCGGCGGAGGAAGTGAGGGTCGTTCTTCTTCAGCTCGGCGATCAGTGCTTCGCGGCGGGTCGGCGGCAAGCTGCTCTTCATGGCCGGGCCGATGATCTTCAGCATCAGCGAATAGGGCAGGTGCCCGAGTACCCGACTGAGGCGATCGAGCGCGCGCGGGAACCTGGACTCGTCCCTGCGCGAGAAGCTGGGTGACAGCAGTACCAGCGGCCCCGAGAATTCTCCGGCGGACGCCATCTCGAGTGCGATGTTGGCACCGAGGCTGTGGCCGACGACGGCGTCGCAGCCAAGATCGGAGGCCAGCTGCCCGGCGAGCTTCGAGTAGCTCTCCATGCTCATGTGCTCGGGGGGAGCGGTTCCGCCGAATCCGGGCACCGTGGTCGCAACGAAGCGGATCGGGGTCGTGCTCTTGCTCGGCTCCGCAAGCAGGTCGTCGTAGAAGGCCGCCGTGCAGAGCGCGCCAGGAAGCAGAAGGACGGTGTGGTCTGCGCTCTCTGGCCCCGATTCGTGCAGAACCCAACCGAGGTGCTCTCGGCTCGCCTCGATCATGGTGCGACCTGAACGGGCACCGCGCTGGACAGGCTCCGGTCGGTGTCCGAGTTGAGTCGGACTGCGCTATGCACCCTGCATCGCCGCCATGTTCTTCTGCATGTGAGCCGAGACGGTATGGAGTTCCTCGGCGGGGCTGAACTGGAGGTACTCCGTGCCGGGCTCGGCGCGCGGGATGTGGCCGCGAGTGAGGTGGAAGGCTTCCCCGGCCTTGTAGACCTCTTCGCGATCGCCGAGGTCGAAAATCACCTCGCCTTTGAAGACGTAGCCCCAGTGCCGGCAGTTGCAGCGGTCGTCCGGCAGGCCGCGCAGGAGCGGCGCCGCGTCAACGTCCTCGCGGAACGTCAGGAACTGAATGGTCGTGCCGTCGACGTCCTCGTGCCGGTCTTCGACGACGCCGTAATCGTCGGTCTCAGCGATGCGGTCTCTGGCGACGCTCGGCATCCTTCGCTCCCTTCGATCGGATTGCTCCGAGCGTAGGAGACTCGGGACCCGTGTTTCCTGAGGGATTCGCCCTATCTTTCGCGCGCGGTCCGACGCGTCAGGCGACCGGCGCGACGGCCGGGAAGGTCTCTTCCGGCAGAAGCCCGTACCGCATCGCGACGAGCCCCGCCCCCGCCCGCGTTCGAATATCGATCTTCGAGTAGATGTGCTCGACGTGGTTGCCCACGGTCTTCGGCGTGATCACGAGCCGCTGCGCGATCTCCTTGTTCGACAGCCCGACCGCGAGCAGGCGGAGCACGTCGACCTCGCGCGCCGTGAGCCCGAACGGCCCGTCGCGTCGGCGCGAGACGCGATGGCCGGCCGCTGAGAGGACGGCCTCGACCGCCTCCGCGTCGAGGCGACCCGCCTTCGCGTCCGCGCGCAGCTGGACGGCGGCGTCGTCGGGCGATCGTGCCGGCCGGTGTGGCCGTGGCTCGCGCATCGCCTGGTAGGTGTCCGCGGCGCCGAGGATCCGCGCGGGCCGAGAGATCGCGCTGCCCGACAGCCCGCGCGGGTAGCCGGAGCCGTCGAGCCGCTCGCGGTGCTGAACCGCGATCGCTCCGAGCGGCGCCAGGGCATCGGATTGCTGGAGCATCCGCTCGGTCAAGTACGGGTGCAGACGGACGCGCTCCCATTCCCCGGGGCCGAGCGGCCCGCGCTTGTCCCAGATCGCGTTCGAGATGCCGAGGCGGCCGAGGTCGTGCACGAAGCCGGTGCGCCGCAGCGTCGTCGCAAGCTCGGGCAGCCCCTGCTCGACAGCTGCTCGTGCGGCGAGCTCGGCGACCGCGTGCGAATGGCCGAGCAGGTACGGCGACTTCAGGTCGACAAAGTTCGCGACCGCGAGCAGCGCGGCGTCCATCTGCTTCCCGCGCAGCGTGACCGCGAGCGCGGGCTCGGCGTCGATCACCGCATCCCACGTCGCGATCGTGTCGAGGCCGGAGAAGAGCTCGGGTGCCTCGGCGTCGACGAGGTCGCAGAGCGCGGGATCGAACTGGCCGCCGCGCCGCTCCCGCACGAGCGCCCGCACGGCCGCCACGCCGCCGATGCGGTGAGCGACCTCGGCGAACTCGCCGAGCTGCGCGAGCCGCGCCGTGAGCGGGATGGCCTCCCCGCCGAGCTTCCCGGGCCAGCCCTTGCCGTCCCACATCTCGTACGCCGCGCCGAGCGCGTCGAGCACGGTGTCGGACAGCTCGAGCTGCTCGCCCAGCGCGCGCGCCATCGCGGCGTGATGGTCGATCATCTCGTCCACCTCGCGGTGGCCCGAGAGCACGAAGGTGAGACCGATCCGGAAGCGGTGGAGCGACGGGTTCCCGGAGCCGATTCGCCGGAGCCCGGAGACCATGCTCCGCTTGCTGCGCAGGTCGTGGGGCCCGTACTTGTCCGCCTTCAGCGAGATGTCGTCGCCGAACCACTTCGCCTGCTCATGCGCGTCTGTGTGGCACCCGACGTTGACGAGCAGCGCGGTGTAGTAGACGGCCGCTCGTGCCTCGTCGTCCATGCCGAGCCGCTCGGCTACCCGGAGCGCGATCAGGCACTGGCGCAGGACGTGCTCCATCGGTTGCCCGAAGCCAAGGTCGATCCCGAGCGAGAGCGCCGCGACGATCTCGGCCAGCCGAACGGGCGCCCGGTCGGCGTCGCTGGTCGAGCGTGAGGTGTCGGAAGGAGCCTCCGTGATCTGAGTCTAGGCTCGGACGACGGGGCTCGAACCCGCGACCTCGGGTGTGACGGGCCGCTCACGGGGTGATCCCGATGACGCCCTCTGCGTGAGAGAGGTGGCCATCGTGGGACGGATCCTCGAGTCGCAACTCCTGTCGGACGGCATCAGCGTTTCTGGCGCGATCTAGGATCCGGAGGCCAGCGAGCCGCGCGAGCTCTACGGCGTGTAGAGCGCGGCGTCGGCCAAGGGCTCGCAGCCGCCGAACTTCTCGCAGGCCGAGCGGATGCCGCCGGCGAAGAGGACCTTCCCGCTGGGGAGCAGTGCGCCGGCGGCGGAGGCGTAGGGGAAGACCATCGGGCCGGTCGCGGTCCAGGTGCCGGTGGCGGGTGAGTAGACGTCACCTGTGCCGCCGCCGGCGACGAGGACGCGTCCGTCGAGCAAGCGCACGGCTGGACCGCCGTGGATGGAGGTCATGCTGCCGGTCGGCGCCCAACGGTTCCTGGCCGGATCGTAGAGCTCCGCTTCGGGGCCTGCGGTGACGAGCACGCGGCCGTCGGTCAGTAGGATGGCGGCGCCGGCGGTGGATGACGTGCCGGCGCGGCTCCAGCGGCCACGCGCCGGGTCGTAGCGCTCCGCGGCGTGCACGGTGCCGCTCGAGTTGCTGCCGCCGACAACGAGCACCGTGCCGTCGGGCAGCAGCACCGCCGTATGGGCTCGCCGGGGGTTCCGGAGGGATCCGGTCTGCGTCCAGCTGCCGGTGGCCGGGTCGTACAGCTCGGCGCTCGCCTGCACGCCGCTGCCGTCGCTCGCGAGGCCGCCGACGACGAGCACGCGGCCGTCGCGGAGCAGGGTGCCGGTGGCGTCGATGCGGCCGACGCTCATGCTTCCGGTCGGCGTCCAGCTGTTCGTCGCGGGGCCGTAGAGCTCGGCGCTCGCGCGGTACGTGCCACCACCGGCGACGAGGACGCGACCGTCGGCGAGAGGCACCGCAACGTGGAGCCCGCGCGGCTCACTCAGCGTTCCGCCAGGGAGCCATGTGCCGCTCGCCGGGTC
>JAXIPI010000265.1:0-4039 GCA_045403015.1 Gaiellaceae bacterium | reverse complement strand
GCATGCCCCTAACGAAAGGATCACGTGCCGACCTGGCTTTGGATCGTCATCATCGTCATTGTTGTGTTGGCCGTTCTTGGCTACTTTGGCCGGGGACGCCTCTCTAGGTAGCCGGCCCCGTCTTAGCTTTGTTTCGCTAGTCGTTTCGCTGAAGCCTTCTAGTAGTAGAACCGTGCCAGGCGGCGCTGTGCGTCACTGCCGTTCCCCGTGCGTCGCACTTCGGCTCTTCTGCGACAACCAGAGCCGGCGAGGCGGTGGGTCTGGGCGCCGAGTCGCCGGGTGGATCACAGCAGAGGAAGACGAGTTCGCCCTCCGTGCCGGGCTCGTCGACGACGGGCTCGCTCTCGACGAGGCTCACAGCCTCCCTAGGATCGCTCGGCGGCGCTGTCGATCGCAGGTGGAAAGTCGGTCGAACCTTGCGGACCGACCGATCGAATACTCCACAGAGGAACCGTGGAACGACCTCGCGGTGGAAAGCGCGTCCGTCCAGACGGGGGCCTACCCCTTCATCCCCCGCATACTGACGGCGTGCCCGAGCACCTGCTCGCTGCGGCCGCTGCGCTCGCCGGCGTCTCCGACCCGCGCGTGCTCGAGGCCGTGGCCTCGCTTCCACGGGCCGACTTCGTCCCGCCCGAGCTCGCCGCAGAGGAGCATCGAGCGCTGGGACGACCTCGCAGCGAGAGCGCGGATCCAGCTCGTGCGCTGCGGTGCGGCCAACGTCGAGGTGCTCGTCGGGGACGGCAGAGAGGGGGTGCCGGAACACGCGCCGTACGGTGCGATCCTCGTTTCCGCGGCCTTCCCGCACGTGCCGCCGCCGCTGGTCGCGCAACTCGCCGAGGGCGGACGTCTCGTCCAGCCGCTCGGCCGCGGCGGCGACGAGGACGTCGTCTTGTTCCGTAAGCGGGACGGCCTCCTCCACCGCGTCAAGATGGTCGCGAGCGCGCGCTTTGTCCCACTGATCGGCCGGCACGGATTCGCGGCGTGAAGCTCGCGCTCGCAGGCGACACGATGCTCGGCCGCGGTGTCGCCGAACGGCTCGCGTCCGGATCGCCCGAGTCGCTCTTCGCACCCGAGGTGGTCGCGGCGGTGGGCGAAGCCGACCTGTGCATCCTCAACCTCGAGTGCTGCATCTCCGAGCGAGGCGCGCCGGTGCCGGGAAAGGCCTTTCACTTCCGTGCGCCGGTCGCCGCCGTGAAAACGCTCGCCGACCTGGGCGTCGACTGCGTCACGCTCGCGAACAACCACGCGCTCGACTTCGGGCCCGACGCGCTCCGCGATACGTTCGTCCACCTTGCCTCAGTCGGGATCGCATGGGTGGGAGCAGGTCCGGACCTGGCCTCGGCGCGCGCACCGGTCGTGCTGGAAGCCGGCGGCTTCCGGCTCGGCGTCCTCGCCCTCGCGGATCATCCACGCGACGACGCAGCTCGCACGACGCGGCCCGGCGTCGCGTACGCGAATCTGGCCCGCCGAGGCCTACCGGACTGGGTTGTGGAGAAGATCGCGGCGCTGGACGCGGACGCGATCCTCGTGACGGCGCACTGGGGATGGAACATGACCGCCGAGCCGATGGCCCACGTTCGGACAGCCGCGCGCGCGTTGCTCGCTGCCGGCGTCACGCTGATCGCCGGGCACTCCGCGCATGTCTTCCACGGCGTCGCCCCGCGCGTCCTCTACGACCTGGGCGACTTCCTCGACGATTACCGGGTCGACTGGACGCTGCGCAACGACCTCGGCCTGCTCTTTCTCGTCGATCTGGCCGGCAGCCGTGTCGAGGCGATCCCGCTGAAGCTCGAGTTCGCGCACACGCGGTTTGCCGACGGCGAAGACGCGGCCTGGATCCGGCGTCGGTTCGCCCATGCCTGCGCGGCCTTCGGGACGGCCGTAACGGAGGAGGACGGCCGCCTCGTTTCCACGTGGCGTTAGCTTGCCCGTCTGCTTCCGCGCCTCGGTCCTCGCCACCCCGCCGCCCGGCTCAGACTGAGCTTCGACGCTCGCCTCCAGCGCAGACTGAGTCGCGCCTTCACGGTCGCGCGGCCCCTCAGCGGGATCTGGCCACGGCCACGGCTTCTGCGCCGTGTAGGAGCCGTCGCTCATGGGGCCTCTCCTCCCCGGATCCGCCCGACGTGCGCCGCGAGCTCGGCGAGGTCAAAGACGCGGACGTTCGCTGAGCGCTGGCTCTCGTCGGCGAGTCCAATCACGAGGCAGCGGACGCCGCTCTCCTCGTCCTCCCAGAGCGTCCGGTGCGTGCGGTGGAGGTGGCCGTGCAGACAGAGCGCCGGCCGCATCCGCTCGACGATCGTGGCGAGTGCTCGCCTGTGCGAGAGCGAGGCGGCGATCGGGAGCATGCCGAGCTCGAGCGCGACCCGCGCCGGGCAGTCGTGCGAGACGAGAACGTCGATCTCGTCCCGCTCCTCGAGGATCGCGTGGAGCTCTCCCTCCGATAGCGTCTCTCGCTCAAACCAGTCGTAGCCGGGGATGCGCAGCTCCTTGTCGAGCGAGTAGCCGCCCCCGACCGAGACGAAGCGAAGCCCGTGCCATCTCCTTTGCGCCCCGCGGGGGAGGTGGTAGACGCGCTCCTCGATCTTGCGGAACGGCCCCACCTGCGGGAAGTCCGTGTCGAAGAGGGCGTCCAGGTCCTCGTGGTTCCCTTCGACGAAGTAGAGGTCGAGGTCGGCGCCTTCGAGCTGGCGGGGCAGCGAGCGCAGGAAGTCGTCGCAGTGCTTGATGCGCGGCCAGTAGCCGAGGTCGCCGAGCTGCAGAATGGCCTGGCAGCGCTGCACCCGGGCGTAGTAGACGAGGTTCTCGAACCAGGACTCGTCCGCGTGGAGGTCGCCGGCGACGAGAAGCCGCGAGGGCTCGTGCGGCATCTCTCGGTCGGCTCCGCCGAGCGGGCTCAGTGGGGATGGGGGCGTCACGCCTCCGACCTCCCCACAGTGAGCCCGGTGTAGCGCTCGTACATGAGGCCGGGGTGCGCGTAGGGGTACGGGATCACCTACCGACGAGAGGCCGTACGGCTTGAGCTCGTCGCGGCCGCGGAGGCGGCGGCCGCAGGCATCTTTCCGACACCAGCCGTGACGCCGACGCGGAAGTCGCCGGAGCCACCGTCGACCGCCGCGAGGATCTACCGGTTCGATGCCGCCGAGGCGGGGAGCTACACATGGCTGGGGCAAGCGGCTGCGCTTTACACGCGGGATCGAGTCACGGCGTTTCTCTCTCGGGTACCCGGGCCAAGGCGCGTGAGCTCGTTGAGCAGTTCCTCGCGTCCCACTGAGGCGGCGGGTGGGGACGAACGCTTTTGCTGCTGGCCGTACACTGCGGGCGGGTCTGCAAGTGACGAGTCTCTACGAACACGCTGGGGGAGAGGAGGCGCTACACCGCCTCGAGGAGCTGTTCTACGCGAAGGTTCTCGCCGATCCGGTTTTGAAAGTCCTCTTCACCGAGCGCCAGCCGCATCACGTCGATCACTTGACGTGGCTCACCGCGGAGTCGTTCGGTGGGCCCGACCGCTTTACTCGCGAGCTGGGCTTCGATCACTTGATCAAGGCGCATCGCCATCTCAAGATCACCGACGAGCAACGGGAGCGGTTCGTGGCGCTCTATATGGAGGCGCTCGACGAGGCTGGCCTGCCCAGGGACGAGCCGTTCCGCGAGGCAGTGCGTTCGCACCTCGAGTTCGGCTCCGGCGTCGCCCAGCAGAACTCACACGCCGAGGCCGAAGCCGAGCTTCATCCCCTTCGCCACGTTCCGCTCTGGGACTGGCGTCCTGGCTGAGGTACCCGGTTGGAGGCAGGTGCATGACTAACCCACCGACGAGAGGCGACCGCGTCGCACGGATTTCGAGCGCTCGCTCACGCCCCGTGCGCCCCGAGACGTCCTCCGAGCTCAGCCCACGTCCGCGCTGCCGAGCCGCGGAGACGACGGGCGGATTGGCTTGTCTAAATACTCGACATGGTCGCCGATGCCGTAACGGGCATCGCGTCGGCTCGGGAACGAGCGGGCACGCGCGTCTAACGCGTGAGCGGAGGAACTGTTCAGTTTC
>JAXIPI010000479.1:0-8393 GCA_045403015.1 Gaiellaceae bacterium | reverse complement strand
AACGCGTCCGCGGCGGATCCCTTCACCATCACTGCTTCGAGCCCCGACGCCGACCTGACGCAGGTCGAGTTCTTCGAGTGCCCGACCCCGGCCTGCGGCTCCCAGACCTCGATCGGCGTGGATACGACCGCTCCGTACTCGGTCTCGCGTGCAATCCCGGCTGACGGCTCCTGGACGCTCAAGGCCGTCGCCACGGACAACGCCCTGAACACGACGAGCGACATCGAGACCGTCGCGGTCGAGCGCACACGCCCGCAGACGACGATCGACTCGAACCCGGCGGCGATCACGAACCAGACCGGCGCGACCTTCACCTTCAGCTCGAACGAGAGCGGCGTGACCTTCGAGGTGCGCCTCGACGGCGGCGCCTGGATCTCGAGCGTCAGCCCGAAGCTCTACAGCGGCCTCGGCGACGGCCCCCACACCTTCGACGTGCGCGCGACGGATGCCGCCGGCAACGTCGATCTCTCCCCCGCCTCGTTCGCCTGGACGGTCGACACTGCAGCGCCGAACACGACGATCACGGGCAACCCGGCGAATCCGACGAATGCGACGGGCGCGACGTTCTCCTTCACCTCGAGCGAGGGCTCGTCGACCTTCGAGTGCCGCCTCGACGCCGGCTCGTGGGGCTCGTGCACGACGCCGAGCTTCTACGGCTCGCTCGCCGAGGGCTCGCACACCTTCGACGTGCGCGCGACCGATGCCGCAGCCAACACGGACGCGACGCCCGCGACCTTCACCTGGTCGATCGACGTCACCAGCCCGACCGGCTCGATGACCTCGCCTGCCAACGGAGCGCGCGTCCGCGCCACGATCCTGCTCGCGAGCGACTCGGCTGACGGCGGTTCCGGCCTCGCGTCGGTCGTCTTCGAGCGTTCTCCCGCCGGTGCAGGCACCTGGACCGCGACGCCCGCGAGCTGGGACACGACGCTCGTCTCCGACGGGGACTACGACCTGCGCGTCGTCACCTCCGATGCCGCGGGCAACGTCACGGTCTCGGGCGCGATCACCGTCACCGTCGACAACACGCCCCCGAACACGAACATCACCTCGCAGCCGGCCGATCCGACGAACGCGACGGGCGCATCGTTCTCCTTCTCGTCTGAGGCAGGAGCGACGTACGAGGTTCGCCTCGACGGCGGCGCCTGGAGCGCGAGCGCGAGCCCGAAGATCTACAGCGGCCTCGCCGAGGGCTCGCACACCTTCCAGGTGCGCGCGACCGATCTCACGGGCAACGTCGACGCGACGCCGGCCGCCTTCACCTGGACGGTCGACACGACGGCACCGAACACGAACATCACCTCGCAGCCCGCCGACCCGACGAACGCGACCGGCGCGTCCTTCGCGTTCACCTCGAGCGAGGGCGGCTCGAGCTTCGAGGTGCGCCTCGACGGCGGCGCCTGGAGCGCGAGCGCGACCCCGAAGACCTACAGCGGCCTGACCGAGGGCTCGCACACCTTCCAGGTACGCGCCACCGACCCGGCCGGCAACCAGGACGCGACCCAGGAGAGCTACACCTGGACGATCGATACGACCGCGCCGAACTCGTCCTTCACCTCGACGCCGGCCGATCCGAGCAGCGACACGACACCGACGTTCGGCTTCGCGTCGACCGAGGCACCCGCGACGTACGAGGTCAACCTCGACGGCGGCGGCTGGGTCAGCGCCTCGACGCCTCTGACCATCTCCCCCGCTCTCTCCGACGGCTCACACACGCTGCAGGTGCGCGCGAGCGACATCGTCGGCAACCAGGACGCGACCGCCGCGGCTTACACCTGGCTCGTCGACGGCACGAACCCGACGGGCTCCGTCACGTCGCCGGCCGACGGCGCCGACATCGCCGGCACGGTTTCGTTGACGAGCAACTCGGCCGATGCAGGTAGCGGCGTCGGGACCGTCACGTTCCAGAGCTCCCCCGCGGGCGCGAACACTTGGACGAACCAGGCCGCGAGCTGGAACACGACCGCCGAATTGGACGGGGACTACGACCTCCGTGTCGTGACGACCGACAACGCCGGCAACACCTTCACCTCCGCCACGATCACGGTCACCGTCGACAACACCGTCCCGACGCTCTCGGTCAACGTGGCGAACCCGGTCAACGCTGCGACGTCCGATCCGACACCGCTGGACGCGATCGCCACCGACTCGGGTAGCGGCATCGACAACGTCAGCTTCGAGCAGTGCACAGTCGCGAACGACGACTCCTGCGCGGTGGACACCTGGACATCGCTCGGCGTCGACACCACTTCGCCCTACGGCGTCTCGTGGACGATCCCGGGCGACGGAACGCGTCTCCTCCGCGTCCGCGCCACCGACAACGACGGCCGCCAGAACACCAAGCTCGTCCTGACGACGGTCGACCGCACGCGCCCGACCGGCTCGGTGACAGTGCCGGCTGCCGGCGCGAACCTGCGCGGCACCAGCGTCTCGCTGAGCGCGGTCGCCTCTGACACTGCACCGGGGACGGTCAACACCGTCACCTTCCAGCGCTCGCCCGCCGGCGCCGGTACGTGGACCGACATCTCGACCGATTCGACGGCGCCGTACAACGCGACGCTCGACACGAGCGGGCTCAGCGACGGCCTCTACGACCTTCGTGTCTTCACTACCGACGCGGCCGGAAATGCCGAGTCCACGCCCGCCACGGTGCAGGTGCGGATCGACAACACGCTCCCGACGGGCACCGTCACCTCCCCCGCCGACGCGGCTGCAATCCGTGGCACGGTCACGCTGACGAGCAACTCCGCGGACACCGGCGGCTCGGGCGTCGACACCGTTCAGTTCCAGCGCTCGCCGATCGGCGCCGGCAGCTGGACGAATCAACCTGCGAGCTGGGACACGACTGCGCAGACAGACGGCCAGTACGACCTCCGCGTCGTGACGACCGACAACGCGGGCAACGTCTTCACCTCAGCGGCGATCACCGTTCGGGTGGACAACACGCTCCCGACCGGCTCGGTCACCTCCCCGGCTGCCGCTTCGAATCTCCGCGCCACGGTCTCGCTGACCAGCGACTCCGCCGACGCCGGCGGGTCGGGCGTCGCAACCGTCCAGTTCCAGCGCTCGCCGATCGGCGCCGGCACCTGGACGAACCAGGCCGCGAGCTGGGATACCACCGCGCAGGCCGACGGCCAGTACGACCTCCGCGTCGTGACGACCGACAACGCGGGCAACGCCTTCACCTCCGGCACGGTCACCGTGCGCGTCGACAACACGCTCCCGACCGGCTCGGTCACCGCGCCTGGCAACGGCGCCGAGATTGGCGTGCCGCCGGTCTCGCTCACGAGCAACTCGGCGGATACCGGCTCGGGCATCGACACCGTCATCTTCCAGCGTTCCCCGGCCGGCGCAGGAACCTGGACGTCAACTCCGTCGACGTGGGACACGGCAGCCGGAGCAGATGCCGTCGCCGACGGCCAATACGACGTGCGCGTCGTCACCACCGACCTCGCGGGCAACGCCTTCACCTCTTCGGCGATCACCGTTCTCGTCGACCACACAGCGCCGACCACGTCGGCCCTGCTCGCCCCTGGCAGCCCGAGCAACGCGCCCGTCACGGTCAGCTTCTCGGCGACCGACGGCACCGGCTCCGGCGTCGCCAAGACCGAATATCGCGTCGACGGCGGCTCCCTGCTTCAGGGCAGCTCGGTCGTGATCCCCGCACCGGGCGACCATTCGAACGACGGCGCGCACACCGTCGCGTTCTTCTCGACGGATGACGTCGGCAACGTCGAGGCGCCGGCCAACACGGTCACCGTGGTCATCGACACGACGGCACCCAGCGGCTCGGGCGGCGACCCCGGCGAATACTTGCGCGGGATCGCGAACCTCACCTACACGACCGGCGCGACCGACGTCAGCTCCGTCCAGTTCCAGTTCTCCCCCGCGGGAGCCAACAGCTGGGCCAACATCGGCGCCGCCGACATCACTCCGCCGTACGAGGCCTCGTGGAGCACGACGCTCGTCGCCGACGGCGAATACGACCTCCGCGCCGTCGTCACCGACACCACCGGCAACGTCGCGAACGAGCTGCTGCCCGGGCTGCCCAAGACGGTCGACAACACCCCGGCGAGCGGATCGATCACTTCCCCCGCTGCGGCGTCCTACGTCGCAGGCACCGTCACTGTCACGGCGAACGCCTCCGACGGGCCTGTCCCGCCCGCGTCGGGCGTGTCGGCCGTCCGCTTCGAGATCAAGCCGACGGGCGCCGGCGCCTTCACGGTCTTCGGCACTCAGACGGCGCCGACCGCCGGCTCGACGTACAGCGAATCGCTCGCCACGGGTGCGCTGGCCGACGGTCCCGCAGACCTCCAGGTCGTCGTCACCGACGTCGCCGGGAACGAGACGACGTCCGCGACGCACACGATCAACATCGACAACCTCGCTCCGGTCGTCGCGCTCGACGATCCCGGTGCCGCTGTCGGTGCCAGCGTCGGCCTCACCGCCACCGCCTCCCCCGACACCACTGATGTCGCCTTCCGCTATCGCGCGGTCGGGAGCGGCGCCGCCGGCACCCTGATCGCCTCGGACAGCACCGCGCCGTTCGGCGTCACCTGGACGACTGCACCCGCAGCCGAGGCGCAGTGGGAGCTGATCGCGGTGGCTACCGACGCCGGCGGCAACGTGACGACGAGCGCACCGCGCGTCGTCCTCGTCGACCGGACGCAGCCGACCGGGAGCGTCACGGCACCCGGCAACGGCGACACAACCGGCGGACCGGCGGTTGCAATCGCCGCGAACGCCGCAGATCCGGGCTCCGGCGTCACGTCGGTCGTCTGGGAGGTCATGGAGTTCGGCTCGGGCAGCTTCACCCCGGTCGCGACCGACACGTCTGCGCCGTATTCGACGACCTGGAACTCGACGAGCTCGCCCGATGGCGCGACCGTCATCCACGCAGTGATCACCGATGCGGCAGGAAACACGCACACGACGGCCGGCGTCCCGTTCACGCTCGACTCCACCGGCCCGAGCGTCTCGCTCAGCGATCCGGGTGCCCTCGTCGGCGGGACGATCTCACTGAACGCGACCACCGGCGGCGGTGCTGCACGTGTCGTCTTCTCCGTCTCGCCCGCGGGCGCCTCCACCTGGACGCAGATTGCGAACGACACGAGCGCTCCGTTCAGCACGCCGTTCGACACCTCGACCCTTGCGGACGGCCTGTACGACCTCCGCGCCGTCGGCTACGACGCGCTCGACAACGCCTCCGCGCCGGCGCTGCGCACGAACGTCCGCTTCGACAACACGGCACCGATCCTCGTCTCGTCGGCGCCGGCCGACGGCACCGTCTCGACGTCCGCCAACCAGATCGTGCTCACCGCGAACGAGCCGGTGACGGCTCCGGGCGCGCTGCTCGACGGTGTCGCCGCCCCCGCTCCGAGCATCTCGGGCTCGACGCTCACGTTCTCGACCGGCTCGCTTTCGGACGGCCTGCACGTCCTCTCAGGCGAGCTCGAGGATGCCAGCGGCACCCGCTCGCTCTTCCGCGTCGCGGTCTCGATCCAGGCCACGCCGACGTCCGATCCGCCGCCGGTCGAGCGGAGCATCACCGCCGGCGGCGACTTCACCGTGACGCTCCCGGGCGGCCTGGTCTCGGTGCGGATGCCGGCGGGCGCATGGCCGACGCCGCCCGACCCGCAGGACTACATCCTCGTGCTGCGCGTCGACGCAGGCCCCGCGGGCCCCGGCTTTGTACCGGGGACGCAGATCGTCCAAGTCACAGCACGCTGGGCCCTCTCAGGCCTGTACGTGACGCAGTTCGACCTCCCGATCGAGATCAACTTCTCGAACCCGGCCGGCGTTCCCGCGCTCCCCGCGTGGTCGCAAGTCGGCGCCAGCGACGCCACGTTGTGGAACAACATGGGCCGCCTCCCGGGCACGACCCTCCCTGCCGCCCAGCCCGATGGCTTCCACGGCGACACGGCAACAGTGAGCGCGCTCACGCACCACCTCACCTTCTTCGGCCTGAAGATCGACGACGGTCCGCCCACGCCGCCGAGCCACCTCGCCGGCGTCGTCGCGTCCGACGGCCTCACGATCCGCTGGATCCCCGGTCGAGACGCGAGCGGCCAGCTCGGCAACGTGCTCCTCTACGTCAACGGCGAGCCATACCGCATCTTCGGCCACCGCCAGTTTGAGACGAAGATGGGACCGTTCACACCCGGCGACAGCCGCATCTTCACGCTGGTGCAGCTTGACGCAGCCGGGAACCGAAGCGCGCATAGCGCTCAGCTCCGGGCCGTCCCGCCGGTCGTCGGCCTGAGCCTCGAGCAGGCTGTCACCGCGCTCGCAGCCGCAGGCTTCAAGCTCGGCACGGTGCGCGAGGTGCCGCTCTCGAACGTCGCACCCGGCACGGTCGTTGGCCCGATCGCGCCCCGACACAGAGGCATCGGGACCGAGGTCGAACTCGAGGTCTCGCGCCCGAGCACGGCGCCGCAGACGAAACTCGTTTTCTCCGTCGCCGCCTCGAAGACGCTCACCCTGAAGAAGCGGACGACGATCGCCGCTCGGGTCAAGGTCTCGCGGCCCGCCGGTCTGACCGCGATGCTCTCGACGTCTGCGAAGAAGCGGCTCTACACCTGGCGCGTCCGCCACGTCAAGGCCGGCGCGAATGTCGTGAAGCTGACGCTGCCGAAGCAGATCCGCCGGCCCGGCACGTACACGCTGACGTGGATCGCCCGCTCGGGATCGGAGACCGTCAGCCGCACGGTGAAGCTGAAGCTCGTCGGCAAGAAGGTCGCCCAGATCAAGGCGAACCGCAGCGAGGTCGAAGTCGTGCTCGCCGGTGAGCAGCACCCGAAGACCGTCGTTCAGTCGGCTCTCGCGGGCAGCCATGCGCGCGTGGTCGCGCAGGCCGGCCTCGACCAGACCTTTGCCCTCGCGGCGTCCGGCTCGCGCGACGTCGGGATCGTCGTCGTCGACGTGGACGTCCACGGAGTCGGCTTCGTCAGCGACCTTCGTACGGTCTTCCCCACGATCCGCGTGATCGCCATCGCGACCCAGCCCGCCGACCGCGTCCGCGCGCTCCGCGCCGGTGCCGTCAAGGCGCTCCCGCGCAACACGACGTCGCGCCAGCTCGCCAAGGCGATCGCCGCGATCTCCTCGCGTTAGATCAGAGCTTGCGCGGCGAAGACCGCGCCGACGAGGACCAGAACAGCGCCGAGCACGATCCGAAGCACCTTCTCGTCGATCTTCCCGGTCGCCCGGGCGCCGAACCAGCCGCCCGGTATCGCGCCGGCCAGGCCGGCGACCAGGATGTCCCAGTCGACGCCGCTCTCGCCGGCATGGGTCGCGAACCCGGCAAGGCCGAGGAGAAAGCCGACGACGAGGTTGGTTCCCGCGGCCCGCTTCACGTCCATGCCGACGAGGCGCATCAGCGTGGGCATGCGAAGCGTTCCGAGGATGACGCCCACCGCCCCTCCGAGAGCGCCGATGCCGAGACCGCCCGCGGCAGCCGGCCAGAGACGGAGACGCTCGCGCGTCACCGCGCGGACGGGCCGCAAGGCCAGGTCGACGCCGCTCCAGACGAGGACGGCTGCGATCGCGAGATAGAGCAGGCTCTCGGAAACGTCGTCGGCGATGAGTGCGCCCAGGACCGCACCGACGATGGACGGCGGAGCCATCCATCGCGACGACGCGCCAGTCGACGCGCCGCTCGCGCGCGTGACTCACGGCTCCGGACGCCGCCGCCGCGGCGGAGATCGCGATATTCGTTCCCGCAGCCGCGACCGGGTTGCCGCTGATCGCGACGATGAGCGGCAGCCGCAGCGTCCCGAGCACGAGCCCGAGCATCGAACCCAGATAGCCGGCCACGAACGAGCCGGCCAGAGCTAGCGCGAGCTTCCCGGCTTCCACAATGGCTCATCGCGACCCGCGTTCGCCAGTCGGGCGAGGATGAAGAGCAGGTCGGAGAGCCGGTTGAGGTAGATGAGCACTTGCGGGTTCAGCTCAATCTCCTGGGAGCCGAGCAGGACGTCACGCTCCGCCCGGCGACAGATGGTCCGCGCCACGTGAAGCCTCGCTGCGGTTTCCGTGCCGCCGGGCAGGATGAAGCTCGTGAGCTCGGGCAGGTCGGCATTGAACGCGTCGCAGAGCTCCTCGAGGCGCTCGATCATCCCGTGCTCGACCCGTAGGCGGTCCGTCACTCCCCACGGCACCGAGAGATCGGCGCCGACGTCGAAGAGCTCGTTCTGGACCAGCTCGAGTGCGTCCCGCACCGCATCGGGGACGTCACCCGCCAGCACGACGCCGATCGCCGAGTTGAGCTCGTCGACAGTGCCAAAGGCTCCGATCCGGCAGTCGAGCTTCGAGACGCGCGATCCGTCCCCGAGCGACGTCTCGCCCGCGTCGCCGCCGCGCGTGTAGATCCGCGTCAGCCGGACCGGCTCGTCACG
>JAXIPI010000252.1:0-11058 GCA_045403015.1 Gaiellaceae bacterium | reverse complement strand
GTCGGCGGGGATGAGCGCGTGTCCGCTGCGCTTAACTCGCGACGAGCGTCAGCGTGCGGTGGAGGATGACACCGCCCCCGCTGAAGACGTTCGCGTCCACCTCGACGGTGTACGTCTTGCCCTTCACGGGCTTGAAGCCGGCCAGCGCAAACCGTGCGGTTGTGTCCTGCTTGAAGGGCGCCGACGGTTGCGCGCTCTTCACGAGCTTGCCCTTCTCCATCACCCGCACGTTGAAGCCGACGTTCTCGCCGGGCTTCGTGCCGGAGGCGTAGGCCCGGAGGGGCACGGTCAACGTCGGCACGCTCCCACCCTTGACTTTGAAGAGGCCGTTGCGGGCATCGACCGACGCCGCGGCGGAAGTGAATCGCGCGAGCGATGGCTTCGGGGCGCCGGTGCGCGTCCGGAGGCCGCTCTGCCACAGGCTCGTCGTATGGTCGCGGAAGACGAACCAGATGAACATGTCGACCCGGGGGTCCTTCTTCGCGACAGCGAGCGCCTGTGCGGCGTACGCCGCCTGCTGGGCACGCGAGACGCCCTTCGGCTCGCCGTCCTGCTTCACCTCATGGCCGTACTCCGTGATCCAGACGCGGACGTTCTTGCGCTTGAACCACGTATCGAGCGACTTCTCGAAACGCGGGAACGCGGAGAGCGTCACGTTCGGCCACTTCACCTTCTGCAACGGCTTCTGGTTCGCCGGCACCGGATACGGGTGCTGCGCCCAGGCGTCGAACTTGAGCCGCGGGTTGGCGGCGGCAACGAGCTGCGCGAAGCGTCCCGGCGAGTGCGTCGCGGACTTGCCGGCGAGAGGCTTGTCACGGCCCGCCGACGACGTGCTGCCGACCGCGACCTTGGCGCTCGGATTGCCGGCCTTGATGCCCGCGTACCCCGCAGCCGCCAGCTTCGCATAGTTCTTCGGTGCGACCGACCGGCCGCTGGCGTCGAACTGCGGCGCCAGGAAGAGCTGCAGGTTCGACTCGTTCCAGATCGAGAAGAACCGCACGTAGGGGTACCCCGGATAGCGGCCGGAGTAGCGCGAGGCGACAGCACGCGCGAAGGCTGTGAAGTCGCTCAGCCTGGTCGGCATGAAGTTCGGAGTCTTGCCGCCGTTCGCCCACTTCGGCGTCCCCCAAAGCGTGATGATGACCTCCATGTCGCGCGCCTGTGTGTTGCGCACGAGCTCGTCGAGGTCGTTGAAGTTGTAGGCGGGGTCGAACGGGTCTGCCGCGTTCGCAGGGCGGGTTGCGGCGATGGTCGGCCAGGTCACGAGCGTGCGCACGATGGTCGCGTGCGTACTGCGCACCTGGTCCAGCATCTCTGCGCGCCGGTTCTCGTAACGGAAGTTCGGGTCGTCGTGGAAGCCGACGTACATGCGTGGAGCGGCGTTCGCGAGCGCTGGAGTCACCAACGCCACGAGGGCCGCGACGAGGTAGAGCTTCGTCAGGCGTTTCACGGGCAATCTCCTTTGTAAATAAGGAACCCCGGCACCCTAGCGAGAGCGTGTGATGTCCGTGTTAGGTTCCGGAGAACGGCTCAGGCAGCGGTTCTGAGCGCTTCGATCTCGCGTGAGACCGCAAGACGCTCGAGCGCCGTGCCTTCGATCTGGCGGACACGCTCCCGTGTAATTCCAAGTCTGCGCCCGATCTCCTCGAGCGACTGTGGCTCTTCGGGGCCGAGTCCGTACCGAAGCGTGAGGACCGTCTGTTCCCGGTCGGGCAGGCGCTCGAGCGCGCGATGCAGGGTGCTCTCGGTCAGGCTGACCTCGACCTCTTCCTCGACCCCGCCCTCGGCAACGCCAACGAGATCGCCGATCGAGGCGTCGTTGTCGTCGCCGACCGGCTTGTCGAGACTGGTCACCGCGCGCGCCGCCTCGCGGACCTCGCGCATGTGCTTCAGCGAGATCTTCGATGCCTCGGAGACCTCCTCGTCGGTGGGCGGGCGGCCGAGCTTTGCCATCAGCTCGCGCTCCGCACGGCCGATCTTCTGCTCGCGGTCGGCGATGTGAACCGGAATCCGAATCGTGCGGGACTTGTTGGCGACGCCGCGCTGCACCGCCTGCCGGATCCACCACGTCGCGTAGGTCGAGAACTTGTAGCCGCGGCGCCAGTCGAACTTCTCGACCGCGCGGATGAGGCCGATCACACCCTCCTGGATCAGGTCGAGGAGCGACAGCCCGTGGCCCTGGTACTTCTTCGCGATCGAGACGACGAGGCGCAGGTTCGAGTTGATCATCCTGTTCTTCGCCTCGACATCGCCCGCTTCGATCATCTTCGCGAGCTCGACCTCCTCGGCGGCGCTGAGCAGCGCGTAGCGGCCCGCCTCGTTCAGGAACAGCTGCAGCGAGTCGGTGGTCGCGGTTGCGAGATCTCCGTTGATGTATGTCGCATCGCTCTCGGTCTGCCGGCCGCAATCGTCGGAGAGGGTGATTCCCCGTTCCTCGAGCTCCGCGTAGAGCGTCTCGAGCTCCTCCTCGTCAAGCTCGAGGTCCTGCACGGCTGCACTGAACTGGGAGAGGTTGAGACAGCCGGCTTCCTCACCGGCGTCCAGAATCGGCGCGAGGATCTCTCGACTCATGCCACCGATGTTCCCACAGCGGCGCCGCCCCTAACCCCTTGTCTGAAACGGACATCTGGCGCCGGACCCGGCCACGTGCGATCGTGACGAAGATGGCACGAAGCCGTCACCCCTCTGTTCGAGGCGCGTCTCTACCGTCGGAGATGTCGAACAAGAGGTTGAGAAATGCGCACAATCGCACTCCGCGCGGCCGTGGTGGTATCGATCGCAGTCGCGCTCTCGCCCGCGCCCGCCTCGGCCAAGCCGCCCGGCACGCCGAAACCCCAGGAGGCACGCGAGGCTCAGAGGCTCTTCGAGAGCCGGGGTGGAACGCGCATTCTGGCCCAACGCGTTGCGAGCGTCGAGGAAGTCGCGGCGGTCGCGTCGGCGACGGAAGGTTTGGCGGCTGCCGACGCGCTTGCCCGCGTCACCGGAGTGGAGCCCGGCGCTGCGTTGATCGCCGCTGCCGTCACCTGTTACTGGGTCGAGTACTCACACAGCCGCGGTGTCTTCCCGTACCACCGCTGGGTCGTGGGTCAGACCTACTGGTGCTTCCAGTACGGCGGGGCGATCACGTACCGGTCGAGCAACACGTCGGCACGCGTGGACGGCGTGTGCTCCGGCAGCAACGCGCGCGACTGGAAGGTCGCGGGCGGCGCAGGGTACTCGTGGGTGGTCGTGCATCACGAGGCGGATTTCTCGTGCGCCACGCCCTGGTGGTTCCCGCTGAACGACACGCTCTGGATGGAGGCGACGTTCGACTCCTACGGCAACGCGTGGCTGTCGCGGTGGAGCTAGCCGCGGTGGAGGTAGCAGCGGTGGAGGTAGCAGAGTGACCCGCGCCCGCACTGTGACTCTCGCAGTGACCGCGGGAGTCATGCTGATCGTCGTCGGGTGGGTAATTACCCTTGTCCTCTTCAAGGCAGGAGAAACCGTTCATCCCCCCCGAACCCTCACGGTGACGACGACCACGCAGGGCTGAGGAGCGTCCCACTCCTCAGCCCTGCCGTTAGACTCCTGACGTGATCTGGGAGCTGGTCTTCATGCTCGTGATCCTGAAGATCCCCATTGTCTACCTGTGCGTAGTCGTGTGGTGGGCGATCCGGGCCGAGCCGCTTCCGCTCGAGGGCGCCGGCAGGCTGGCGCCCCTCTCGCCGACGCCGCCCGAGTGCGGGTGGCGAGCCCGTCGCACGCGTATGCTCCGCCGCGGCCCTGTGCCGCGCGGCGGCGGTCGTACCAGCAGGCCCGTCCGTCTCGCCTCCACCCAGGCTAGGGTGCGGGTGTGAGCGTCGACTACGGAACGGCCCCGTCCAGTCGCTGGTCGGCGACCGATACGGTCGCGGGACTGCTCGCGACGATCTCCATCTTCGCCAGCTGCCTCGGGATGATCCACCGTCCGGTCCGGATCATCCCGTTCGCGATCATCCTCGCCCTGATCGCTGCCCGGATGTCTGCGCGGCAGCAGCGGCTGGCGGGCATCGCGGTCGCGTTCGGCGTGATCTGCTGGACGGTGGGGATGACGATTGCCGTCGTCACCGAGAACCCGCTCTACTAAGAGGGTTTGGCGTCGCGGTTGCTAAAACACAGTCTGTGAGTGCGCACGACGTCGATGGCCTGAACTCCGGCTACGCCCGTCTGCTGCTCGAGGACTACCTCGAGAATCCCGACGCGGTCCCCGCCGAGTGGCGCGAGCTCTTCGAGAGCGGCGACAGCGAGCTCGTCGCGTCGCACCCCGGCTTGCTGCGGCTGCTTAAGACGCTCGACCGCGGCAACGGGCACCCCGCGCCGCCGGCGCCGCCGCCTGCGGCGGTTGCGCCGGTCCCAGAAGCGCTTCCGGCACCTGACGGCGCGACCCGCGAGCCCGCCCCGGCGATCGACGAGACCCTGCTCGGCGGCGTCGCCGCCGCGATGGCTCTCGTCAAGGCGCACCGGATGCACGGCCACCTGGCGGCGCGCCTCGATCCGCTGGGCTCCGAGCCACTGGGCGATCCCGCGCTCGAGGAGACGAGTCTGATCCCGCCGCTGACGCCCGAGCTGCAAGAGCGGATCCCGGCGCAGCTGCTGCGCGTGCACGTCCCCGGCGAGACGCTGAAGGAAGCACTTCCGGCGCTGCGGGAGGTCTACACCGGCACGATGGCCTACGAGATCGAGCACCTCTCCGATCACGCCGAGCGAGTCTGGCTCAGGCAGGCAATCGAGTCGAGCCGCTACCGGCAGCCGCTGAAGCCGGAAGAGCGCATCCGCCTGTTGAAGGCGCTCGCCCGCGTCGAGGGGTTCGAGCAATACCTGCGCCGCTCGTTCCTCGGCCAGAAGCAGTTCTCGCTCGAGGGCCTCGACACGATGGTGCCGATGCTCGACGAGGCGGTCGAGATCGCCGCGGGCGCCGGCGCGCACGAGATCGTGATCGGGATGGCTCACCGCGGCCGCCTGAACGTGCTCGTGCACACGGTCGGCCTCTCGTACGAGTCGGTTCTGCGCGAGTTCGAAGGCGAGCGGACGATCGACGCCGTGGTCACGAACGACGAGGGGGGAACCGGCGACGTCAAGTACCACCTCTCCGCGACGGGCACGCGTGCGACAGAGTCGGGCGAAGTAACGATCACGCTCGCTCCGAACCCGAGCCATCTCGAGGCGGTCGACCCGGTCGTCGAGGGTTGGACCCGGGCCGAGCAGACCGACCGCTCGAACGGAGGCGGCATCCACGACCCGTCGGTCGCGCTGCCGATCCTGATCCACGGTGACGCGTCGTTCGCCGGCCAGGGCGTCGTCGCCGAGACGCTCAACCTCTCGAGCCTCGACGGCTATACGACCGGCGGCACGTTCCACCTGATCTCGAACAACCAGGTGGGCTTCACCACCAACCCGAACGAGGGCCGTTCGACCCGTTACTCGAGCGACCTCGCCAAGGGCTTCGACATCCCGATCATCCACGTCAACGCGAACGATCCGGAGGCGGCGATCGCTGCGGTTCGGCTTGCACTCGCCTATCGGCAGGAGTTCGGGCACGACATCGTCGTCGACCTCGTCGGCTACAGGCGCTTCGGGCACAACGAGCAGGACGAGGCCGCGTACACCCAGCCGCTGATGGTCGCGCAGATCGCTGCGCAACGGACCGTCGGCCAGCTCTACGCAGCGCGGCTCGTCGAGGACGGCGTCCTGACCGCGGAAGAGGCTGAGACGCTGGTCGAGGAGACACAGAACGAGCTGCGGGCCGCGCACGACCGCCTCAAGGCCTCGATCGCCGAGCCCCGCGTGACGAGGGAGGGGAAGATCCCCGCCGACACAGGCGGTGCGGTACACACCGCCGTCTCGGCGGAACGACTCGGGGCGTTGAACGAGCAGTTGCTCGCGCTGCCGGAGGGCTTCGAGGCGAACGCGAAGCTCCTTCGACAGCTCGAGAAGCGGCGCGAGACACTCCGCGAAGGTGGCATCGACTGGGGCCAGGGCGAGGCACTGGCGTTCGCGAGCCTGCTCACAGAGGGCATCCCGATCCGGCTCTCCGGCCAGGACACCGAGCGCGGCACCTTCTCGCACCGTCATGCGGTCCTGCACGATCAACGCACCGGGGAGACCTTCGCGCCGATCCAGCACCTGTCCGACGCCGGCGCCTCGATGGAGATCTACAACTCCCCGCTCTCCGAGTACGCCTGCCTCGGCTTCGAGTACGGCTATGCCGTCGCGGCGCCCGACGCGCTCGTCCTGTGGGAAGCCCAGTTCGGCGACTTCGTGAACGGCGCCCAGATCGTCGTCGACCAGTTCCTCGTCGCCGGTCTCTCGAAGTGGGGGCAGACCTCACGGCTGACGCTGCTCCTGCCGCACGGCTACGAAGGGAACGGGCCTGAGCACTCGAGCGCAAAGCTCGAACGCTTCCTGCAGCTCGCCGCCCAGGAGAACATTCGCGTTGCGAACTGCACCACCGCCGCGCAGTACTTCCATCTCGTCCGACGCCAGGCCCTGGATGCGACTGCGCGGCCGCTGGTCGTCATGACGCCGAAGGGACTTCTGCGACTGAAGCAGGCCAGCTCGGCCCTCGCCGATCTCTCGGAGGGCAAGTTCGAGCCGGTCCTCGACGATCCACGCGCCGATCATGGTGCCGTGACCAGGCTCGTGCTCTGCTCGGGGAAGCTGTTCTACGACATCGACGGCCACGATGACCGGGCCGGGAAGACATCCGTGGCGGTCGCACGGCTCGAACAGCTCTACCCGTTTCCGGTCGAGCCGGCGGCGGCGCTCACGGCCGCCTACCCGAACCTGCGTGAGATCGTGTGGGCCCAGGAGGAGCCGCAGAACATGGGCGCCTGGCGGACGATCCGTCACCGCCTCGAGGCGGCGGCGCCCGACGACGTGCCGGTGAGGTATGTCGGTCGCCCGTGGCGCGCCAGCCCGAGCGAGGGCTACCCGACGGCGCATCGCCTCGAGCAGGACCGGATCGTCCGCGAGGCACTAGGGACGACGGGGTAGACCGAGGCTCTAGCGTGGTCTGCGGCGGGCGGCGAGAATCGCCGCGCCGACCTTGGGACCGTGAGCTCGCGCAGCCCTCAGCACCATCCGACGCTGGGCCGGGGGAAGCCGGCGCCAGAGATGAAAGGCGGTGAAGGCGATCCCGACAGGGCTTGTGGGGCGGAGGCGCGGCATCGAGCTATGTTTGCACAACGCCGCACGGCGTCACGGCGTTATGCATCGGAGTCGATTCAGCCGCCGGGCGCTTCGGGTGGGAGGGGCATCGGCCCCGGTGAGGGGTTGCCCCGCCAGAACTTCGCGTCCTGCGTCGTTCCGTCACCCGCGCGCTCCGCTTTCGCGGACGGCGTGGGCGTCTCTTCGACGGGCTCCGGCGGCGGGGGCGAGCCGGCAGTGTTCCTCGTCGGCTCGGGCGTGGGCTCCGGCGTCGGCGTGGGGGCGGGTGCCGGTGTCGGCGCGGGCGCCGGTGCGGGCGTCGGCTTGGGGGCGGCGGGAGTGGGCTTCGGCTTGGGCTTCGGCGTTGCCGGCTTCACGGCCACCGGCGTCGGGCGGGCAGGAGTGGGCGCTGCCGTCCGGGACGGCGCGGGAGTGACGACACTGGCGGGCTGGGCGACGGCTTGACGGGCCGGTGCAGGCGCCGGCGCCTTTTTCTGCGGCTTCGGGGTCGCGCGATGCGCAGGCTCACGTGCCGGGGCGGGTGGAATGCGGATGACGGTACTGTCCTGCTTCGGCACAAGCGGGTCGAACGAGTGAGCGAAGCGGGTGGGGGAGTCCGCGTTGTTGCCTAGAAGAAGCATCGGCAGCGCCAAGGCGCCGCCAGCTCCGCCAATTGCGAACGCCACCACAAGCGCACGCAGCAAAATCGACCTCATGCTACTTCCCCCCGGTGCCGAAAACACTTCCCAGGGGAACTATCGGCAGGTGATGGGGGAAACTGAAGGGTCACAATGTTGGGAAGCTTCAAGTTTAAGCTCGTTGGCACGTTTTTGGCACTTTCTGTGCTCCCGTTGGCAGCTGCATTCTGGGGCTTCAGTCAGGTCGCCGAACGGAGTGTGACGACAAAAGCGGACGACCGCCTGGCTGCGGGGGTTACAGCCGCCCTGGCTGCATTCGACGACGAGCGCCGCAATGCCGAACGGGCAGCAGCCGAGCTCGGGGGTACCAAGGCCTTCCAGACGGCCGTTGCGCGCGGTGATCGCGCCGCGATCAGGAGCCTGATCGCACAGTCGCCGGCGCTCCGCGTCGAGACTCCCGGTGGTATTACGATCGGGCGAGTGCCGCCCCTGGCCGCCGAGACGACGGTATCACTCGTGGGACCGGGCAACCGATCGGCCACGATCGTGGCCTCGGTTCCTCTCAATGACGCGCTCGCCCGCAAGCTGCATGCGCGCTCGGGCCTGACTGCTCCCGACGAACTGGCGATCGTCCGGCCGAACGGCCGGATCAGCGCCGCCTCGACTGCGACCCTGCGCGGCACCATCCAGGTGACGCCCGGGCGTGTCGCGACTTCGACGATCGGGACGCACAGCTTCCGCGCGCTCGGAGCCCGGCTCGTACCTGAGACCAGCGTCCAGCTCGCCGCCCTGACCCCATCGTCGGCGATCGCGTCCGAGAAGCGAGGCCTGATCGGCCGGCTGCTGCTCGGCCTCGTCGGCTCACTGCTCCTGATCGCAGTCGTCGCGTACGTGGCGGGCCGTTCGATCGTCGGCTCGCTGGGGCGGCTCGCCGATGCTGCGAACTCCATCGCGGCGGGCCGGCTACGCGAGCGGGTGCCGATCAAGGGTCGCGACGAGTTCGCGGCGCTCGGCCGGGCGTTCAACAAGATGGCCGCGCAGCTCGAGGCCCGGATGGACGAGCTCGAGAAGGAGCGTCGGCGGCTGCGTGAAGCGAACGCCCGCTTCGGCGACGCGCTCGCGGCAACGCTCGACGCGGAGCAGCTCCGGCGCGTGATCGTCGAATCGGCGGTCGAGGCCACCCACGCCGACGGCGGCGTCGTCATCGCCGAGGACGGCTCGTTCGTCGAGACCGGCGACGTCGGTGCCGGCGGCGCGCGCCTGGATTTCGAGCTCAAGGCCGGACTGCGAAGCTTCGGTCGCCTCCTTCTCGTCGGCGAGGAGTTCGACGTCGAGGAGCGGATGATCGCCGCCTCACTTGCCGGGCAGGCGGTCGTGGCGCTCGAGAATGCACGCCTCCACCAGATGGTCGAGCGGCAGGCGCTGGTCGACGGTCTCACCGGGCTCGCGAACCGCCGCCAGGCGGATGCGTCGCTCGCAACCGAGCTCACCCGGGCGGAGCGTCTGGGAGGCCCGGTGGGGCTCATTCTGGCCGACGTCGACGACTTCAAGCTGGTCAACGACCGTCACGGGCACCCGACGGGGGACCTCGTCCTGCGCGACCTGGCGCAGGCCCTGCACGAAACCGTCCGCGAGATCGACACCGCAGCGCGGTGGGGAGGAGAGGAGTTCGCGGTGATCCTTCCCGGCACGGACCTCATGGGTGCGGCGCACGTCGCCGAACGCGTTCGGCAGGCGTTGAGCGAGCGTGGACTTGTCTCGGCGGAAGGAGCGCCGCTGCACGTCACGGCCAGCTTCGGCGTTGCCGCCTCAGAACCGACGACCACGATGTCCGAGCTCGTCGAGGCGGCCGACGAAGCGCTGTACCGGGCCAAGCGCGCAGGGAAAAATCGTGTTTACGCGGGCACCGAGCAGGTAACGCAGATGTAGCAGAATCCGTTGCGAGCAGGAGCTTTTCCGGGTCCTGCGCTACAATCCTGCCCCAGCACCACCCGAACTGTCCACCACGGAGGCCCCTATGGCAGTTGAGACTCCCTCGCTTTTCGCACGTGTCATCCAGGATCACCTCGAGTTGAAGCGCCGCAACTCGGAGCTCGAGGGCGCGATGCCGATCAACGGCTACCGCATCGACGATCCATTCGACAATCACCCCTTGTTCAAGACCGAGGAGCAGGCCCGGCTGGAGGAAACCATGGACGGCGACGAGCCGGCCGTGTCAGTTGAAACCGCCGCGCTCCGTTGGCCCGGCGAGGAGTCCCTCGAGCACGTCACGGCGGAGTCAGCCAACGGCGAGCGCGAAGAGACCACCGGCCTCTGGTCGAAGTCACGCGACTTCGACTGGGGCGACTAGCTCCTCGCTGCCGCAGCTTCCGCCGCGAGCCTGAGGCCTCCGACAAACCGCGTTTGCTCGCGCTCCCGCTCGTTTCTGCCTCGCACGCCGTAATTCGAGCCTCCGTTCCTCTTCGCTGGACGACCTTCACTCGCGCGGGGGATCGCTCGACCTAGGTCCCGCAGCCGATACAGCGAGCCACTGCTGCGTAACAGGAGGAACAAACGTGCTGCGGAAAGTCTTTCTGATCGGAATGTTCACGCTCGTGGTCGCCGTGCCTGCACAGGCGAATCAGGGCAAGTCGGTGCGGATCGCGGGGCCCATCGTTCGGGCATCCGCCGAGGCCGTATCTGTCGAGAATCGTGTCGGCGACGCAATGCTGACGTGCACGGTCCCGGCTCGGCTCGCCGACAAGGTTGCGGCGTTTGACGTCGGCGACAAGGTTCGCATGGTCTGCGTGCGTCACAAGGGTCGCCGGGCCGAGCTGCGCATGATCGCGCGCCTCGGCGACAAGGCCGAGAAAGCCCGCGAGAAAGCGGACGAGGAGAAGAAGCCGGAAGAGAAGCGCGGCGCGAAGCAAATGGCCGTCGGACAGGTCGCCGAGCTCGCCCCGGGCGTGATCGTCGTCCAGTCGGAGACCGGCCGTCTCGCGTGCAAGATCCCGGCCGAGAAGCAGGCGCGACTCGCCGAGCTGAAGGTCGGGGACAAGGTGAAGATCTACTGCCTCGGCGGCGTGCTCGTCACGATCGAGCGCGCGCCGGTGGTCGACGAGCGGACGGCGGGCGAGGAGCACAAGCTGTACGGCCGCATCACCGCACTCTCGCGCGAGTCCGTGACCGTCCAGGGCGAAGCTGGTTCGCTGACGTGCACGACGCCCGTCGCGATGGCGGGAAGGGTCGCGGAGCACTTCGCTGTCGGCGACAGCGT
>JAXIPI010000221.1:0-10598 GCA_045403015.1 Gaiellaceae bacterium | reverse complement strand
GCCGAGGAGAGGGACCGAACACGATCGCGATCAGAGCGGTCGACTCCTCCGGGAACGCTTCGGCGTTCAGCAATCAGATCGTCTTCTGCTAGCCAGAGGGTTCGCGAAGCCTCGCTGAGCCGCCGGGCGCTGGTGACAGCGCCCGGCTCAGCCTTTACATCGCCCGAATGTGGCTTTACATCGCTCTGATGCGCCGGCGTCAGATGGGACCAATGCTTCGTCCTAGCTCTTTCACCTGCAAACGGAAATCCCAAGGAGGAACCAGGATGAAGTTGAGAGTCCTCACCATCGGCCTCGTCGCAGCAGTTCTGCTGCCGGCGGCGGCCTTCGCCGACGCGGCCACAGCAGCCGACAAGGCCAACGGTGCCCGAGCCTGCCAGGCGCTGCGCACCAGCCTCGGCGCGGCGATGTTCACCTCGACGTACGGCACGAACGCCGACAAGTCGAACGCCTTCGGACAATGCGTCTCGAAATGGACACGTGGCGAGCACCAGAACCGGCTCGAGGCCGTGACCGCGTGCAAGGCTGAGCAGGCCGACGCCGGTTTCGCGGCGGCACACGGTGACAAGACGTTCGCCCAGTTCTATGGGACCGGCAAGAACGGTGCGAACGCCCTTCAGCGGTGCGTCCAGTCGAAGCGGCTGGCGGCGTCCGTCGGGGACCGGAAAGCCACCGTCAACGCGGCCCGCTCGTGCAAGGCGGAGCGCAAGGAGCTCGGGGATGCCGCCTTCAGCGCGAAGTACGGCGGGAAGGCCAACGCGTTCGGCAAGTGCGTCTCAACGCTCGCGCAGGCACACCACGGCTGAGATAGCGAGGGCACTCGTGTGGGGCGCAGCCGCGCCCCACACAGGCAAATCGGGCCATCGCCCGGATGGGGGACGCATCGTCAGCCCGAATCATGGATCGTCTTGGAAGGCGATCCTCAACGGGAACGCTCACAGAAGGGACTGCGGCGTTGGACACACTTCGAGTACTCGTGGCGGATGACCATCGGCTCATGCTGGCCGCGGTCCGGCGCGCATTCGCCGATGTGGAGGACTTCGAGATTGTCAGCGAGATCTCGGTCGGTAGCCAGGTCGTCTCTGCGGTCCGCGAGACGAAACCGGACGTGGTGCTGCTCGACCTGCGGATGCCCGAGCTCGACGGCCTCGCCTGCCTGGAGCGGCTCCGCAAGCACGATCCCGCGCTCGCGGTCGTGATCCTCTCGAGTTACAGCGACGAGGCACAGATCGAGGCGGCGCGTCAGGCCGGTGCGCTCGGTTACGTGGTCAAGACCGTCGAGCCGGTCGATCTCGCGGACGTGGTGCGCAAGGCGGTTTCAGGTGAGCCATTCGCGGTCTGGGGAGAGAAGGAGCCGCTCGGCGCCGCTCCGACCGCCGGAACGACCCCCCTCAGCGACCGCGAAGGTGTCGTTCTCGAGGCGGTCGCCCGCGGGCTGTCGAACCGCGAGATCGGCCGCCAGCTCTGGATCAGCGAGCAGACCGTCAAGTTCCACCTGCGCAACATCTACCGGAAGCTCGGAATCTCGAGTCGAACCGAGGCGGCTCGATATGCCTATCGCACGGGTCTCGTCGCGGCAGCCACCGCCGAGTCCGCATAGGCCAGCGGCGCGCGTGAACGGCACGATGACCGGAGCGCCGGAGCATGAGCCCGGCGCCGCGGCCGCGAATGAGCGGCTGCTCGTCCGCCTGGGATACGACCTCCATGACGGTCCACTCCAACAGGTCTACGCCCTGGCGCAGGACGTTCGCCTGCTGCGCGACCAGATGGTCATGCTAGTCGGGAGGGAGCACCACGAGCCGGTGATCGGCCGCTTTGCCGACCTCCAGGCGCAGCTGGCCGAGCTGCATCAGGACCTACGTGACCTGGCGCATTCGCTCGAGCCGCGCTCGCTACTTCAGCAGCCGCTGCCGGACGCAGTCGGGCGCGAGCTCACAGCCCTGGGTCGCCGGACGGAGATCTCGACCTCGATCGTCGTCGACGGCACGTTCGACACACTGAGCGCATCGCAGCGGATCGCGCTCCTGCGTGTTCTGCAGGAAGCGCTGAGCAACGTCAAGCAGCACAGCGGCAGCCACGCCGTCTCCGTGACGCTTCGCGAAGACGATGCCGAGGGCGTTTGCATGGAGATCAGAGACGACGGCCACGGCTTCGACGCGGACACGTTCGTCCCCGCTGAGAACGGCGAGAGTGGCATGGGCCTCGCGGGCATGCGTGAGCGCCTCCGGCTGCTCGACGGCCTCCTCGAGATCGAGAGCAAACCGGGCGGGCCGACGACTGTCAGGGCGAGGCTGCCACGCTGGTCCGCTTCCGTCGCACCGCACGCCTGAACACGTTCTGAAGCGGACCACCCGGGTGGGCTGCGTGAACTGCCCGGATGGCAGAAGGCTCGCGACCGCCGGGTCCACGATGCTTGGTGCAATGCCGAGCTGGAGCGAATCGAACCCGCCGCCCGAGAGGCTGGCCACACCGGCCGGCGCTGCGGCGACGGCGATCGAGCGTGCGCGCCGGCTACTCGAGCAGCTCGTTGCGGGACGCCCCAGCGACGCCAAGCAGCCCTGTTCCAAGCCGTAACCGGCTCGCACGGGCAGCTGCACTACCCCTTCCGCTTGCGCGACCTACCCGATCGGGTCCTGTAAGCCTCAGGCCCGTCATCGATACTCGATGCAATACCAATGAAGCTTCTGATCAGTCATCCCGAGCTGGCCGCCGATCTCGTGAACGCACTGAACGAGACCGATTGCCTGGCCGCGCGAACGACGCGGAACACCGTGCAGGTGTTCGTGCCGTGGCTGCTGGACGGCGGGGACACCGCGCATGCCGCGGCGGAGCTGCTGTTCTTCGTGAAGGCCTGGGCATCGCGACACCCGGAGTTCCGGGCGACGCTGCTCGACCCGCGCTAGTGGCCTATATGCCGCCGTTCATCTGATCGGCGCACACCTTCATGAACCAGATCGACGCCAGGAACGCGAAGGTCAGCACCGGCACCACCGAGCCGAGCACGACCACGATCGCCAGGGACGGGGCCGCGTCGATGCCGAGGTCGAGCACGACGAGGCCGACCCCGAGCAGCGCGAAGGCGATCAGCATCCGCAGGACCGCTCCGTTCATCGTGGCGGGAGCGGCGCCCGGCCAGCGGACATAGGACCACAGCGCGAGCGCCGCAGCACCCAACGTGAACGCGACCAGCAGCTGACCACCCGTCAACCCGACTCCCTCCCATGCTTGCCCAGACGCGGACTCTAACCGTTCTATCGGTCGGCCTTCGGCAGAGCATGAGGAGTGACGCGGGAGTGCCTAGTAACAGTCTGTTACTAGGCGTTGCGGCGGTTAGGGCGTGTAGGTCGCGAACGTACTGACCGCGGCTCGGGCGGCCCGCGCCCACGGAATCGCATCCACGCCGGAGGTGATCTTGAAGACCTCCCGCGTGCCGGGGGGAAGCAGTGCAGTCGCGTGACCGCTGCCGCCGCCGACGATGACGCCGTTGACGTCGAACACGACCGTCGAAAGCTTCGCGCGGGCCACGTTCAACGCCGGATGGTCGTTGATGATTTCCCCGTTCACCTCGCCCACCCACATCGCATCGCGCAGTCCCGGCACAATGCCGATGCTCTGCACGAGTGGCTCGTGAATCAGGTGGCGCTGGCGACCTCCGACCTTGACGACGACCTCGAGCCGCGCAACCGGTGCCCCGCCGGGGAAGTTGAGCGAGCCGCCGTAGGCGAAGGTGGTGCCGCCGGGGATCGCGTCGATCACCTCAGTCTTGGTTCCGATCGCCTGGCCGTCGGCCATGACGAAGTTGACGAGGACGTAGACGCCGAGGGCGTCGGCATTCGGCGAGGTGTTCTGCAGCATCAGGCCGAAGCTCACTTCGGAGCCCGACGTCCTCACGCGGACCGAGTAGCCCTGGTCGACGACGACGATCTTGGGCGGGATCAACGTGCCGACCACTGTGACGAGCCGGGAGACCGAGCCCGCGCCGATGCAAGAGACCGAAAGGCTGGCACGGCCGGGCTGTGCGACTTCCGGAAGGCGCCAGTCCCAGGTCGCAATGCCCTGCCGCGTGACCGTGGTCATCCGTTCGACGGCGCCGTCGTTGTAGCGGATGACGAGTGTGCAGCGAGTCCGGGTTGCCGGCCTGGTCGAGATCGCGACCTTCACGACCTTGCCCTGCAGCGCGGTCGCCGGCGCGCGCACGAAGGCGACCTTTGCCGTTCGCGCGTCAGCAACGGCCGCGAAGGACGCCAGGCCGACCAGCAAGGCCGCGCCCGCACCCACGATCGCTATCGATTTCCGAGCCACGGATCGATTCTGCGCCAGGCGCTGGCCCCGCTCCCCCCGCAGAGGAGTGGTTCCGGCTACCCGATTGGCGCTGCGGCCGCTCACGATGACCCGAAGAAGCGGATGGCCTCCATCAGCACCGGGCCCAGCGTGACGATGAACATCGCCGGCAGGATCAGTGTGACCAGCGGAAAGAGGATCTTTGTCGGGGTCTTCTGCGCGCGCTCCTCCGCAGACTGCCGCCGGCGCTTCCGCATGTCGATCGCCAGATCGCGCAGGACGGTACCGATCGAGACGCCAAGTGACCCGCCCTGCACGAGCGCCTGCGTAAAGGCACGCGTTGCGGGGCTGTCCACCCGCACCGAGAGGTTGCGCAGCGCCTCCTCCGGCGTCAGGCCCAGGCTCTGCTCGCGGAGCGCGAGGCGCAGCTCCTGGCCGAGTGGGCCCTCGATGCTGCGCGACGCGAGCTGCAGGCCGGAGCCGAAGCCGATGCCTGCTTCCACCGTCGTGACGAGAAGGTCGACGAGCTCGGGCACCTCGAGGTCGATCTCCTCGATTCGTAGCCGCGCCCGGCGCTGCACGCGGACGTATGGGAAATACCAACCCATGACCGTCATCAGGCCGCACCCAACGAGAAGGCGCAGATCGAAGTTTCCACCCAGCAAGAGCAGGACGAAGAGGGCCGGGCCGAACAGCGTGATGAGGATGCGGGACCCGACGAACGACGCCACCGAGGTCTGGTACATGCCCGCCGAATTGAGCAGCTTGCGCAAGGCTCCCTCGCCGTCGCGGAGGCCGTCGAACCGGGCCAGAGCCTTCTCGCCCGTCGCCGTTGCAAGCCCCCCAAGAGCTGTGCGCAGGTCGACGGACTCGTCGTCCTCGGCCGGCACCGCAGAGCGGAACCCGTAGACCTCGATCTGAACGAGCGTCCGCCGCCGCGCGGTGTGCGCGAGCGCGAACGAGCGCAGGACGAGGACCGCAGCAGCGGCGGTGAGCGAGAGGCCGAGGATGAGCATGAGGAACATGTGATGGCTCCTAGACTTCGATGTCGATGATGCGCTGGATGATGAGGGACCCCGTCGCGACCATCGCCGCGGCGGCAACGAGTGAGACCTGACCGATTCCGCTCGAGAAGAAGCTCGCCATCAGATCGGGGTGGACGACCCAGAGAAACCCTGTCAGAAAGATTGGAAGGGCCGTCAGGATCCACCGAGCCATCCGACCCTGCGCGGTGAGCGTCCGGACGAGGCGGCGCATCTCCGCCCGCTCGCGGATCGTGCCCACGACCGTGTCGAGGATCTCCGCCGAGTTGCCGCCGGACGTGCGCTGGAGCTCGGCCAACAATGCCACCTGCTCGATGTCGCGGTTGGCCATGCGGCGAGCGAGCTTCCGCATCGCCTCTTCCGGCAGGACCCCCAGGCGGTCGTCTTGCACTACCCGCGCCAATTCCGACCGCGCTGGCTCGTGGACGTTGTCGACGACGACGCCGAGCGCGCCGTTGAAGCTGTGGCCGGCGCGCAGGGCCGAGGCGAGCACCTGCAGGCTGCCCGGGAACTGCTCGGCAAATTCCTGACGGACGGCCTTCAGGTTCCGCCGCACCACCGCGCGGGCAATGAACGGAGTCGTGAGCCCGAAGAGGGCGAGGAGCGGCGCCGTGAGCAGCAGCGCCAGAACAGTGACGAGAAACGTGCCGCCGAGCGCCAGCCCTGCGACCTGCCGGGCAGTCACTGTCATCCTCGCGAGCTCCAGGTCCCGCTCGAGCTGCGCCCACCAGCCGCTCGTGTAACGGTTGCGGGCTGCGGCCTGCAGCGCCGTCGAAGCCGCATGCTGGGAGCGCGCACCCGGCTTGTCGCTCACAAACCTCTGAACGCGGTCGACAACGGTCGTCTTCGGACGCCGCACGAGCACGAGCAGCAGAGCGCAGACGAGCAACCCGAAGAACAGGCTGATCAGCACCGGCGAGCAATTGGAGAGGAGGAAGGTGGCCACACGCGATCGGTGGTACGGAGCCAGCAGCGACGGGGTCGGCGCCACGTACTCCGTTTTCGCGCTACCGCTGCCGGCAATCGACACGCTGACCTCGACCTGCGACATCGGCCGCGCAGCTGAGCGGTAGCGGACGAGGTATTCGCCGGCCAGCTGCTCGCTGAGTCTCTCGTAGATTGGCACGAGCTCCGCTGCCGAACGCGCTTCCGTGTACGTGCCTCCGGTCCGATCGGAGATCGCACGCAGCGTAGAAGCATCGAATGCCCGCGAGCGAAGGCCGATCGTGAAGACCCGAACCTGCTGCGCATTCGCGGCCGCAAGGACCTTGTCGAGCGGCAGCACGCTTCCGACTTCCTGTCCGTCGGAGAGCAGGACGATCGAGCCCGCGGAGAGCTTCGCCTCGCGCAGCAGCGTCAGCGACTGCATGAGTGCGTCGTTGATATGGGTGCCATAGGCGATGCGGGGCGGCTCTGCCAGCGCGCTTCGAAGAGCGTTTCCGTCACGAGTGGGGACCCGCAGCACGGAGATTTCCGTGTTGAACGCGACGATCCCGACCTCCTCCGTGTCGGTTCTATGCGACACGAAGGCACGCGCCGACTGTAGCGCCGCCGTCGCGGGCGGACCGGTCATGCTCTCGCTCGCGTCCAACGCGAGCACGACGCCGAAGCGAAGGCCGCTGCTCGCCAGCGGGTCGACACGCACACCTGTGACTCGGAGGCCGTTCTCGCGCACCTCGACGCTGCCCGCTTTCAGGTCGGCTGCCTCCGGCACGCTCACGACGTAGCCGCGCTCCGGGAAAGGCAGACGGGTGACCGGGGCGATCTGAACCTCGGTCGACGCCGCACCGGACGCGCCGGACAGGACAAGCGTCCCGATGGCGGTGGCGAGCAGAGCCCCGGCGAGCCTCATCTGTTGCCACCACCATTCATGCGGGCCGCGAGCGCCTGTGCATCGGAGCCCCAGACCGCGTTTGCAGCTCCACCGAAGAGGCTCAGCGGCACCTCGATCCCGTGGCGCTCGAACTTTGCGAGGAAACCGGGGCGGAGGCCGGTCGGCTGGAGCTGGCCGACGATGCGCCGCTCGGCGTCGAAGCGCTCGATCTTGAATTCGAACAGCTTCTGGAGTGTGATCACTTCGCCCTCCATCCGCTGCACTTCCGAGATCTCGACGACCCGGCGGGAGCCGTCGTCGAGGCGGTCGAGCTGAACGATGAGATCTAGAGCCGCCGAGACATGGCTCCGGATCGCGTGGAGCGGCAGCTCGTAGCCGGCCATCAGCACCATCGTCTCGAGGCGGTTGAGCGCGTCACGGGGTGCGTTGGCGTGCACGGTCGAGAGCGAGCCCTCGTGACCGGTGTTCATCGCCTGGAGCATGTCGAGCGCCTCGGCGCCGCGAACCTCGCCGACGATGATCCGATCGGGACGCATGCGAAGGGCGTTCCGGACGAGATCGCGAATCGTGATCTCTCCCTCACCCTCGATGTTCTTGGGGCGCGACTCGAGGCGGAGGACGTGCTGCTGGTTCAGCTGAAGCTCCGCCGCGTCCTCGATCGTGACGATCCGGTCGCTGTCGGGAATCGCAGCCGACAACGCATTCAGGAACGTCGTCTTGCCCGAGCCGGTGCCACCCGAGATGAGCAGGTTCAGCTGAGCGCGGATGCAGTTCTCGAGGAACTCGGCCGCGTCCTCCGAGAGGGTGCCGATGTCGATCAGCTCAGAGAGGGCGAAGCGATCCTGCGCGAACTTCCGGATCGTCAGCAGTGGACCCGAGAGTGAGAGCGGCGGGATGATCGCGTTGACGCGCGAACCATCGGGCAGGCGCGCGTCTACCAGGGGGGATGACTCGTCGATCCGCCGTCCGATCTGGCCGACCATCTTCGTGATGATCCGACGCAGGTGCGACGCGTCGGTGAACGTCAACGACGTCTGCGAGAGCAGGCCGTTGCGCTCGATCCAGATGTCCTTCGGCCCGTTGACCATGATCTCCGAGATCGTCGGATCGGAGAGCAGCCGCTCCAGCGGGCCGTATCCGAAGATGTCGTCGGCGATCTCGGCAGCGAGACGCCGCCGGTCCTCGGCCGAGAGACCTGTCTCCTGGCGGAGTTGGTCGCCGATCTCGGACTCGACGCGATTGCGAACAGCGCCGCTGTCCTCGACGTCGAAGAGCCGAGGCCCAAGCTCGCTCACGAGTGCGAGATGGATCCGGTTCTTCAGCTCCGCGAAAGGATCGTTCACGCTGCTGTGCAAGGCAGTGATCGTCGCCCCCGTGGGGGAGCTCGCGATGCGCTCGTGCAGTTCCATTGCTAGCTCGCCTTCCGTAGCGACCTGCGCCGCCGCTCGTTGTCGTTCGGCGCAGCCTTCGCCGGCCGTCCAGTAGCCGCCAGATACCGCTCGGCGAGTGCTGCGTACGATCGGGCCGCCTTCGATCGCGGCTCGGCCACGACGATCGGCTGACCGCTCGTCAGCGCCCGCGGGATTGCGCGGTCGCTGCCGACGAGCACGTCGGGTGCGCGTCCGAGCAGTTGCTCGACATCCGACTGCGTGATGCCCACGTTCGAGTCCGCGCGGTTGAGCACGAGCGTGACCGCGTTCGGGTCGTAGCCCATCTCCTCCAGCGTCTGAAGTCCGAGCTTGGTGTCCTTGAGTGAGAGCGCGTCCAGCATCCCGACGACGCAGAGGTGCGAGGAAGCATCCACCGCGGCGATCACTTCCGGCGTGAAGGCCGGAGGCGTGTCGACGATGACGAAGTCGTAGCGTGAGCGCAGGATCTCGAACACCTCGCGTAGGAAGGACGTCCCGATCGCTGCCGCCTGATCCGGCCGGATCGGCGCCATCAGCGCCAGCGCTCCGGAGGGATGCCGCGCCAGGAACCCGTCGATCTTCTCCGCGTCGAGCGAACCGCCCGAGACGGCGAGGTCGTAGATCGTCTTGGTCGGCTCCAGGCCGAGCGCGAGCCCCACGTCGCCGAACTGCAGGTCGAGATCGACCAGCACGGCCGACTTGCCCTCGAGCGCAAGTCCGACCGCCAGGTTGGACGACGTGACGGTCTTCCCGGTGCCGCCCTTCGGCCCGAGGACGGTGATCAACGCTCCCTCGGTCACGGCAGCGCCACCGCCGCGCCGCCGTGCCATCGCCTTCTCGAGCGTGAAGCCGAGCTGGCCTGCCGACTGTGGCAGCGCGATGAGGTCGTCGGCGCCGGCCTCGAAGGCCCGCTCCAGGAACCCGTTCGGCGACCCCTGGTAGAGGACGACGACAGGGCGGTCGGGCCGCTGTGCGGTCGCGGCCGAGATCACGACGAGCGCATCGTCCTGAGCCTGCGAGCAGCCGACGATGACGAGGTCCGCTCCTTCCAGCACCTCGTTCCCGGCGTGACCTGCTTCCGCGAGCGCAACCGCGCGGACCGGCGTGCCCAGCGGCAGCGCCTCCCGGATTGCCTCCAGGCCGAAGCTCCCTTCGAGCGCCGCGTAGACATTGAAGCCGTGGGCATTCATGAACGGCCGCCGAGCGCCTTGTACGCCACCACGGGTGGAATGCCGAGCAGCAGCGTCTCAGCGGTCACGATGTCGGGCCTGGACGCCTTCGCGCCCGCACTGGGACGGAGAGCAAGCCACACCCTGCCGTTGTCCGACGCAAAGGCGATCTTCGCCGCAGTGCGGTCGTCGAGGCGGAGGCTCACGTTCGTCGTTCCTGAGCCGCCCCGCTTCTTCTCCCCGATCGCAAGGACCGGGACGTTGGAGATGATCAGCCGCACGACGGGCTTCGTCTGCCCGCCGTTGTTCGGCCTGCCGTCAGGCCCGACCCAGATCACGTTCATGCCGGCGTAGACGTCCACCCTGTTGCCCGGCTCGATCGCGTCGATCAGCCCGTGCGCGGAGTCGAGCGGCACGGACACAATCCGTTGCCGATCGGTCAGGTCCGCGACCAGCGAGTCTCCTGCCGAGGCGAAGTCGACCGCGGTCAGCTGGGCGCCCTCGAAGATCTCGCGGCTCGCGACCTTGTTGCGGAGCGTCGCGGGGTCGCTGATCGCTCCCTCCAGCAGCTGGCTCTCCCGGATCGTCGTCACCGTGTAGAAGTCCTTGGCGGCGACGATGCTCCCCGACGTGCCCTTGGGAATCGTCTGCTTCGCAACCAGCACGGTCACGAGCGCCCCCTGGGACTTGAGGCTGTCGCGATAGCTGTTCAGATAGAAGAGGATTGACGCGCCGGCGAGCATGGCGATCAGCAGCGCTGCCAGCAGCGTCCCCTTCCGCGTCGACACGAGCTTGGTTGCGAGTTGCATGGTTTCTCCTTCGTTATCGGGTCAGCACTGGGACGCAGGGCGTCAGCGCGTCG
>JAXIPI010000084.1:0-6219 GCA_045403015.1 Gaiellaceae bacterium | reverse complement strand
CGAGCCCGCCGGCGCCGCGCCGGGCGATGCGCTCTCCACCCTCACGGACGTACCCGATCGGGCCGCGGTTGGAGACCACGATCAGCTTTCGCCGCGCCTGCACGGCAGGAGCCTAGAGGCTTGATGTGGAATTGGCGCGCTGTGGGGCTGTTCCAGACCAAGCCAGGGCGGCTCGGCGTCCGAAGCGCAGGCTGGCTGCCTGCGTGAGGACGACGAGACGGCCTGGCGCCGTGTCTGGGGCGGCCCCACAGACCCGCTCAGGTTTCACATCAAGCCTCTAGAGCAGCTTGACGAACCGGAGGCGTGAACCGCGGCCACCGGGGCCGCCGCCGATCTCGACTTCGTCGGCGATCGAACGAATGATCGCGATCCCGAGACCACCTTCCGAGAGCTCGTCATCGTCGTCCTGGTCCGCGTCACCCGGCTCGAAGCCGGAGCCGTCGTCCGCCACCTCCACGATCAGCCTGTCGTCGAGCAGCTCGAAGCTGATGTCGACGTGACCATCGTTGTCGGCATATGCGTGCCGAACCGAGTTCGAGCAGGCCTCGGTGAGGGCGAGCTTGAGATCGGCGAGCGTGTCTTCGGGAAACGTGCGGACACGCGAGAGCCCCGAGAGGGCAAGGCGGGACAGCGTGATGTACTCCGGCTTGGCCGGAATCGTCAGGCGGACCACCCTGCCGCCATTGGCGCCGTCAGCTGCCGCGACGCTGTTGTCGCTCACGCTCCCCACTCCCGCGTTCTACCGAAAACTCACAAACTCTCGCAACTTCTGCACAGGGGCACATACCCCGGTCGCCAGCCTCTAAACGCGCAGTTGTCTAGCTCTTCGGGTTCAACGGCCGCTCGATCAGCCGGAGTCGGACCGTTTCGCGCTTGCCGGTGCCACCGCGGACAACAGTGACGGAGACGGTTTGTCCGGGCCGAAGCCGATTCGTGACGATTGCTGCAATGTCGGCGGCGCGCTCGACCCGCTGGCCGGCGAAGGAGACGATCAGGTCGCCGCCGAGATTGATCGAGATGCCGTTGAAGGGCTCGAGGTCGCTCCCGCCGCGCAGACCCGCAGCATCCGCGGGCGCGCCGTCGACCACCGACTGAATCAGCGCGCCTCTCTGGGCGCCGAGGTCGAAGCGGCGGGCGACGGCCGGCGTCACATCCTGGGTCGTAACGCCGACGTAGGCGTACGTCACCTTGCCGGTGCTGATCAACTGCTCCATCGAGCGGCGCGCGGAGTTGATGGGAATCGCGAATCCGACGCCCTCGGCGTTGCCGGAGTCGGAGCGAATCTGGGCGTTGATCCCGATCGCGCGGCCCCGCGCATCGAGCAACGGGCCGCCCGAGTTGCCGTGGTTGATCGGCGCATCGACCTGGATCGCGCCCGAGACGTCGTAGTCCGAGGTCAGGGACTGGATCGAGCGCTCCGTCGCCGAGACGACCCCGACCGAGAGCGAGCTCTCCTGTCCGAACGGGCTCCCGATCGCGGCGACCGGCTCGCCGACGACGACACGGCTCGAGTCGCCGAGGGGAACCGGTGCCACGGCGTGATCGCGCGGATCGACCTTGACGACGCCGATGTCGTTGAACAGGTCCCAGCCGACGATCTCGCCGGGAATGCGGTCGCCGTCGGCGAAGACGACGTAGACACGAGACGCTCCGTGGACCGCGGAGCCGTCCCCGGTGGTCGCGTTCTCGCCGGCGTCGGTGACGACGTGCGAGTTCGTGAGCACGTGACCCTCGTCCGAGACGACGAAGCCGGAGCCCTGCGAGCGCTGGCCGCTGCTGAAGAACGAGTAGATGGTGACGACGCCGCCCGAACGACCGGCGTAGATCCTCGCCGGATTGAAGCCGCTTCCGAGCAGCGGCGACGACGTCTGGATCGCACCCGTCTCGGTTGGCGTCGTCTCGACGACGACGGTCCGCGCCGGTTCCTCGTCACCGATCCAGCCGGTCAGCGAGCCGAAGAGCAGGACGGCGATTGCGCCCAGCGCTGCTGCCACCAGCGCGACGACGGCAAGGGCAGCGGATCGCATCGCCACAGGGTAGCGACGCTCGTTTTCACGTGGAAACGCGTTCACCCACCGGAGGGGATGCCACCGACGTCGGCGCAGCACCCAGCACGACCCGCACGATCGTCCGGCCTGGCTCCGATTCCAGCTCGACCTCGCCGTCCATGAACGTCACCAGCTCGCGGGCGATTGCGAGCCCGAGCCCGCTGCCCGAGGCAACACCGCCCTCCGCGCGGTAGAAGCGATCGAAGACGTGGGGCGCATGCTCAGACGGGACACCCGGCCCATCGTCCTCGACCTCGAGGTACGCGTGCTCGCGGTCGGCGTATGCCCGCAGCGTCACCTTCGATCCGGGCGGCGTGTGCACGAGCGCGTTGTCGATGAGCGCCCGGCACACCTGGAGCATGCGCAGCTCATCGGCACGCGCAATCGGACGGCCGTCGACGACGACTTCGAGCGCGTGGTCCTTCTGCTCGGCGACGGCGCCGAACTCCTCCGCCACGAGCTGCGCGACCGAGCCGAGGTCGACGGGCTCGTGCTCGACGCGCATCCGGCCGGCGTCGAGACGAGAGAGATCGAGCAGGTCGGTGGCGAGTTTGGCCAGCCGATCGACCTGTTCCCGCATCGTCTCGAGGAACTCCTGCCGCGTCGCCTCGTCGAGATCCTCGTCGGCCATCAACTCCAGGAAGCCGGCGAGCGAGAAGAGGGGCGTGCGCAGCTCGTGGGAGGCGTTGGCGATGAACTCGCGGCGGGCGCGATCGAGCTTCTCAAGCCGGATGCGCATTCGCTCGAACGCCGCCGCGAGCTCACCCAGCTCGTCCTGACCCGTGTCCACGACCGGCTCGTCAAACGCGCCGCCCGCGATCCGCTCCGCTGCGCGCTCGAGCCGCCTGATCCGGCGCGCATGCATCGTCGCCAGGGCGTACCCGGCCACGATCGCGAACAGCAGTCCGATCACGCCCGCGATGAAGAGGCGCCGTTTGATCAGGTGGAGACTCGAGAGCGGATCTGCGAGCGAGTCGCTGAGCAGCACCACCGAGCCCAGTCCGGCCGGTAGCGCCACCTCTGCAAACAGCCGCCCGTCACGCGCGACAGTTCCCCTCTGTAGCTTCCCAGTCGCGGCAGCACGGATCGCGATCGGGTCGCGCTCGACGTCGCGGGAGTCCGTCGTGCTCGAGTCTCCATGGATCAGGACGATGCGCTCGAGCTTCGTGTAGATGACGACACGAGCCGAGAAGAGCGCCGACGCCTGCGCGGCGAACTCCTGGTCCTCGCTGCGGTTCGTCTGGTAGGTCAGGGCGATCTTCCTGGCGTCCTCCTCGAGCTGGTCGAGCTTTGCGTTCACGAGCTCGGTCTCGAGCGACGGCACCACGATCAAGTAGACGACCGCGAGCACGCCGGCCACGACGAGAACGAGCGCGAGCGAGAGCCGAAGCCGGATCCCCTTGATCACCGGGCGCTGCATCCGCGCCTACTGCTCGCGGAAGCGGTAGCCGACACCGCGCACGGTCAGGATCAGCTCCGGCTCGTGCGGGTTCTGTTCGATCTTCTCGCGCAAATGGCGGACGTGCACGTCGATCGTTCGTGGCTCGCGGTAGTCGGCGCCGCCCCTGAGGCGCTCGAGCAGCTGCCGCCGCGAAAACACGCGGCCCGGTGCCGAGGCGAGCGTCCGCAGCAGCTCGAACTCGACGAACGTGAGCTGCACCTCCTCGCCGCGCACCTCGACGGTGCGGCGGGGAACGTCGATCCGTACCTCGCCGGCCTCGATCACCTCCTCGTCCTCGCGCTCGCCGGGACGAGGCGCGGAGGCGCGGCGCAGCAGGGCGCGCACACGACTACGAAACTCGCGGATCGAGAATGGCTTGGTGATGTAGTCGTCCGCGCCGAGCTCGAGGCCGAGCACCTTGTCCAGCTCGTCGTCGCGCGCGGTCAGCATGATGATCGGAACGGTGCTCTCGGAGCGCAGCCGTTTGCACACTTCGAGCCCGTCGAGCTTCGGCAGCATCAGATCGAGCACGACGAGGTCGAAGTCTTCCTCCGAGAACTTCGTGAGCGCGTCTTCGCCGTCCCAGGCGTGGACGACCCGGAAGCCATCGCGCTCGAGCGGGTACGTCAGGAGCTTCTGAACGGACTCCTCGTCATCGACGAGCAGGATCGTGGGGGACTCCGCCATAGACCCTAGGTTAGAGGCGACCGTCACGTTCCCTACACTGATTCGTCTCATGGCGCCGCCCAGACGAGCGCGCGCGCCGCACGCGCGCCCACGCCGCGGCTCGGTTGAGCGGCCCATCAACGCCCGCCTGGTGCGCGGGACGTGGCTGTTCGTGGCCTTGCCGCTGCTACTCGCAGCCTTCACCGTCGGTCGCCCCCAGCCGCTGCCCGCGCCGACGCTCCCGCCGGCGTTCGATGGGACGACTGCCGAACAGCTCACACGGGAGCTCGCTCGGAACTACCCGGATCGAGCGCCGGGGTCTGCCGGCAGCCTCGGAGCCGCCGAGTGGGTCTCGGAGCAGCTGGCCCTCTACGGTTTCGACCCGCAGACGGACCGCTTCCGGGCCAGCATCCCGGGCCGCGGCCGCGTCGAGCTCCAGAACATCGTCGCGGTCGCACGAGGCGACTCGCCGCGCGCGATCGTGATCACCGCGCACCGCGACAACAACGGCGAGGGCCGCGGTGCCAACGACAACGCCTCGGGCACCGCCGCGCTGATCGAGCTCGCGCGTGCCTATGCGCCCGTGGCCGGCTCGACGCTGCAAGCGCGTCCGTCCCACACGCTCGTCTTCGTGTCGACGGACGGCGGCGCATTCGGCGCCCTCGGTGCGGCCCGGTTCGCGGAGAACTCGCCGTACCGCGGCGAGGCCCTGGCCATGGTCAGCCTCGACGCGATCGCGGGCACCGGCCCACCGCGGCTGCTCATCGCCGGAGACACGGCCCGTTCACCGGCGGCTGCGCTCGTCCGCACCGCGGCGGTTCGCGTGCTCGAGCAGTCCGGTCGCGAGCCTGAGCGTCCGTCCGGCATCCGCCAGCTGCTCGACCTCGGCTTCCCGTTCACCTTCGGAGAGCAAGGGCCTTTTGTCGCCCGCGGCATCCCGGCCGTGACACTCACCACGGTCCCGGACGTTCCGTCGCAAGCCTTCGAGGACGACCCGCTCAACGCCGCGCGTCTCGGCGAGCTCGGCCGTGCGACCCAGAACCTCGTCGGCTCGCTCGACGCTGGCCTCGAGCTTGCCCAGGGGACGACGAGCTACGTGTACCTCGGAGCGCGATTCGTACGAGGCTGGACGATCGAGCTCGTGCTCTTGACGGCGCTCTTGCCGTTCGCGATCGGAACGATCGATCTATTCGCCCGTTGCAGGCGGCGGCGCGTTCGTCTCGGTCCCGCCGTGCGCAGCTTGCGTCGCCGTCTTCTCTTCTGGGGCTACGCCGGCATGCTGTTCTTCGTCGCCGCCAAGCTCGGCGCCCTCCCGGACGGCGAGCCGCGACCGCTCCCGGTCGACCGCGGCCTCTACGTGCCCTCACCGGTGGTTCTCGGGGTGCTCGGGCTGCTGCTCCTCGCTGGTTGGCTCGTCGCGCGTGAGCGACTGATCCCACGCCGGCCGGCGCGAATCGAGGAGACGATCGCCGGTCACACCGTCGCGCTGCTCGCGCTCGGCCTCACCGCGCTGGTGGTCGTCGCCACGAACCCGTTCTCGTTCATCTATCTGCTGCCGTCGCTCTATGCCTGGCTCTGGCTGCCGCAGACGCACGCCGCCCACCCGATCGTGCGTTTCACCCTCCTCGCGCTGGGCTTCACAGGACCGCTCATCCTCATCCTGTCCTTCTCGACCCGGTTCGGTCTCGGCTTGGAGACACCGTGGTACCTGCTCACACTGGTCGCAGTCGGATACGTCCCCTGGATCGCTGTGCTGCTCGGTCTCGTTTGGCTCGCAATCGGCGCGCAGTTGACGGCTCTCACCGCAGGCAGGTACGGCCCCTACTCCGACGCTCACGCCGGCGGGCCGTTCGCGCCGTTCGGCGCGCTGTTTTCTCGCAAGACAACACGGCGCGTGGGCGAGAGAGAAGCCGAGGCGTTGGAGGGTCCGGGCTAGCTCAGCGGCAGGTAGCGGGCGAGCGCTCCGGCTGGGAGCTCGCCCTCCCCGGCCAGCACCAGCACGAGGGCGTCCGCCCCGGCGGCGCGGGCAATCATGTGTGACTCCTGGCCGCTCACGGGCTGGAG
>JAXIPI010000391.1:0-6910 GCA_045403015.1 Gaiellaceae bacterium | reverse complement strand
AGCAAATTTCCCCCATGGAGGTTTCCTGTGCACGCTCGCCCAGTCCTCGTAGCCGCTCTCTTTGGGCTGCTTCTCGCCACCTCCGCCGGAGCGGCTGTTGACGCCGGCTCGAGTGTCGGCTTCCGCTTCCTCCCGCAGAAGGCCTTCCAGGGGCAGCCCGCCTCGCTGACGGTCACTGTGCGCCCCAGCGGCGTGCGCTGCGTCCCGACCATCCGCTACGCGAACGGGGCCGGCCAGACCCTCAAGATGACTGTGGCGCGCAGCAACCGCGCCTCCTGGACGTGGACGATCCCCGCGAAGGCGCGGATCGGCGCCGCGACCGCCACGGTGAAGTGCGGACGCGCGGGCAAGGTCTCCCGCTCCTTCTCCGTCGTCGGACCACCCGCCGCGCCTGCCAAGGTCGTGGTCAAGAAGAGCGGCTTCTCGCAACGCGTTCGCTCCATTCAGCGCGAGGTGAGCTATGGGGTCGTGCTCTCGAACGACTCCCCTGAGAAAGATGCTCTCGCGGTCTCGGTGATCATCAACTTCATCGACTCGACCAATCGCGTCGTCGCGACGCAGAGCGAGCAGCTCGAGGCGATCGGCGCCGGCACGGACTTCTATCTCGGTGGCTCGACGTCGATTCCGGACAGCACGCCGGTCTCCACGCTCGAGATCATCACGCGGATCGGCGGCCAGGACCTGGCGGCCAAGCTCAGCCCGCCCACGTCGGACGTGCTCGTGCAGCAGGCGTTCTTCGATCCAGGCTGGGTCGGGGCGGTCGTCGGCCAGATCACGAACGACCATCCAACGAAGCTGCTCGCGAGCGCGGCGATCTACACCGTCGTCTTCGACGCCGGCGGGAACGTGATCGGCGGGAGCAAGGGCTACAGCAGCTCCGGTGGCCTGCTCCCCGGCGTGCGTGCGTACTTCAGCGCCGCGTCCGGCGCAAGCTCGATCCCGATCGATCGAGCAGCCTCGGCAGGCGTCACGGTCCTCGCCCGGTACGAGCCCATCAGCTAGTCGTAGGCATTGCCTCGCGTCCCGCTTGCGCGGGGCGCGAGGCGTTTCACCTTCGCCGGAGTGGGCCGAGCGGCCTAACTCATTTGGGGTCGATTTGGGGCCTCGTCCGGCCGATGACGCGCCTATCGACGTGCAGCGACCCCCAGCCACCGCATGATCGGTTCCGAACCGGGGCTCAACTGGGTCCCCCTCGGCCGCCTGCTCGTCGACGGCCGCGTGCTGACCCAGGAGCAGCTCGACTTCGCCCTCGGGGTCAAGGTCGAGAACGGAAAGCGCCTCGGCGAGATCGTCGTCGACCTCGGGTTCACAACGGAACGCGCGATCGCAGGCGCGCTCGCGGAGCAGTATGGGCTCGAGTACGTCGATCTCGCGGGAATGGAGCTCGACCGCGACGCCGTCGCGCTGCTGACCGAGGCGCTTGCGCGCCGCTACGACGCGCTGCCGATTCGCATCCTCCCCGACGGGGTCCCGCTTCTCGCCGTGACCGACCCGACCAACCTTGCCAACGCCGACGACCTGCGTTTCGCACTTGGCTCGACCTTCCGCCTCGCGGTCGCCGAGCGCGCGCAGATCGAGCTCGCGATCTCACGTGCCTACCGCCGGTCGCTGCAGCTGATCGCGGCGGAGGAAGCAACGGACAGCGTGGCGGTCGCAGAGCAGCAGGTAGTCCACGACATCCGTGACCTGGCCTCAAGCGCCCCCACGATCAATCTCGTCAACTCCCTGCTGACGTCCGCCGTCGAAGAGGGCGCCTCCGACATCCATTTCGAACCGAGCAGCGGCGACATGATCGTGCGCATCCGGGTGGACGGTGTGATGCGCGAGCTCGCGACGATCCCGAAGCACATGCAGCCGGCCGTCACGAGCCGCCTGAAGATCATGGGCAAGCTCGACATCGCCGACCGGCGGGCGCCGCAGGACGGGCGCGTCGCCGCGTTCTTCGGCTCCGGCCCGATCGATCTCCGGATCGCCGTGCTCAACACGACGCACGGCGAGCAGATCGTCCTACGCATCCTCGGCGGCGGCGAGCGGACACCCACGCTCGCCGAGCTCGAGATGGAGCCCGGCGCGGAGGCGGCGTTCAAGACATCGATCGAGCAGCCCTATGGAGCCGTGATCGTCTGCGGCCCGACCGGCTCCGGGAAGACGACCACGCTCTACGGAGCGCTCAATCACCTGAACAGCCGTGACCGCGTCGTGATGACGATCGAAGACCCGGTCGAGTTCCGGCTGGACGGAATCAACCAGATCGAGGTCGACGTCAAGGGAGGACTCAGCTTTGCGCGCGGCCTCCGCACGATCCTGCGCAGCGACCCGGATGTGCTCCTCGTCGGTGAGATTCGCGACGCCGAGACGGCGGCGATCGCCATCCAGGCAGCGATGACCGGCCATCTCGTGCTGACGTCGCTCCACGCCCACAACGCCGCGAGCGCCATTGCGCGCCTCCGCGACATGGGGGTCGATCCCTCGCTGATCGCGAGCTCGCTGAACAGCGTCGTGGCGCAGAGGCTCGCCCGCCGGCTCTGCCTCGAGTGCCGCAGTCCCTACACGGCAACGAGAGAAGACCTTGGCCTGTCCGCCGACAGTGCACTCCCGAGCGAGATCGTCCTCTACTCGGCCGTGGGCTGCACGACTTGCCACAACACGGGGTACGCGGGCCGGATCGCGCTACGCGAGGTGATGACGGTGCAGGGAGAGGTCCGAACTCTCGTGGAGCGCTCGGCGGCGGAGATCTTCGCCGCGGCGGTGCGCCAGGGAATGACGACACTGCGTGACGACGGCATGCGACTTGCGCTGTCGGGCGTCTCCTCGATCGAGGAGATCGGCCGCGTCACGGGCATCCGCCTTATCTAACGCTCGAGCGCGTCGCGCACCGTGCTCGCGAGCAGCTCAGCGGTGAACGGCTTCTGCAGGAACGACCCCGCCGCGCCCGACTGCGCGACGACGTCCTCCGTGTAACCGGACATGAAGATGAACGGCAGCTCGGGCTTCCACTCCGCCACCTCGCGCGCGAACTCGGCGCCGGTCGTATGCGGCATGACCATGTCGGAGATCACGAGCGCGAACTCGTCGCCGCGCTCGCGGAGCGTCGGCAGCGCGACCGTGGGGTCCTCCGCCGTCTCCACGGCGTAGCCGAGCCGCTCGAGCGTCCTGGCGAGCAAGGCCCGGACGACCTCCTCGTCCTCGACGACGAGGATTCGGCGGCCCGCGCCCTGTGGCGCCTGGCTGAGCGCCCGCGGCGGCTCCGCCGTTAGAGGCTCGTCCTCGGTGAGCTCTGCGGCGGGAAGCGCCGGCAGGTAGCTGTGGAACGTGCTGCCCCGGCCCGGCTCGCTCACGACCTCGATGTGGCCGCCGCTCTGCTTGACGATTCCGTACGTACTGGAGAGCCCGAGGCCCGTGCCCTTGCCGACGCTCTTCGTGGTGAAGAACGGATCGAAGATCCGCTCGCTCACCTCGTGCGTCATTCCGCAGCCCTGATCCTCGACTGAGAGGACGACGTACCGTCCGGGCGCGAGCTCGAGGCTTCGGAGATCGTCGGCGTCGACGTCGGCGTTGCTCGTCCGGATCGTCAACGCGCCGCCGTCCGGCATCGCGTCCCGCGCGTTGAGAGCGAGGTTGAGGAGCACTTGCTGCATCTGACCCGAGTCGGCCCGGACCGGATCAAGAGCCGGGTCGAGCACGGTCCTAAGCTCGATCCGCTCTCCGAGGACGCGGCGCAGCATCGCGACGGTCTCGGAGACGAGCGCGTTGAGCTCGAGCGGCTCTGGGTGGAGCGCTTGCCGCCGGCCGAAGGCGAGCAGCTGGCCGGTCAAGGTGGCGGCCCGTCGTGCGCTCGACTCGATCCGGCGCAGATACTCGGCCGCCTGACCCCGAGCGTCGACCTCGGCCTGCGCCAGTTCGGTATAGCCGAGCATTCCGAGCAGGAGGTTGTTGAAGTCGTGCGCGATGCCTGCTGTGAGCTGGCCGATCGCATCGATCTTCTGCGACTGGCGAAGCTGCTCCTCTGCGGCGCGTCGCATCGTGATGTTCTGGGCCATCGAGACCGCGCCGTGCGGCTTCCCATCTGCATCGCGCAGAAGAGCGGTGGCCGAGTCGACCCAGACGATCTCCCCGTCCTTGGAGATGAGGCGGTGCTCGTGCCGGTACGAGTCGTGCTCCCCCCGAAGCATCGCGACGAAGCGCTCGACCACTCCGTCGACGTCTTCGGGCACCGCGTACTCGCTCACGTCCCGGCTCGCGAGCTCTTCCGCGCTCCGCCCGCTGATGTCGCGCATGACCGAGTTGGTGTTCACCAGCCGGCCATCCAGACTGACGAGGCCGATACCGATCGGAGCCTGCTCGAAGATGGTCTCGAAGCGAGCGAGGGCCTCCACCTGCTCGCGCCGCGCCTCGCGCTCGGCCGCAACGCTCACCGCCGAGGAGAGCAGGACCGCAAGCAGCTCCAGCGTTCGGCAATCCTCCTCGCTGACGCCCACGCCCTTTGCCACGCTGAGCGACCCGACATCCCTCCCGCGGTGGAGAAGCGGCACGCTGATCAGAGCCGCCGGAGCGGTGCTGCCGATCGTGGCGCGCGTCACGAGCTCGTCTCCGTCGAGGATGCTCACCACCGCGCCGTCGGCTGCGGTCAGCTCGAGCGCGCGCCGCGCGATCAGCTCCGACACCCCGTCGAGGTCGAGGTCGTCGGCGGCGATCTCGGCCTGGGTCTCCACCACTCGCGACAAGCGGGCGTTCTGGTCACGCAGCGCCAGCTCGGCGAGCTTGCGCGGCGTGATGTCTTGGACTTTCGCCAGGGCCGTCCTCCGCGCGCCCGGTTCCTCCTGCGTCGCGCGGACGTAGCCATCGACCCAGGCCACGGTGCCGTCCTTCCCGATCAGCCGCGTCTCGAGCCGGTACGAGTCGATCTCGCCGGCGATGAGCCGGCGGAAGTTTGAGACGCTCTCGAACTCGTCGTCAGGGTGGGTGTATTTCGAGACCGGCATCGCCGCCAGCTCGGCCGGCTCGTAGCCGATGAGCGACCGCATCGCCGTGTTGCTGTTCACGATGTGGCCGTCGGAGTTCAGGAAAGCGATGCCGAACGGCGATCCTTCCCAGTCGGAAAGCACGCCTTCGCGATCGTCGGCGTGCGGTTGCGCAGTAGTCGCCACCCTCGTGTCATCGGTTGCGACCGGACGAGATTGAGGCGCTGCCTACGCCGCTAGAGGCTTGATGTGGAATTGGCGCGCTGTGGGGCTGTTCCAGACCAAGCCAGGGCGGCTCGGCGTCCGAAGCGCAGGCTGGCTGCCTGCGTGAGGACGAAGAGACGGCCTGGCGCCGTGTCTGGGGCGGCCCCACAGACCCGCTCAGGTTTCACATCAAGCCTCTAGCCCTCGCCGAGCAGTGATCGCGCCGCTTCGAGATCCGACGGGTGCACGTGGATCTCGCGCGGCCCGACAGGCAGGAAGTCCTCGAGCGTCGAGTCGAGGGCGTCGGTCTCGCGGTAGCCACACTCGATACCGGCCGAGCGCAAAAGACCGCAGATGATCTCAGCCTCGGGCTCGTCAGGAACGACCTTCACCACGACCGTCTCGTCCATGGCCGCAGCGTACACCTGCCTCCCGCCTCGGTCAGCTGAACGTCACGAGAGCGTCTTCCATCGTCCGCGCGCCGGCGCGGCAGCCGCGCCGAGCGTCTGCCGCTGCAAGCTTCGGGCAGCCGGTCCGCTCGAACGCGCCGTCGGTGAGCACCGCGATCGCCTTCCCCAACCAGCGGTAGCACCCAGAGCGAGTCGCGCCGGCGAAGAGCTCACAACGGCCAATCAGCCGAACGAAGTCGGACGCCGGGCTGCCGAGCAGGTTCTGCGTCTTGGTGCCGCGAATGCAACCGACTGCGTCGGATGGGTCGTCGAGCCCGGCGCAAAGCTCGAGCTGGAGGGCCGGATCCGCCGGGCCGATCACCGCCGCGCCCGTCACGCAGGCTTGACGCTGGAGCCCGTCGAGGCCCTCGCAGAGCACGTCGAGGTGCTCGGGTGAGTCGACGACGATCCCCTCCGGCCGGTTGTCGACGAAGGCCCGGTACCAGCATGGCCGCACCAGCGCGGTCGGCTGAGTCCCGCACAGCCGTCGCGGGTCGGTGGTCGCCCCGGCCGGCAGGCTCGCTTCGTCGGCGCCGACGACCGCGAACCAGTAGTCGTGGTAGGCGCCTTGCGCGCAGTCCGGCGCCAACCGCGAGCCGAGCGAGCGACAGAGAGCGAGCGCCGGCGCGAGCCGGTCGCCGTGGATCCGCATGAACGCGTGGCCGAGCCCATGGACGCAGCTGTAGCGCTGGTAGCGCGTGCCGGCCTCCGTGCAGACGGCCGCAGCCTCGCCCGGATGCCGCGGGTCGATCTGCGCGCCGACACCGGTGACGAGGCCGTGCGCGAAGCCCGCGCTGCAGCCGGGGTCATTGCTCCGCGGCAGGTAGTCCATCAGGGTCGCGAGCGTGATGCCGGCGTCCCGCGCGTAGGTGCGGCCGACGGTGTGCATCAGTCCGTGGCAACTCGAGAGGAGGAAGCCTCCCTCCCTCCAGGCGGCGTCCGCGATCGCCGCGACCGCAGGCCTCGGATCGTCCTGGCCGTCGACCGCCGCCAGGAACTCCCCCGTCCAGCACTCGCGGGAAGCGTCGGGGAGCAGATTCCGGCAGGACTCGAGGTCGACGGCGACGGCAGCGGGCGCCGGGTCGTCGCCGCCCGCGCGGACCACGAGAGCCGCGACCGCGACTGCGCCCGCGCACCCGAGTAGGACGAAGACGAGCCGCCGCTTCACGAAGCCAATCCTACGGCGGTGGTGTGCGGGGGGCCGGGGGCCCGGGCGCCGCCCACCCCAGGCGGGGAAGAGCCCCCGGGGAGGGTGGGGGGGATAACCCGGGGGGCGGGTGGCCGCCTGTTGGGCGG